>JAKLPK010000171.1 GCA_022013895.1 Cellulomonas sp. | reverse complement strand
GCCGTGCTGCCGCGTGGCTGACGGATGGCTACAGGTTGACGAAAATGCGCAGGAGACGGAGAAGGCCCAGCGCGAGCGTTTCCGCTGGTCACTGGGCCCATCCGTCGCTGTCTCAACGAGTGCGCCCGGAGGTACTCGAAACCCCGGCCCTCGGATCCGTAGTCAGACGAGGGGCCATTTCGGCCGGTGGGTCCGGCGCTAGCGTCACAGTGTCGCCCCCGCGGCACCGCTGCCGGTCGTCGCGCGCCCCGCGCCCTGCCCACCGGTCGCCAGCCGGGGTGCCATCGACTCCATCTGCTCCATCACCAGCCGGATCGCGCCCTGCTGCTTGTCCGGCGGATAGTCGTACTTGACGAGCAGCCGCTTGATCGATGAGCGCAGCTTGGCCTTGACGTCGTCGCGCACGGTCCAGTCGGTCTTGACGTCGCGGCGCATGATCGCGACGAGTTCGCGGGCGATGTTCGCCAGGACACCCTCGCCCTGGACCTGCACGGCCGACTCGTTCGACGCTACGGCGTCGTAGAACGCAAGCTCGTCTTCGTCGAGCGGGGGGATGAAGTCGGCGCCACGGTTGGCCTCGTGGGCGACCTCCTGGGCGAGGGCGATCATTGCGGCGATGACCTCGGCGGAGCTGAGCTGCTGGTTCGTGTAGCGGGCCATGAGTTCGAGCAGTCGCTGCGAGAACGCGCGCTGGCGGACCAGGTTGTGCCGGGTGACCGTCCGGCTCTCGGCGAGGATCAGCGCCCGCAGCGCTTCGACGGCCAGGTGTGGGTTCTCGGCTGCGCGGGCCTGGGCGAGGAAGGTCGCGTCCAACCTGGACAGGTCCGGGCGGGGAACACCGGCGGCGGCATAGATGTCCAGCACCTCGGTGGACACGACCGAGCCGGCCACGAGCTGGTTGAGGAGGCGCTGGACCTCCTCGGGAATGGGTTCGCCGCGAGACTGCCGTTCCTCGGCGTCGAACTTGCCCATCCACACGCGCACCTCTTCGAAGAAGCGCGCCTCGTCCCGGACGGCGGTCAGCGCGTCGGCCCCGCTGGCGATGGCCCACGCACGGGACAGCTGGGCGGCCACGCGGCGGAACTGTGCGGCGAGCGTCTCCTCCTCGTTCTCTGCCGGGCGCGGGCGCCGCAGGAAGTCGACGGCGCCGAAGACCGCCTTGATGTACGCCCGGGCGCCGGTGGCCGCCAGCCGGGCCTGCCAGTCGTAGCCCGCGAGCAGCTCCCGCAGCTGACCGAGCAGCTCGGTGATCAGCGCGACGGCCTCGTCGACCGATCGCCCGACAGGTCGTGTCTCCTGGTCGGTCTGCGTGTACTCGGCCAGCGCCTGGGCGAGGTTGTCCGCCAGGGGTGCGTAGGCGACGAGCAGCCCGTCCTGCTTGCCGCGGAAGGTGCGGTTGACCCGGGCGAGCGTCTGCATGAGCAGCGCACCCTTCAACGGGCGGTCCAGGTACAGCGTGTGCAGCGGCGGGGAGTCGTAGCCGGTGAGCATCATGTCCTTGACGATGACGATCTCCAGCGGGTCGTCCGGCTCCTTCAGCCGCTGCTTGATCACGGCGTTCGCCGAGTCCCGGCGCACGTGGTCGGCCACCGGCGGGACGTCGGACGCAGTCCCGGAGTAGACGACCTTGATGACCCCGGACCCCAGGTCGTCGGAGTGCCAGTCGGGTCGCAGCTCGACGATCGCCGCGTACAGGCGGGCGCAGATCTCCCGCGTCGCACCGACCACGATCGCCTTGCCCGGCACGTGCGGGTTCTGCTCGGTGGACAGGACCGTGGCCATGGCCTCGCGTCGCGCCTCCCAGTGCGTCACCAGGTCGCGGGCCAGCAACCCGATCCGCTCCGGTGCGCCGTACACGGCGTTGACAACGGCGACGGACCGTTCGATCCGTTCCCGTTCGGCGTCGTCCAGGCCGACGGTGGCCTCGTCCGCGGCGGCGTCGATGAGGTCCTCGGTGAGGGCGCTGGCGAGCTGCACCTTGACCAGGCGTGACTCGAAGTAGACCGGCACGGTCGCACCGTCGGTGACGGCCCGGGTCAGGTCGTAGATGTCGATGTAGTCGCCGAACACCTCCCGGGTGTTGCGGTCGGTGAACGAGATGGGAGTGCCGGTGAACGCGATGAGCGTCGCGTGCGGCAGGCCGTCGCGCAGGTGCCGGGCGTAACCGTCGAGGTCGTCGTAGTGGCTGCGGTGCGCTTCATCGACGATGACGATGACGTTGGAACGGTCGGACAGCCGTGGGTGGCCGACCCCGGACTCGCGTTCGGCGAGGTTGCGGCCGAACTTCTGCAGGGTGGTGAAGTAGATGCCGCCCGAGGCGCGGCCGGTCAGCTCGGCCCGCAGCTCCTCGCGACGGTGCACCTGCACCGGCTTCTCCGGCAGCAGGAGGGAGCGCGCGAACGCCTCGTAGAGCTGGCCGTCGAGCTCCGTGCGGTCGGTGACCACGACGATGGTCGGGTTGGCGAGCTTGGGGTGGCGCAGCACCTGGTTGGTGTAGAGCTCCATCTCCATCGACTTGCCCGAGCCCTGCGTGTGCCACACCACGCCGGCGCGCCCGTTCGTCGCGACGGCTTGCACGGTGGTCCCGACGGCCTTGGTCACCGCGAAGTACTGGTGGGGCTTGGCGATCCGCTTGCTCAGGCCGTCGTCGCCCTCGTCGAAGGCAACGAACCCGGTCATCAGCTGGAGGAACCGCAGCTGGTTGAACACGCCCCACAGCAGCAGGTCCAGCGCGGTCTCGCCGTCCCGCAGGTTCGCTCGGTCGACCGGCGCTCCCTCGTCGTCCACGTTCCACGGCGCGAAGTGGTGCAGCGGGGTGAACGGGGTGCCGTATCGGGCGAGGATGCCGTCGGAGGCGACCACGAGCACCGCGAAGCGGAATGCCAGCGGGAACTCGCGCAGGTAGGTCTGCAGCTGGGCGTGGGCGGCGGCGACGTCGGCCTGCGCGCTGCCCGCACGTTTGAGCTCGATCATGGCGACCGGCAACCCGTTGAGGTAGAGCACGAGGTCGAAGCGCCGCTCGACGTCGCCGTGGGCGATGGTCACCTGGTTGGCGGCGATCCAGTCGTTCTCGGCCGGTTCGGTGCTGACCAGCCGGATCGTCGGGGTCTGCTCCGCACCGTCGGCGTCGATGTAGGTGATGCCGCGAAAGCCCTCGGTCAGGAAGGTGTGCAGACGGTGGTTCTCGGTGATCGCATCCTGCGAGGTGGGTGCCAGGATCGCTGCGAGCGCCTGGTCCAGGTACTCGCGCGGCACCGACGGGTTGAGGTCACGCAGGGCGGCACGCAGGCGGGACGGGATGACGAGCTCGTCCCAGCTCTCCCGCTCGCCGGAGCCCGGCGCGAGGGTGGAGCCATGGACCGGGCGCCACATGAGCTCGCCGAGCTGGTCGAGAGCGATCTGCTCCCAGTCGTCCTCGGAGAGGTGGCGGGTCATCGGGACTCCTCGGTGGGCCGGGTGTGTGAGGTGGTGGGAGGTCGGGGTGTGAAGCCGTGCGGCGTACGTGTGAGGTCCTGCGAAGGACGTGCGCCGGCGCCTCCGGTCACGGGACTGGCCGGTAGAAGAACCCGCGGCCGACGCGGGTGGCACGGCTGGCGATGAGGTCGCCGGACTCCTCGAGTCGTTGCAGGACCCGGCCCACGCCGCTCGGGTGGGCGTCCACGATGCTCCCGAGCTCCGTCGTGCTGACCCGGTCGCGGTGTCGCGCCCACGCGAGTGCCACTGCCTCCCTCGCCGGTGCGACTCGGCGCCAGCCCGTCGCCTCGTCCTCCTCGGCGAGGGCGGCGCGCGCCCGGGCGCTGAGGGTCCAGGCCGGTGGGCTCTGTGCGGGGGTGCCCGCGACAGTCTCCGCGATCGGGCTACCGTCGATGGCGACGTCGAGGAACGCACGGATCGCGGCCGTCGTCTCGGTCTCGTCGAGCTGCAGGAGGGGTGCGGCCGCCCTGACGTCGAACCACCCCAGGTCGACGAGTCTGCGCAGCAGCACCAGGACGTTGAGGCTGGTACGGGCCTCGCCGGGCGACAGCCGGCTGAGCAGCCGGATCCACGCCTCGTCCAGGGAGTCCCCGACGAGGGCCACGCGGATGTACGGGCCGGCCGTCTCACTGATCGCCGGGGACGGGTACCCGAGGGCGATCATGTCGCGCACCATCCGGTCGACGCCCACGCCCTGGCGCTCGGCGATGCGGAGCGTCGTGAAGAGGTCCGCCAAGGAGCGGTTCCGCGCCTGGGACGGGTGCGTGATGATGTTCTCCGAGGTCACGCCGCCGATGAAGCCTCCCGGTGAGCTGACCACGAGCGTCCGGCCGATGTGCTCGACCACCGTGGGCGCCCCGCTGGCCCAGTCTCGGTGCACGACGCCGTTGACGATGGTCTCGCGGACCGCGCTCATGGGAAGCTCCCGGAGCCGGCCGATGACGAAGCCCCGGCGGATGTGACGCTCCTCGTTGAAGGCGTCGATCGCCGACTCGACGGCGTCGATCTCCTCCAGGAGCGAGAGGTCGGCCTCCAGGACGCGACGGCGCGTGTCGGCGCCGCGCACTGGTCGTCGCTGGTAGTCGAGGACGGGAAGCCCTCGTCCGACGAAGGTCAGGTGTCCGGCGTTGGTGAGGTAGCCGTCCTGCGTGATGACGTTGAGGCGGCGCAGGAGCTCGGCGTCGGTGACGGAGGCGAGCTCCTGCGCCGGGCCTTCCTGGGACTCGCGGAGGTGTCGCCGGGCGATCGCGAGCGCGGCGGGCCGCACCGCACGGGGATCCGTGTGGGACGACTGCTCGGACCAGTCGTAGCGGTCCCGTGTCATGCGACGCTCGTGCCAGGTGGAGGCGTCGACCTCGACGCACCTGTCGTCCACCCGCCAGGTGATGCGGTTCCGGTAGCGGATGGGCTCGATCGCCTGGAACGCGCGCACCACGAGCAGGCGGACTCCGCCGAGGCGCTCGTCGCGGACGTCCACTGTGAGCCGGCGGTCCGTGAGCTCGTAGATCCGGGCGCGCAGCCACTGCGCGTCGAGCGCCGTCCCGATGAGCGTGCGGTCGTTGGCGACCCCCACGATCAGCGCGCCGCCGCCGTCGGAGTTCGCCATGCACGCGGACTCGCCCGCCAGTTGCTCCGCGGCGATCTGGCTGCGTGCCGCCCCGGCCACGATCATCCCTGCACGGTCGCGCCGCCCCGCCTCTTCCTTCAGGTCGACCCGGACTGTCTCGAGACGGTCACCCTCGCCGGCGGCCAGGGCCGCGAGCACGCGGGTGACCTCGATACCGACGGGATCGCTGCCGCCAATCACGCACACCACCCCCGCGCGAGTCTCGTTGTTAGATTTCGCTCAAGGAAATCTAACAGCAGATGCGCTCCGCGGACGCGGTGTGAAGATCCGCGTGCCGGGGATGTACCTGCGGCAAGCATGGGCCCCTCACTTCTCCGCGATCGTGAGCACGCCGTCGAGTCCGCGGTCGGGGTGGTACGACCACGAGATCGTGAGGTTGCCCCAGCTCTCCGTCTGCCGGCCGTCCATCGAGGTGGTCTGGTTCATGTGGGAGGAGACTGCTGAGGGCATGTCGAGCTTGCCGAAGAGGCAGTTGATGCTCTCAACATGCGCACCGCTGAGGTCGTCTTTGCCCTTCATGTCGAAGGTCAACGAGGCTCCACCGTCGCCCAGCTCGATCCCGGTGGAGCCGGTGAGCCCGCAGGTGCGAACGGCATCGGTGAGGACGGCGGCCTGTGTGGACGCCTCGGACGCGGAGGCGCTGGCTGCGGAGGCCGACGCGGCGGCCACGGCCCGCGCCGAGGCCGCGTCCCGCTGCGCCGTCACGACGGCCGTCCCGGCGACGCCCAGGACGAAGCCGACCACCCCCGTGGCGAAGGGGAGGAGCCAGGCGGGGCGGGCGCGGTGCCGCGGTGCGTCGGGACTCGCGGAATCGACGCCCGAGACCTGGTCGACTGGCGGCTGCTCGGCCGGCAGCGCGGACTGCGGCTCGGACCTGGGCGATGGCGTCTCTGACATTCCGGTGCTCCCCTGCGTGGATTCGTTGGTGAAGAAAATGGTTGCGCGACTGCTCAGGCGACAGGTTCCGGCTCGGCCGCTACGCGCCCCGAACCGACCCTGATCTCCCCGATGACCCGCAAGAGCTCGGCAGTCGACTCCGCAAGCTGGACCTGCGTGAACGGCGCATTGTCGCCGTTCTCTG
>JAKLPK010000020.1 GCA_022013895.1 Cellulomonas sp. | reverse complement strand
TTCCTTCATCCAGTCGACGTTGCCGTAGGTGGAGTGCGTCCGGGCCTTGTAGTGGTGGCCGATGCACTGCAGCGGGTACGTGCCGCGCAGCGCGTCCTCGATGCCCTCCCAGGTGGGGAAGTACTCGGCGACCGCGGTGATCTTGTCGCCCGCCGGCAGCTCCCAGGTGTCGGACAGCTTCTGGAGCGCGGCCGAGTAGATCTCGATCTTGCCCGAGGGCGTCTTGAGGGGGTTGGCGGCCGGGTCGGCCCGGAAGTCGGCCAGCGGCACGGTCGCCGTGCCCTTCTCCTTGTAGATCCCCTGGGCACGCAGCGTGTCGAAGTCGGGGACGGACGGGGTGAGCTCACGGGTCGCCTCGACGATCTGACGGACCCAGTCCTCCTGCGACTTGCCCTCGGAGAACTTCTGCTCGACCCCGAGTGCGCCGGCGATCCCGGTGAGGATCTCGTAGACGGGCTTGCACTCGTAGAGCGGGTCGATCGCCTTGTCGGCGAAGATCAGGTAGCCGAGCGGTCCGGCGTTGCCCTGCTGGGCGAGGTCCATCTGCTCGGCGGTCGTCACATCGGGCAGCAGGTAGTCCGCGTAGCGCGCCGAGACCGACATCTGGTTCTCGATCACGACGATCGTGTCGACCAGCGACTCGTCCGCCAGGATCGTGTGCGTCCGGTTGGTGTCACCGTGCTGGTTGATCAGGGCGTTCCCGGCGTACTGCCAGATGAACTTGATCGGCGCGATGAGCTTGTCACGGCCCTGGACACCGTCGGCGAGCGCGGTCATCTCGGTGCCCCGCGTGATCGCGTCGGTCCACCCGTACACGGAGATCGCCGTCTCGATCGGGTTCTTCAGCGTCGGGAACGCCGCCGCTGACATGGAGTAGCTGCCCTCGCGACCGCCGGTCCCACCGCCGGGGATGCCGATGCAGCCGGTCATCGCGGCCAGGGTGAAGATCGCGCGGGCCGCGTTCTCACCGTTGGCGGACCGCTGCACCCCCCAGCCCTGCATGATGTTGACCGGTTTGGCCAGGGCGATCTCCCGGGCGAGCCGCACCGTGGTGTCCGAGGGGATGCCGGTGATGGCCTCGGCCCACGTCGGCGTCTTGGCGATCCCGTCGGGTCCGTCTCCCATGACGTACGCCTTGTAGGAGCTGCCCGCGGGTGCGCCGGCAGGCAGGTGCTCGTCGTCGAAGCCGACGCAGTAGCGGTCGAGGAACGCCTGGTCGTGCAGACCCTCGCTGATCATCACGTGCGCGAGCGCGGCGACGAGCGCGACGTCCCCGCCCGGACGGATCGGGATCCACTCGTCGGCGAGCGTCACACCCGTGTCCGTGTAGCGCGGGTCGATGACGATCACCCGGGTGTTGTTCACCTTCTTGGCCTGCTGGGAGACGAACACCTCCCCGCCACCGCTCATCCGGGTCTCGGCCGGGTTGTTGCCGAACAGCACCACGAGCTTGGAGTTGACCGTGTCGTCGAAGCTGTTGCTGGGCGTCCACGTGCCGTAGTGGTGAGGGTAGGCGGCCTCGATGTTGGCCGCCGAGTAGTCGCCGTAGTGGTTGAGGTACCCGCCGACGCAGTTCATCAGGCGGGCGACCGCGGTCGACGCGGGCGGCCAGCTGGTCGCGACGGTGGCGCCCAGGGTCCCGGTGCCGTAGTTGAGGTAGACGGCCTCGTTGGTGTACTGGTCGATGACGCTCTTCAGCCGTTCGGCGATCTCGGTGAAGGCGGTCTCCCACGAGATCCGCTCGAAGGTGCCGTCGCCACGAGCGCCCGTGCGCCGCATCGGGTACTTCAGCCGGTCGGGGTTGTAGATGCGGTGCCTGATCGACCGACCACGCACGCACGCACGGATCTGCTGGGTGCCCAGCTCGTCGTCCCCGGTGGGTTCGGGGTCGACCCGGACGATCTGACCGTCCGAGACGACGAGGTTGAGCGGGCAGCGCGATCCGCAGTTCACCGTGCAGGCGCTCCAGACGGTCTTGACTCCGGAGCCCGTCGCGGTCAGCTGCGCGGCCGCGGCCGGCTGCGCGTCGAGCAGGCCGTAGTGGCCCGCCGCGCCGAGCGCTGCGGCCGAACCGCCTGCGATCGAGCTCCACTGCAGGAACTTGCGACGGGTCGTCCCCGTCTCAAGCACGGAGCCCAGTCCTTGCGTGAGATCGTCCACGGTTGTTCCTCCTCCGCGCCGACGGGTCTCGCTGATCCGCGAGGTTCCCCCTGGTCAGAGGTCAGTCTGGTGTTACCTTTCGCGCCCACCCCATGTCATTAGTCCTACCTTTCGCGTGAATCTCCAGCCGGGGCCTCAGCGGCGGGTGGCCAGGCGGCTCACCTCAGGGGCTCCGGGTCGGTGATCGCCGCCTCGCCGGACGGGTAGGCGACCACCTCGGTCGCCTTCGCGCTGAGCCAGACCTCCACACCGTCGTGCAGGCCCAGCTCGGCGAGCGCCGACGCGGTGATGTCGACCGCCGCGTCGATGGCGCCGGCGACCTCCACCCTGACCCGGTCGGCGAACTGCTCCAGCCCGACCACCCGCCCGGGCCACCGGTTGCGTGCCGAGCCATCAGGCTCCCGCGAGTGCAGCGTGATCGACGCGGGTCGAAGCGCCACCTGCACCCGCTCCCCCTGCCGCAACCGGCGCGGAGCGGCGTCGAGGTCGACGTCATGCGCACCGGCAGCCGCGACGAGCTCACCTCCCTCGTCCAGCCGGATCCGCCCGGTCGCCGGGTCCACGACGGTCCCCGCGTAGAGGTTGACACCGACCAACCGCGCGACGTACTCGGTCGCCGGATGGCGTGCGACAGCGCTCGGCGTGCCCGTCTGGGCCACCCGCCCGTTCTCGATCACCAGGATCCGGTCGGCGAGAACCATCGCTTCCAGCGGGTCGTGGACGACCAGCAGCGTCGGCCCCGCGAAGTCGGCGAGGTGGCGGCGAAGCAGCCCCCTCACCTCGATGCGCGTGCGGGCGTCCAGCGCCGCCAGCGGTTCGTCCAGCAGCAGCACCTGCGGGTCGCTGGCCAGCGCCCGGGCGAGCGCGACGCGTTGCTCCTGCCCTCCCGACAGCTCCGCCGGTCGCCGCGACGCGAACTCGGCCAGATCCAGCCGTTCGAGCACAGCGGCCGCGCCCTCGCGCGAAGCGCGCCTGGTCATCCCCCGCGACCGGGCACCGAACGCGACGTTGTCCAGCACCGACAGGTGCGGGAACAGGCGGTAGTCCTGGAACACGTACCCGGTCCGCCGCTCAGGCGCCGGGACGAGCACGCCGCCGACCGGGTCGTCCCACACCGAGCCGCCGCACACGACCGAGCCCTCGGCGACGGCCAGGAGTCCGGCCACCACCCGCAGCAGCGTCGACTTGCCCGCACCGTTGGGGCCCAGCACGGCGAGGATCTCGCCGGGCTGCACCTGGAGCGCGACGTCGAGGTGGAAGCTCCCACGCCACACGCCGATCTCGGCCCGAAGCCCGGCGCTCACCATCCACCCCCGGCCTTCCACCAGCGCTCGCGCATGGCCACCAGGACGGTCACGGACACCGCCAGCAGCACCAGGCTGAGCGCCACCGCAGCATCCGGCGAGGTCTGGAATGCCTGGTAGACGGCCAACGGCATGGTCTGGGTCACCCCCGGACGGTTGCCGGCGAAGGTGATGGTCGCCCCGAACTCGCCCAGGGCGCGTGCCCAGCAGAGCACGGCGCCCGCGATCAGGCTGGGCCCGACCAGCGGCAGAGTGATGCGACCGAACACCGCCATCGGCCGGGCACCCAGGGTCGCGGCAGCCTCCTCCAGACCCGCGTCGGCGCCGCGCAGCGCACCCTCGACCGAGACCACCAGGAACGGCATCGCGACGAAGGTCTGCGCGACGACCACACCCGCCGTCGTGAACGGCAGACTCACCCCGAACCACTGATCCAGGTACTGCCCGACCACGCCGTGTCGCCCGAAGGCCATCAGCAGCCCCAGGCCCCCGACCACAGGAGGCAGCACCAGAGGAAGCAGCACGAGCGCACGCAGCAGCCGTGCGATCGGACCGGACGACCGAGCCAGCACCCACGCCAGCGGCACGCCCAGCGCCAGTGAGGCGACCGTGGCGGCCGATGCCGTGACCACCGAGATCCGGAGCGCATCGAGCGCCGCACGCTGGGTCAGCAGACCGAGCACCCGCCCCCAGGGCGCGCGGACCAGCAACCCGAGGAGCGGCAGCAGGAGGAACGCCACCCCCACCGCCGCAGGAGCGACGACCAGACGGGGCACGGGCCTGGCCGTCACCGTCCCGCGACCCACCGGGACCCGCCGCCTCATCGCCGCCCCATCGGTCAGGGCCCGGAGAATCCGGCCTTGGTCAGCACATCGACCCCGGCGTCCGAGAGCAGGTAGTCGACGAAGGCCCGGGCCGCTCGGAGGTTCGCCGACTGCGTGAGCACGGCGATCGGATACTCGGTCGAGGCGTTGACCTCGGCGGGGATCTCGATGCCTCGCACGGCGTCACCCGCAGCCAGCACATCGGTCACGTAGACGAGACCCGCGTCG
>JAKLPK010000170.1 GCA_022013895.1 Cellulomonas sp. | reverse complement strand
GGCTGGCAAGCCGGCCCAGGACGACATCGGTCGCGTCGATGACGTACCAGTTCCGCTCGACCTCGCCGGGCTTCGGGGTGTACGTGCGCACGTTTCGTAGCCTTCTCGTTCGCGTGGTGGCCGGTGGGGCTCGTCCGAGAAGTGGCTGGACGTGCTCACCGGTACGGTGTCGGCGCATCCGCTGACCGGTGAGTGGGACACCGGACCATCCGCGGCGCCACGGTGGTGAGAGGCCACCGGCGCGCACGGGGACGCAACACGACGGCCCAGGCTACCTGCCGCCGACCCCATGGGTCAAAGCGCGCCGAGAGCCCCTGGTGCGAACCGCCACTGAACCCACCCGGATCCGCACCCCGAGAGCCCTCAGCGCACCCTGGCCACCCGGTCGGCGTCCCACACCGGTTCGGGGGTCTCGACGACCCGGCCGTCGGCACCGAACACCAGGTAGCGGTCGAACCCGCGCACGAACCATCGGTCGTGGGTGACGGCGAGCACCGTCCCCTCGAACGCGTCCAGGCCGCTCTCCAGCGCCTGCGCCGAGTGCAGGTCGAGGTTGTCCGTCGGCTCGTCCAGCAGCAGCAGCGTCGCACCACCCAGCTCGAGCAGCAGGATCCCGAACCGGGCCTGTTGGCCACCCGACAGCGTCTCGTACCGCTGCTCGGCCGACGCCACCAGGTCGTAGCGGTCCAGGGCGCGACTGGCCGCATCGCGACCGATCCCCGCCCGGTGCCCCGAGCCGCGGTGCAGCACCTCGAGCAGGGTCCGCCCGACCAGCTCCGGATGGCTGTGGTTCTGGGCGAACCAGCCCGGCCGCACCCTCGAGCCCAGCACCGCCGAGCCGGTGTGCACGACCGGGTCCACGGCAGCCTCGTCATCGTCCGCCCCGATCTGCACCGGGTCGCTCCCGCCGGCCGCGAGCAGCCGCAGGAAGTGCGACTTGCCCGATCCGTTGGAACCGAGGACCGCGACACGCTCGCCCCAGAACACCTCGAGGTCGAACGGCTCCATCAGACCCGTCAGCCCCAGATCACGCACGACCACGGCCCGTTTGGCCGTGCGCC
Organism: Cellulomonas sp.; assembly: GCA_022013895.1. Lineage (GTDB taxonomy): Bacteria > Actinomycetota > Actinomycetes > Actinomycetales > Cellulomonadaceae > Cellulomonas. The sequence goes on along the minus strand of JAKLPK010000170.1, from coordinate 7,661 downwards.
CCCCGGTCAGCCGGACGTTGACCGTCGCCTGCTCGGCCTCGACCACCGGCGGCCCGGCCTTCTCGAACGCCGCCAGCCGGGTCTGGGCCGCCGAGTAGCGCGACGCCAGGCCGTCGTTGAACTTGGCCTTCGTCTTGAGGGTCTCGACGAGCGTGCGCAGCTTCTCGTGCTCCTCGTCCCACCGCCGGGCCTGCTCGGCCTGGCGGTCACGGCGGTCCTGCCGCGCCTGCACCCAGCTCGCGAACCCGCCGCCGTGCATCCAGACCTGCCCGCCGGAGACGGTCGGCTCGACGGTCGCCACATGGGTCGCGACCCGTGCCAGGAGCTCACGGTCGTGGCTGATGAACAGCACCGTGCGTCCGCACTCCAGCAGGCGATCCTCCAACCACCGCTTGGTCGGCACGTCGAGGGCGTTGTCCGGTTCGTCGAGCGCGAGCACCTCGGCCGGTCCGCGCAGCAGTGCCTCGAGCACCAGCCGCTTCTGCTCCCCGCCGGACAACGAGCGCACGGACCGGTACTGGGCCCGCTCGAAGGGCACGGAGAGCACGGCGTCGGTCACCCGGTCCCACCCGACCTCGGCCTCGTACCCGCCGACGTCGGCCCAGTCGGCGAGCGCCTGGGCGTACCGCATCTGGTTCGGCTCGTCGTCGCGCGTCATCATCGCCTCCTCCGAGGCGGCCAGCTCGGCGCCGGCCGCGCGCACGGCGGGTGCGGCCAGGTCCACGAGCAGGTCCCGCACCGTCCGGGAGTCCGTCACGCGGCCGATGTCCTGGCGCATCACGCCCAGACCGCCCGAGACCGTCACGGTCCCGGCACCGGGTACCTGGTCCCCGCACACGATGCGCATGAGGGTGGACTTGCCGATCCCGTTCGGGCCGATCAGCGCCGTCCGCGCGCCCTCACCCACCCGGAACGTCACCCGGTCGAGCAACGGGCGACCGTCGGGCAGGACCACGCTGACACCGTTGACGTCCACATGACCCATGCACCGAAGTCTGCCGGGCCCGTCGCCCCGGCCGCGACCGGATTTGCCGCTCCCCCGGCGGTGGCGCCGAGCCCCGCGCAGTGCCACCGTGGGGACATGACCGAGGAGACACCCGCCACCAGCACGGACGCCGCACTGGGCTCTGAGGGCGAGACCGACCAGCTGTCGGCCGAGGACACCCTCGCCGACCGCGGAGTCGAGGACCTTCTCGACGAGGGCTACTCCCCGCCCGAGCGCGAACGCGCCAACCGCTGGGGCGAGACGGCCTGGGAACAGGCCCACGGCGAGGGGCTCGACCGCCGGCTGGCCGAGGAGGAGCCGGAGGTCTGGGTCGCCGAGCCCCGCCCGGCGCCGAACCGTGAGCCGGATCGCGCCGGGCGCCTCGTCGAGGACGACGACGCCGTCGAGGCCGGGGTCAACGACCAGTTCGCGGTCGACGCGGGCCTGGCCGGCGGGGCCGCGAGCGCCGAGGAGGCCGCAGTCCACGTGGTCGCCGATCCGGACGGCCGGTTCGACCCCGACGCCTGATCGCGGGCCGCCGACCATCGCCCCCGGTAGCCTCGTGTCCGCTAACGTCGGACGGGGTCACTTCAGGGGAGAGCATGGACGGCACGCTCGCGCTCGGCGCAGATCGACCTGCGCTTGTCGAGCGACCCCTCGTCCGCGTGGCCACCGTCGCCGGGGCCGGCGCAGCCGTCGTCACGGCGACCGCCGTCGCCGCGTCCTACGGCGGGTTCACCCAGAACGTCCTCCTGCCCAGCACCTGGGGCCCGTGGCCGACGGGGTCCGCCGCGTCGGCCGGGTGGCTGGCGGTCGAGCTGCTGCTGGTCGGGCTGCTGTGCATGCTGTGGTTCACAGTGTCCCGATACTGCTTCGCACTGCCGTTCGCGGCCCGGCCGAAGGTGGCCGTGCTCGGTGCGGTCGCCGCCGCCTGGTCGTTCCCGTTGCTGCTCACCGGCCCGATGGGGAGCCTCGACGTGTTCAGCTACGCGGCCGTCGGGCGGCTCGCCGATCTCGGGCTGAATCCGTACCACATCGGCCCGGGCATCCTCGGGGACGGGTATGCCGCTGCGGTGAGCCCCATGTGGCGCACGACACCGACCCCGTACGGGCCGGTCCAGGTCGAGGTGCTCCGACTCCTGGCGTCCGTCGCCGGGCCCGACGTCGGGACGGCGGTGTTCCTGGTCCGGCTGCTGGCCGTCGCGGGCCTGGTGGGCGCCGTCCTGGTGACCGTCCGTGCCGCGCTGCCCGAGGACCAGGCCGTCGCCGTGATGCTGACGGCGCTCAACCCGGTGGTGCTGGTGACCGTGGTCTCGGGCTCGCACCTCGACGTGATCGTCGGCGGGCTGGCGGTGCTCGTCGTGCTCCTCGTGCGTCGTGGCCGCACCTCGTGGGCGATGGCGGCCGCTGTCCTGGCCTGCTTCGTCAAGCTGCCGGGTGCGGTGCTCGTCGGCTACGTCCTGCTCGCCGCGCTGCGGCGCACCGCGCCGACCGAACGCCGTCGGATGCTGATGGGCGCCCTGGCCACCGGCGCCGGTGCCACACTGGCGGCCTGGGCCCTGCTCCCGGACGCGTTCGGCTGGGTCGGCGCCCTCGGTGTGCCGGGCACCACCCGCGGCGGGATGGCACCGAGCACGTGGCTGTCCTGGCTCATCGCCCTGGTCACGGGGAACATCACCGAACCCGGGCTGAGCACCGCGTTCACGATCGGCCGCACCGTCACCGCCGTCGCGGGCGCGCTCGGCGCCGCTGCCCTGCTGTTCCGGGCCACCGGCCGGGCGACCGACCGCGACGCCTACGCGAGCGTCGGCTGGGCCCTGGTGGTCGTCGCGTTGAGTGCACCCAGCACCTTCCCCTGGTACCTGACCTGGGGGCTGTTCGCCATCGCGGTCGGTGGCGGTCGGCGCAGCCGCACCGCCATCAGCGTGCTGAGCGCCGGATTCTGCGTGGTCGGCGTCTTCTCCGGCAGCATCGCCTCGGCCGTCGCACTCGTCGCGGTCGGTGCGCTCGCCGGGACGCTCGCCTGGCGCCAGCGGCACGGCGAGCTGAGCCCCGCGATCGGCTGAGCCCGGCAGTCTCCGCGGCCGACGGGCGCGGGCCCCGGCCGGCGGGCCACGGGCTCAGTCGCAGCAGCCCTCCGGAACCACGGCCGCACGGCGGGCCCGCGTCTGCCCCGCCCGCCGCACCAGCTCGGTGTCGGGAGGGTAGTCCACCCGCTCCAGCGTCAGGCCCAGCGCCGGCGCCACCGTGGCCAGCCGCTTCCCGTCCGCCAGCAGCTGTGCGGGCCAGCCAGGGTCCCGTCGCCCCCGGCCGACCGCCAGGCAGGCACCGACCAGCGACCGCACCATCGAGTGGCAGAACGCATCCGCCTGGACCCGGGCGACGAGCAACCCGGCATCTGCGCCCTCGTCGACCCGGTGCCAGTCGAACACCTCCAGGGTGCGGATGGTCGTGGCGCCCGGGCGCGGACGGCAGAACGCCGCGAAGTCGTGCAGACCGACGAGCGGAGCCGCGGCCTGCGACATCGCCTCGGCATCCAGCGGGTGCCGGTGCCAGAGCACCATCGCGCGGGTGAGCGGGTCGGGCCGCACCTCGTCGTCGCGCACCCGGTAGGCGTAGCTGCGCCGCAGCGCGGCGAACCTGGCGTCGAATCCCTCGGGGGCGACCACCGCCGAGCGGACCACCAGGTCCTCGGGCAGCAGCCCCGCGAGCCGCCGCACGAGCACCTGGGGGCCGCGGGCACCGTCCCGTGAGCGCAGCGCCGCCAGGGACGCCTCCTCGACGTCGAGGTGGGCCACCTGACCGCGCGCGTGCACCCCGGCGTCGGTGCGCCCGGCGACCGTCAGCCGAACGCCGTCCTCGATGCGCAGCACCGTCGCGAGCGCCGCCTCCAGCTCACCCTGCACGGTGCGCAGGCCGGGCTGACGGGCCCACCCGGCGAATCCCGTTCCGGCGTAGGTCAGGTCGAGCCGCAGGCGCAGGGTCGTCACGGCGCACCACCGTAACGGCGTTAGGTTGGGGCGTGCCCACAGACCCCTTCACCCTCGCCGTCGACTGCGGCGGCGGCGGCATCAAGGCGTCCGTCCTGGACGCCGCGGGCACGCTGCACGCACCGGCCGTCCGGGTCCCCACCCCGTACCCGCTGCCGCCCGTCAGGCTGGTCGAGACCATCGCCGAGCTGGCTGCTGGTCTGCCCCGCGCCGACCGGCTCACCGTGGGGATGCCGGGGATGATCCGGCACGGCGTGGTCGTCTCGACCCCGCACTACATCAACCGCGCCGGCCCCCGGACCCCCGCGCTGCCCGAGCTGGTCGCGGCCTGGGCCGGCTGTGACGTCCGCGCGCTGCTCGAGGCGCGCCTCGAGCTGCCGACCCTCGTGCTGAACGACGCCCAGGTGCACGGCGCCGGGGTCGTCTCCGGCACCGGTGTCGAGCTGGTCCTGACCCTCGGCACCGGGCTGGGCTGGGCGTTGTTCGACGGCGGGCGGCTCGCCCCGCACCTCGAGATGTCGCACGCACCGGTGACGCGGGCCACCACCTACGACTCGTACATCGGCCAGCCGGAGCGGGCACGGCTCGGAGATGCGCTCTGGTCACGTCGCGTACGCCGTGTGGTCGACGGGTTGCGCCCGGTGGTCGCCTGGGACCGCCTCTACCTCGGTGGTGGCAACTCGCGGCGGGTGAGCGCCCAGGTGCTCGACCGGCTCGGGGACGACGTCGTCGTCGTGCCGAACGCCGCCGGGATCGTCGGCGGCGTCCGCGCCTGGAGCCTGCAGGCCGCCTGAGCCCACGGGTCAACCGTCCGGGTGATCATCGGTCCCAGCTCGTGACGGGCGCCGCGGGCCGACCTACCCTGGCCGGGTGTCCCTTTTCGGCGGGTTTGCCCAGGGCCCCCAGCACGTGGCGAGGCTCGTCGCCGACCGCGGGCTGCACGGGGCGGACGGCGCTACCGAGCAGTTCGCGCGCGGCCGACTGATCGCTCCGGGGCTGCGCCAGGTGATGGTCGAGGTTCGCGGCAAGTCCGTGAGCGGACCGCTGGACCCCGCTGTGCACGGCGGGTGGGAGGTGTGTGCCCAGCGCGCCGTCGAGGGACTCGCCCGGCTGCCCGCACCGCGCCACAGCACGCTCCGGGTCGGTGCGGATGCACGCATCGAGACCTACGTGTCCGACGACGTGTTCGGCGCCTCGCGGCTGCTCGTGCTCGACGGTCTGCTGGCAGCGACCCTCCGGATCGAGCGACCCGAGCACGGCGTCCTGGTCATCGCGCCGAACCGTCACCTGCTCGCCGTCCACGTGCTCGAGCGGATCGAGGCCGTTCCTGCGGCCCTCCAGCTGCTCGGCGAGCTGGCCGTGGTCGAGCACCGGATCGCCGACCCGGTGAGCCCCTGGGTCTACTACCGAGCACCGGACACCCGGCTGTCGCTGCTCACCGCCTCCGACGGCGGTGCCGGCCTCGCGCGCAGGTTCGGGGAGGCCCTCACCCGGATGGCCGGGCCGACCGGCTGAGTCTCGGCCGGTCGTGCCCGCACCGGCAGACACCGCATGAACGGCGAAGGGCCCGCACCTGTCGGCGCGGGCCCTTCGGCGTCAGGTGCGGTCCGTCACGCCTTGTCGGCGGCCTCGTCCGAGGTGGGCTCCGCGGCCGCCTCGACGGCGTCCTGCGCAGGCGTGGCCTCGGTCTCCGTGACCTCGGTCTCCGTGACCTCGGTCGCCTCGACCGGCTCGACGACGGGCGCCGCCTTCGCCGCTGCGGCCGTCGCCTCGCGCACGACCTGCTGCTTGGGCGAGACGGGCTCGAGCACGAGCTCGATGACCGCCATCGGGGCGTTGTCGCCCTTGCGCGGGCCGATCTTGGTGATGCGCGTGTAGCCACCGGTGCGGTCGGCCATGGCCGGGGCGATCTCGGTGAACAGCTCGTGCACCACCGACTTGTCGCGAACGACGGTCAGCACCCGGCGACGGGCGTGCAGGTCACCACGCTTGGCGAAGGTGATGAGACGCTCGGCCAGCGGACGCACCCGCTTGGCCTTGGCCTCGGTGGTGGTGATGGACCGGTGCTCGAACAGCTGGGTCGCGAGGTGCGCGAGGATCAGCCGCTCGTGAGCCGGACCGCCACCCAGGCGCGGACCCTTGGTGGGCGTGGGCATCGTCGTTCACTCCTTGGGAAGGTCGAGAGAAGGTCAGAACTGCTCGTCGTCGACGAAGTCACCCTCGTCGTCGGCGTAGTAGCCCGCCGTCGTGCTGGGGTCGAAGTCGAGGGGCGAGTCCTTGAGAGAGAGCCCGAGCTCGGCGAGCTTTTCCTTGACCTCGACGATCGACTTCGCGCCGAAGTTGCGGATGTCGAGCAGGTCCGCCTCGGAACGGGCCACGAGCTCGCCCACCGAGTGGATGCCCTCGCGCTTGAGGCAGTTGTACGACCGGATGGTGAGCTGCAGATCCTCGATCGGCAGCGCCAGGTCGGCAGCGAGCGCGGCATCCGTCGGCGACGGGCCGATCTCGATGCCCTCGGCCTCGACGTTGAGCTCCCGTGCGAGCCCGAACAGCTCGACCAGAGTCTTGCCTGCGCTGGCGAGCGCGTCACGCGGGCTGATGGCGGGCTTGGTCTCGACGTCGACGACGAGCTTGTCGAAGTCCGTCCGCTGCTCGACGCGGGTCGCCTCGACCTTGTAGGTCACCTTGAGCACCGGCGAGTAGATCGAGTCGACCGGGATCCGGCCGATCTCGGCGTCGAACGCCTTGTTCTGGTTCGCCGACACGTAGCCACGACCGCGCTCGACCGTGAGCTCGATCTCCAGCTTGCCCTTGTCGTTGAGCGTCGCCAGGTGCAGGTCGGGGTTGTGCACCTCGACACCGGCCGGCGGAACGATGTCGGCCGCGCTCACCGCGCCCGGCCCCTGCTTGCGCAGGTACATGACGACCGGCTCGTCGTTCTCCGAGGAGACGACCAGGTTCTTGATGTTGAGGATGAGCTCGGTGACATCCTCCTTGACACCCGGCACGGTGGAGAACTCGTGCAGCACGCCGTCGATGCGGATGCTCGTCACCGCGGCGCCCGGGATGGACGACAGCAGCGTGCGGCGCAGGGAGTTGCCGAGCGTGTAGCCGAAGCCCGGCTCCAGCGGCTCGATGGAGAACCGCGAACGGTGCTCCGAGACGACCTCTTCGGTCAGGGTGGGGCGCTGTGCGATGAGCACGGTGTGGTTCCTCTCAGCGGGCGTCCGCCATATGACGCCCCGCAGGTTCAGTGCACGCCGCCCGGTCTCGGTCCACCGGACAGCAGTTCGAGCCGGTGCCAGGACTCCTCCTGGCACCGGCTGAGAGGTCAGACGCGGCGGCGCTTCGGCGGACGGCAGCCGTTGTGGGCCTGGGGAGTGACGTCCTGGATCGAGCCGACCTCGAGACCGGTCGCGGTGAGCGAGCGGATCGCGGTCTCACGGCCGGAGCCGGGGCCCTTCACGAACACGTCGACCTTGCGCATGCCGTGCTCCTGGGCGCGACGCGCAGCGGCCTCGGCGGCGAGCTGGGCCGCGAACGGGGTCGACTTGCGCGAGCCCTTGAAACCGACCTGGCCGGAGGACGCCCAGGCGATGACCGCACCGGACGGGTCCGTGATCGACACGATCGTGTTGTTGAAGGTGCTCTTGATGTGCGCCTGCCCGTAGGCGACGTTCTTCTTC
>JAKLPK010000169.1 GCA_022013895.1 Cellulomonas sp. | reverse complement strand
GCTCATGATCCGGGTGGGGCTCTACGTGTTCGACCCGACCAAGATCCTCGGGGTGCGCCTCTGGGGAGCCCCGCTCGAGGACTTCGCCTACGCCGTCGCGGCGGGGCTCGCCATGCCGGTGCTGTGGACCGTGCTGGGCCGTCGGCACGGGACGACCGGACGGGCGAACCGGCGCGCGGCAGGCCGCCCCGCAGGCGAGGACGAGGACGGTGGACTGCCGTGAAGGCCCTGGTCGCGGCCTCGCGGCCGTTCTCCTGGGTGAACACCGCGTACCCGTTCGCGGCCGGCTACCTGGTCGCCACGGGTGGTCGGGTCGATGTGTCGCTCGTGGTCGGGACCCTGTTCTTCCTGGTGCCCTACAACCTGCTGATGTATGGCGTCAACGACGTGTTCGACTACGCCTCCGACCTGGCGAACCCCCGCAAGGGCGGGATCGAGGGTGGACTCGTGCCGCCTGAGCGGGCGCGGATCGTCCACCGCCGGGTGCTCCTCGGCGCCGGAGTGCTCGTCGTCCCGTTCGCGGTGTGGCTGCTGCTGCTCGGATCGGTGGCGTCGGGGGCCGTGCTGCTTGCGGTGCTGTTCCTCGTGGTGGCCTACTCGGCGCCCGGGCTGCGGTTCAAGGAGCGCCCGGTGCTGGACTCGGCGACCTCGGCGCTGCACTTCGTCGGACCGTTGGTGTTCGGGCTGGTGCTCGCCGGGGCGCCCCTCGGTTCCCGGCAGATCTGGCCGGTGATCGTCGCGTTCACCCTCTGGGGGATGGCCTCGCACGCCTTCGGTGCCGTGCAGGACGTCCGCGCCGACCGGGACGGCGGCATCGCCTCGGTGGCCACGGTGCTGGGCGCCAGGGCCACCGCACGCGCCGCCGTCCTGGTGTACGTCGGCGCGGCCGCCGTGCTGCTGGCCCTGCCGTGGCCGGGGGTGCTCGCGGCCGTGCTGCCGCTGCCCTATGCGGTGAGCACCGCCCGGTTCTGGTCGGTCGACGACGCGACGTGCGAACGGGCGAACGCCGGCTGGCGCACCTTCCTGTGGCTCAACCTGGTGACGGGCGCAGCGGTGACGATGCTGCTCATCGCGACGGCGTGAGCGGGGGCTGGACGCGGTCGACCGTGACCGGTGCGGGGGACAGGCCCTGACGACGCTCCAGCGCGAGCAGGTAGGTCTTGCGTTCGAGCCCGCCCGCATAGCCGGTGAGGGTGCCGTCGGCGCCGACGACGCGATGGCACGGCACGATGAGGGACAGCGGGTTGCGTCCGACGGCGGCCCCGACCGGACGCGCGGCCGACGGCCGGCCGATCGACCTGGCCAGCGCGCCGTAGGTGGTCGTCGCCCCGTACGGCACGCGGGCGAGGGCCGCCCACACCTCGTGCTGGAACGGGGTGCCGGACGCGCGCGTGACCAGGTCGAAGGTGTGCCGCCGGCCGTCCAGGTACTCCTCGAGCTGCGCGACGACCGTCTCGAACCCTTCACCGTCCACCCGGGGGCCCAGGCGTTCGGGCCGGGGCGCCGGTCGGTGCCCGCCCATGAAGACACCGGTGAGCGCACCCCCGTCGTCGAGCACGAGGGTGAGCGGGCCGATGACCGAGTCGACGACGGTGTGCCTCATGAGTCCTCCGGGAGCTGGTTGACGGCGTGCGGGGACAGCGCCCACAGGTGCTGGACGGCGTAGGCCCGCCAGGGCGCCCACGGGGCGGAGGCCCGGACGAGCGCCGACCCGCCGGTGGGCAGTCCGAGCGTGCGGGCCGCGGCCCGCACGCCGAGGTCGGTGGCGGTGAAGGCATCGGGGTCGCCGAGCGCGCGCATGGCCACCGTCTCGACGGTCCAGGGGCCGACACCCGGCAGAGCGCTCAGCTCGTGACGCGCCTCGTCCCAGCTCGCGCCGGGGTCGAGCCGCAGGCGGCCGTCGGCCAGCGCCTCGGCCAGGGCGAGCAGGGTGCTGCGACGTGCGGCGGGCATCGCGAGCGCGGTGGCCACCCGATCGGGGCTCTCGGCCAGGCGGGCGGCGGTCGGGAACAGGTGGGTGAGACCGCCGTCGGGGTCCTCGATCGGATCGCCGAGGCTCACCACGAGCCGGGCCGCATGGGTGCGGGCCGCGGCCGTGGAGACCTGCTGACCCAGCACGGCGCGCAGGGCCATGGCCTGCGGGTCGAGCGTGCGGGGCACCCGGCGGCCCGGGGTCGCAGCCACCAGGGGCGCCAGGTGCGGGTCCTGGGCGAGCGCGGCGTCGATGGCGACCGGATCGGCGTCCAGGTCGAGCAGCCGGCGGGTCCGGGCCACGGCCGCCGGGAGGTCGCGGGTGTCCGACAGCCGCAGCGTCACGGTGAACGCGCCGCGGGTCGGCGGGCGGACCGCGACGACGCCCCAGCCGCGGGGCAGCCGGAGGGTGGAGCGGTAGGCCCCGCCGCGCCACTCCTCGACGCCGGGGACCGCGGTGGCGACCAGATGGCCGAGCAGGTTGGAGACCTCGAGCGGGGGGCGGTAGGTCAGCCGAAGCTCGACCAGACCGGCCCGGTGCGGGCTGCGCCGGGCCGCGGTGCGCAACCGGCTCGGCGTGGTGTCGTAGACGGTGCGGACCGCGTCGTTGAACGCGCGGATCGAGCTGTACCCGGCGGCGAACGCGATCTGGGCCATGGTCAGATCGGTGGACTCGACGAGGGTGCGGGCGTTCTGCGCGCGGCGCGCCAGGGCGAGGGCGAGCGGACCGGCTCCGAGCTCGGCGGTCATGAGGCGTTCGAGCTGCCGGGGGGAGTACCCGACGGCCCGCGCCAGCCCGGGGACGCCGTCGCGGTCGACCAGCCCATCGGCGATGAGGCGCATCGCCCGGGCCACGGTGTCGTGGCGGACATCCCACTGCGGTGATCCGGGACTGGCGTCAGGGCGGCACCGTTTGCAGGCCCGGAAGCCCGCGCCCTGGGCCGCGGCGGCCGTCGGGTAGAAGCGCATGTGCGCCTCGGCCGGGGTGCGCGCCGGGCAGGACGGGCGGCAGTAGATGCCGGTCGAGGTGACGGCATGGATGAACCGCCCGTCGAACCGCGCGTCCCGGCTGCGCACCGCGGCCCGGCAGGCTGATTCGTCCACCCCCCGATCCTCACCCGTGCGGCGGCCGGCGGCTAGCGAGAATCCGACACGGCGCTCGGCGGCCCGGGGCCGGGGCTGGGGCTGGGCTCAGGCTTTGAGGGTGGTCCCGGGCGACACGGTGCGGGGGGCGCCCTCGTCGGGCAGGGTGACGTCGCCGGTGACGACGACGTCCGCCCCGAAGGTCCAGTCGCCGGCCACGGTGAGCGAGTGGGCGCCGCGCAGCGACGGGGCGCCTGCGGGGAAGTGGGCGTCGAACCGGCCCACGGTCTTGTAGTGCTTCGGGGCCAGGTCGACCAGCGGCGCCTGGTCCGGAACCAGCCGCAGCGTGCCGTCATCGGCCAGGTCGTAGGCGTCCGAGCGCAGCAGCAGCAGGTCGTTCGTGGTCTTCACCGGCAGGAACCGGGCGCGTTCGACGACGATCGCGGTCGCACCCTCGAACACCTCGATCGCGGCGCCCATCGCCGTCTCGATCTGGACCACCTCGGGGGACGAGGAGTCCGTCGGGTCGACGGTCTTCACGTTCTTGATGAGCGGCAGCCCCAGCACCGCACCGCGTTCGACGAGGGCGGTTTTGAGCCGGCGCAGGTCCCACCACAGGTTGTTGGTGTGGAAGTACGGGTGGTGGTCGGTGTCGGTGAAGTAGTGCATCTCATCGGCCGAGGTCTGGGCGGTGTCCCGCAGGATGAGCCTGCCGTCGCGCCTGCGGACCGCGAGGTGCCCGCCCTTGCGGTCGGCCGCGGTGCGCCGGCACAGCTCGGCGGCGTACGGCGCACCCGAGGCGGCGAACCAGCCGGCGATCCGCGGGTCCGGGGCCGCACCGAGGTTGTCGGAGTTCGACACGCTGGCGTAGCGGAACCCGGCGTCGAGCAGCCGGTCGAGCAGACCGGAGCCGAGCAGGGCGGTGTAGATGTCGCCGTGACCCGGTGGGCACCACTCGAGCGACGGGTCCGTGGGCCAGCTCACCGGGGTGAGGTCGTCGGCGCGCAGCTTGGGTTCGGAGTTCTGCAGGAAGTCCAGCGGCAGCCCGTCGACCACGAGCTCGGGGTAGGCGGCCAGGGCGGCCAGGGAGTCGTCGCGGGTGCGGAAGCTGTTCATCAGCACGAGCGGCAGCCGGGCGCCGGTGCGTTCCCGGGCGGTGAGCACCTGGCCGACGATGAGGTCGAGGAAGCTGCGGCCGTCACGCACCGGGAGCAGGGACTTGGCCTTGTCCATGCCCATCGAGGTGCCCAGACCGCCGTTGAGCTTGAGGACGACGGTGGCGCCGAGCGCCTCGCGGGCGCCGTCGTCGTCGACCTCGACCGCATCGAGCCGCGGCGGGTCCAGCAGGGGGGAGATCGAGCTCTCCGGGATGAGGCCGGTGGCCCCGGCCTCGAGCGTGCGGTAGTAGTGCGAGAACACGTCGATCGCCGTGGGGTCGACCTCGGCGGCACGCATCTTGTCCTGGGCCAGATGCAGTCCTTCGTCGCTCATGGGATGAGCGTAGGGGCAGGTCCGGACCCCGGCCGAAGGAGCCGGTTCAGCGCGGCGGGGCGGTGCTCGCACGCAGCACGAGCGAGGTCGGCAGCACGTGGTGGGACTCGGTCTGGCGCCCCTCCAGCACGGCGACGAGCAGCTTGACGGCCACTGCGCCCATCTGCTGGATCGGCTGGCGGACGGTGCTCAGCGGTGGTGTGGTCCGGGCTGCTTCGGGGATGTCGTCGAAGCCGATCACCGACAGGTCGCCCGGCACGTCGAGGCCGAGCTCGAGGGCGACCTCCATCGTGCCGATGGCGGACAGGTCGTTGGCGGCGAAGACGGCCGTCGGACGGTCGGGCCGTGACAGCAGCTCGCGTGCGGGTTCGCGGGCCGTCTCCAGGCGGAAGTCGCTGTTGCGGACCAGCGACGGGTCGGCCTCGATCCCGGCCTCGGCGAGCGCCTGCAGGTACCCGGTCTCGCGCAGCTGGGACGATCGCAGATCGGGTCGCCCGGCCATGAAGCCGATGCGTCGGTGCCCGAGGCCGATGAGGTGGCGGGTGGCCAGGAGCCCGCCGGTGAGGTTGTCCGACTCGACGGTGGGCAGCTCTGCCGAGCCGGTGTGCGGGTCGATCGCGACGATCGGGACGCCGGCGTCCACGTCCACCACGGTCGGGGTGACCAGGATCGCGCCGTCGATCAGCGTGCCGGACAGCCGGGACAGGTAGCGGCGCTCCCAGCCGGTGCCGCCGCTGCGCCTGGCGCCGGTGTAGGCCAGCAGCTCGTACTCGCTGTCGCCGAGCGCGCCCCCGGCGCCCTTGAGGATCTCGGCGCTGAACGGTTCGAACTCGGCGACCAGGATCCCGATCACGTGCGTCCGGTGCGAGCGCAGGCTGCGCGCCACGAGGCTGGACTCGTAGCCGAGCTGCTGGATGACGCCGTGCACGCGTTCGGAGGTGTCGATCGCCACGCCGTACCGGTTGTTGATGACCTTCGAGACCGTCGCCACCGAGACCCCGGCCGCCAGGGCGACATCGGTGATCGTCACGCGGGGGGCCATGTCCGTAGATTACAGTTTGGAAAACGTTATCGACAACGTTTGACACGCTCGCGGAGGCCCTGCAAGAGTCGGGATCGTTCGCTGGTCGACGACGACGAGATGGTCGGCGACGAAGTGATCTGCATGACCGACGGCCGTGGCGTCCGCACCTGAACCGCACGGCCGGGACCGAGCAGCACCGATGACGGGCTGCCGGGACCGGCGACGGGGACGGGCATCGCGACGGTCGACGCACACCGCGACCCGGCTCAGTCAGCGGGCCTCGGACCCCTCCCTCGGGGCGCTCTCCACATGCTCTGCGGCTCAACGAAGAGGACGGATCTCATGAGGATTAGGAAGACTCTGGCGGTGTCCACCGCCCTGGTGATGGGCGTGGCCGGCCTGGCTGCCTGTGGAGGCGGGTCCAGCGATGGAACCGCCTCCTCCGACGGCAAGGTCACCATGACCTTCTGGCACAACTCGACGACCGGTGACGGCAAGGCCTTCTGGGAGACCACGGTCGCCGACTTCGAGAAGGACCACCCGGACGTCACGATCGAGATCCAGGCGATCCAGAACGAAGACCTGGACGGCAAGCTCCAGACCGCCCTCAACTCGGGCGACGCGCCGGACATCTTCATGCAGCGCGGCGGCGGCAAGATGCAGGCGATGGTGGACGCCGGCCAGCTCATGGACATCACCGACCTGATCACCGACGAGACCAAGGCCGCCATCCCGGAGGGCTCGTTCAAGGCCGAGACGATGGACGACAAGGTCTACGCCATGCCGGTCGCCGTCCTGCCGGGCGGGTTCTTCTACAGCAAGGACCTGTTCGCCCAGGCCGGGATCACGGAGACCCCGACCACCATGGACGAGCTGAGCGCAGCAGTCGACAAGCTCAAGGCGGCCGGCATCTCGCCGATCGCCCTGGGTGCCAAGGACGCCTGGCCCGCCGCGCACTGGTACTACTTCTTCGCACTGCGTGAGTGCAGCTCGGACACCCTTGCCGCTGCTGCCAAGGACAAGTCGTTCACCGACCCGTGCTGGCTCAAGGCCGGTCAGGACCTCCAGGACTTCGCGGCCACCGAGCCGTTCAACGAGGGCTACCTCACCACCTCGGCCCAGCAGGGCGCCGGAAGCTCCGCCGGTCTGATCGCCAACCACGAGGCGTCCATGGAGCTCATGGGTGCCTGGGACCCGGGCGTGATCGCGTCCCTGACGCCTGACGCCCAGCCGCTCGCCGACCTGGCCTGGTTCCCCTTCCCCTCCGTCGAGGGTGGCGAAGGTGACGCCGCAGCCATGATGGGTGGGGTCGACGGGTACTCGTGCTCGGCCGACGCGCCCCAGCAGGCCTGCGCCGACTTCCTCAACTACATCGCCACGAAGGACGTCCAGGAGGCGTACTACAAGGCGTTCAGCGCACCGCCGGTCAACACCGAGGCCCAGGCTGTCGTCTCGGAGAGCTACCTCCAGGAGATCCTGACCGCGTACAACTCTGCGCCGTACGTCTCGCAGTGGCTGGACACGGTCTACGGCCAGAACGTCGGCAACGCGCTCAACACCGGTGTGGTCGACATGCTCGCCGGCAAGAGCGACGCCGCAGGCATCATCCAGGCGATCGACGACGCCGCGGCCAAGGAGTAGTAGTCGAGCCGATGACTGATTCCACTCGCGAGAACTCGAACCTGAGCTCGCCTGTGAATCTCTCGACGGTCGGGGGTGGCACCGCTACGGTGCCGCCCCCGACCCGGCCCGGTCGCCGCGGTATCGGCTGGCCGGCCCGTCTTGAGATCGCAGTGCTCTCCGGTCCGGCCATCATCGTCTTCGTCGCGTTCGTGATCTTCCCGGTCTTCATGGCCGCCTACTACGGCTTCTTCAGCTGGAAGGGCTACGGGAAGCCGACCGACTTCATCGGGCTGCGCAACTACGTCACGATCTTCACCGATCCGACGTTCCAGGAAGCGCTCCTGCACAACGGCATCATCCTGGTGCTGTCCCTGGTGCTCCAGGGGCCCGCCGCGATCGCGCTTGCCCTGCTGCTCAACAAGAAGATGCGCGGACAGTCCGTCGTCCGGGTGCTGATCTTCGTCCCGTACGTGATCTCCGAGGTGATCGTCGGCACCGGCTGGAGCCTGATGCTCGCCAGCAACGGTGCCGTCAACGACCTGCTGGAGCAGTTCGGTCTGGGCAGTCTGACCCAGGACTGGCTGTCCAACCCGGGCATCGCGATGTGGTCGCTCATGGCGATCATCACCTGGAAGTACATCGGGTTCGCGGTGATCCTGCTCATGGCCGGTCTGCAGGGCATCCCCGAAGAGCTGTCGGAGGCCGCCGCCATCGACGGTGCCTCGTACTGGCAGGTCCAGCGGCGGATCACCTTGCCGCTGCTCGGCCCGACCATCCGGATCTGGGCATTCCTGTCGATCATCGGATCGCTGCAGCTGTTCGACCTCGTCTACATCATCTGGGGTCAGTACGTCGCCTCGACCGCGGGGACCTCGACCATGGCCACCTACATGGTGACCAACGGCCGCAACTCCGGGAACTACGGGTACGGCAACGCGGTCGCCGTCGTGCTGTTCCTGATCTCGCTCGTCATCGCGCTGATCTACCAGCGCTTCGTGCTGCGCCGCGACACCGAGGGCGCACTGACCGGAGGGAGGAAGTGATGGCCGCCACGACCATCGACCCGAAGGTCGACAGCCCGGCACCGATGCGCAAGATCCCCAGCCGCGGCTGGGGCAGCCCGAGCGTCTACTTCATCGCGCTCGTGCTCATCGCGCTCATGCTGGCCCCGGTGGTGTACATCATCCTCGGCGGCTTCCGGACGAATGCACAGATCACGCAGGATCCCTCGGCGTTGCCGAACCCGTGGGTGTTCAGCAACTACGTCGACGTGCTCACCGGAAGCGTGTTCTGGCAGGAGGTCGGGAACTCGACCTTCGCAGCGCTGGGCACGACCATCGGCGTCGTGGTGCTGGGCCTCATGGTGAGCTACGTGCTCGCCCGGTACCGGTTCCGCGGGCAGGGTGCCATGTACTCGTTGTTCGCCGCCGGGCTCATGTTCCCCATGACGGTCGCGATCACCCCGCTGTACATCCTGGTGAAGAACCTCGGGCTGATGAACAGCCTGTTCGGCGTGATGCTCCCGCAGATCGCGTTCGCACTGCCGACCACGGTCATCATCCTGGTGCCGTTCCTGCGGGCGATCCCGGACGAGATCGAGGAGGCGGCCGCGATCGACGGCTGCAGCCGGCTCGGGTTCTTCCGGCGGATGGTGATCCCGCTGTCCATGCCGGGTGTCATCACGGTCGGCATCCTGGCCTTCATCGCCAGCTGGAACAGCTACCTGCTGCCGCTGTTCATCCTGAACGACGAGTCGACCTTCACGGTGCCGCTCGGTGTGCAGGCGTTCGCATCCCAGTACTCGGTCGACACCGCGAAGGTGCTGGCGTTCACCTCGCTGTCCATGATCCCGGCGCTGGTGTTCTTCAGCCTGTTCGAACGGCGCATCGTCGGCGGGCTCACCGGGGCGGTCAAGGGCTGACCGGGCGGGGCCGAGCCGCGGGGTGCCCGCGGCTCGGCCCGTGCCGTCCCGCCGCCCGCGGGCCCTGCTGCGTCATCGCCAGCCACATCTCAAGGAGGCAGGTCCCGTGACCGCCATACCAGCCATGCCCGAGGTCTCCGACCGGGTGCGTGCCCTGCACGCCCGGATGACCCTGGAGGAGAAGCTCGCCCAGATCGTCGGCTTCTGGGTCGACCAGGGAGGTGAGGTCGTCGCCCCGATGCAGGGTGAGATGGCCTCGTCCGGCAAGTACGAGGAAGCCACCGAGCACGGTCTGGGGCACCTCACCCGGGTGTACGGCACCCGACCGGTCGACCCGGTCGAACGAGCCGCCTGGTTGTGGGGCGAGCAGCGTCGGCTGCGCACGCAGACCCGGCTCGGTATCCCCGCCCTGGTCCACGAGGAGTGCCTCACCGGCCTGGCGGCCTGGCAGGCCGCCACCTTCCCGACACCGCTGGCCTGGGGTTCGGCGTTCGACCCCGAGCTCGTCGAGCAGATGGCGGGGCTGATCGGCGGGTCGATGGCGACCCTCGGGGTGCACCAGGGGCTGGCGCCGGTGCTCGATGTGATTCGTGACCCGCGCTGGGGTCGGGTCGACGAGTGCATCGGTGAGGACCCGTACCTGGTGGGCACCGTCGGCACGGCGTTCGTGCGCGGGCTGCAGGCGGCCGGGGTGCACGCCACGCTCAAGCACTTCGTCGGCTACTCCGGTTCACGCGGCGGGCGCAACCACGCCCCGGTGAGCGCGGGGGCGCGCGAGCTCGCCGATGTGCTGCTGCCGCCGTTCGAGATGGCGGTGCTGGACGGTGGGGTCCGGTCGGTCATGAACTCCTACGTCGATGTGGACGGGGTGCCGATGGCCTCCGACCCGACGTACCTCACGCAGCTGCTGCGCGAGACCTGGGGCTTCGACGGTGTCGTCGTCGCCGACTACTTCGCGGTGGCGTTCCTGCACGTCATGCACGCCGTCGCGGCGAGCAAGGGGGAGGCCGCGGCGCTCGCGCTGGCGGCCGGGATCGACGTCGAGCTGCCGACCGGTGACACGTACCTCGAACCGCTGGCCGAGCTCGTGCGCGCCGGTCAGGTGGACGAGGTGCTCGTGGACCGGGCGGTGCTGCGCGCCCTGGCCCAGAAGGAGGAGCTCGGGCTGCTCGACGCGACCTTCGAGGAAGGGCCCCCGACGGCCGTCGACCTGGACTCGGCGGCCCACCGCGACGTGGCCCGGCGCCTGGCCGAGGAGTCGGTGGTGCTGCTCACCAACGACGGGGTGCTGCCACTCATCGGCCCCGGGGGCACGGCACCGCAGCGGATCGCGGTGCTCGGCCCCAACGCGGACCGCGCCGAGGCCCTCATGGGCTGCTACTCCTTCGCGAACCACGTGCTGGTGCACCACCCCGAGTTCCCGATGGGCTTCGAGATCCCGTCGGTGCTGGCGGCGCTGCGCGCCGAGCTGCCGGACGCCCGGATCGACCACGTGGCCGGCTGCGCCGTCGAGGGCCAGGACCGCAGCGGGTTCGACGAGGCCGTGCGGGCGGCCGCGCAGGCGCAGGTCGCCGTCGTCGTCGTCGGTGACCAGGCCGGGCTGTTCGGCCGCGGCACGGTCGGTGAGGGGAACGACACCGAGACCTTGGCCCTGCCGGGTGTGCAGCGCGAGCTGGTCGAGGCGATCCAGGCCACCGGGACCCCGGTCGTCATGGTGATGCTCACCGGGCGGCCCTACGCGGTCGGCTGGGCCGTCGAGGGCCCCGCGGCGCCCGCCGCCGTCATCCAGTCGTTCTTCCCGGGTGAGGAGGGTGGGACGGCGCTCGCCGGTGTCCTGTCCGGTCGGGTGAACCCGTCCGGGCGGCTCTCGGTGAC
Source organism: Cellulomonas sp. (assembly GCA_022013895.1). GTDB lineage: Bacteria > Actinomycetota > Actinomycetes > Actinomycetales > Cellulomonadaceae > Cellulomonas. Next base: position 1,798 of record JAKLPK010000169.1, on the reverse strand, counting down.
GATGCCGCGGTCGGCCGGTGCGCAGCCCTACTCCTACCTGCACCCGATCCTCGGCGGACCGTCCGAGGTGACGTCGGCGGACAGCACCCCCGTCCTGCCGTTCGGGCACGGGCTGTCCTTCACGTCCTTCGAGCACACCGAGCTGGTGGTCGCAGCCGAGGTGCCCGCCGAGGGCGTGTTCGAGGTCGAGGTCACCGTGCGCAACACGGGCGACCGGACCGGCGACGACGTGGTGCAGCTGTACGGGCGCGACGTCTACGCCAGCGTCACCCGGCCGGTCGCCCAGCTGCTCGCCTACCGGCGTGTCACCCTGGAGCCGGGGGAGCAGGTGGCCGTGCGGTTCACGGTGCCGACCACCCGGCTGGCCTTCGCCGGACGTGACCTGGTGCGGATCGTCGAACCCGGTGAGGTCGAGCTGTGGGTCGGTCCGTCGTGCGCCGTGCGGCACACGACGGCCTCGATCACGGTCACCGGACCGGTGCACGTGGTCACCTCGGCGGATCCGCGGGTGGCGACCAGCGAGGTGCTGCCCCGGATCGACGCAGCGCGACCGTGACGGGTCGACCCGTCCGCGCCGGTGACGCCGGTGCCTCGACAGGTGCGGCCCGGGCCGCCGCATCGACCTGACCTGTACCGAAGGAGAACCTCGTGCCAGACCCCACCCGCGCCACCGTCATCGTGAACGTGGACATCCCGGGGCCGACGATCAGTCGGCACCTGTACGGCCACTTCGCCGAGCACCTGGGACGGTGCATCTACGGCGGGTTCTGGGTCGGCGAGGACTCCGACGTCCCGAACGAGGGCGGTATCCGGCTCGACGTCGTCGAGGCGCTGCGTGAGCTGAACATCCCGAACCTGCGCTGGCCCGGCGGCTGCTTCGCCGACGAGTACCACTGGCGCGACGGTGTGGGCCCGCGGGAGCAGCGCCCGCGGATGGTCAACACCAACTGGGGTGACGTCGAGGAGAACAACCACTTCGGCACGCACGAGTTCATGGCGCTGTGCGAGCTGCTCGGGACGCAGGCCTACGTCAACGGCAACGCCGGTTCGGGCACCGTGCGTGAGATGAGCGAATGGGTGGAGTACCTGACCCGCTCGGGCAGCTCGCCGATGGTCGAGCTGCGTCGGGCCAACGGCCGCGAGGAGCCGTGGCAGGTGCCGTTCTGGGGGATCGGCAACGAGCCGTGGGGAGGCGGCGGCCGGATGCGTGCGGAGACCTACGCCGATCTGGCACGTCAGTACGGGCTGTTCTGCAAGGACCACGGGGACAACGTGCTGCACCGCATCGCGGCCGGCGCCTCCGAGGGCGACGTCGAGTGGACCGAGGCGCTCATGCGCGCGGTCGACCAGCTCACCCACGACACGTTCCCGGTGCTGCCGTTCCAGTCCGTCTCGGTGCACTACTACACGATCGGTGGCACCTGGACCGCCAAGGGCAGCGCGACCCGGTTCGACGACGACGACTACTGGCGGACGATCATCGCGGCCCAGGACATCGAACCGCTGCTGCGCCGGCACATCGCGGTCATGGACCGCTACGACCCGGAGCGTCAGGTGGGTCTGGTGCTCGACGAGTGGGGCACCTGGTGGGACGTCGAGCCGGGCACGAACCCGGGGTTCCTGTACCAGCAGAACACCATGCGTGACGCCCTGGTCGCCTCGGTGCACTTCGACGTGTTCCATCGCCTGGCCGAGCGCCTGACCATGGCCAACATCGCCCAGACGGTCAATGTGCTGCAGGCCATGCTGCTCACCGACGAGGCGACCGGTGCGCTGGTGCGCACGCCGACGTACCACG
>JAKLPK010000168.1 GCA_022013895.1 Cellulomonas sp. | reverse complement strand
CTGTCCTGCGAGCTGACCGCATGCGCCGTCGATCTCGCTCCCCCGGGTGTCCCGGACCGTCGTCGGGATTCCGTGCGCCCGCAAGCGTGCCACGAACTCGGCCTCGACCGAACGCTCGCTCGCCGTCCACCGCGAACCCGGGACCGGGTTGAGCGGGATCGGGTTCGCGTGCACCCAGCCCCGACCGCGTGCGTTGAGCAGCTCACCGAGCAGATCGGCCCGCCACGCCTGGTCGTTCACGTCCCGCATCAGCGCGTACTCGATCGACACCCGGCGCCCGGTGCGCTCGAAGTAACGGCGCGCCGAGTCGAGGACCTGGGCCACCGACCACCGGGTGTTCACCGGCACCAGCTCACCGCGCAGCTCGTCATCGGGTGCGTGCAGCGACACCGCGAGGGTCACCGGGATCCCCTCGTCGGCGAGCTTGTCGATCGCGGGAGCCAGGCCGACCGTCGAGACGGTCACGTTGCGCGCCGAGAGCCCGAACCCGTCCGGCACAGGCGCGACCAGCGCCCGGACGGCCGCCATGACGCGCGCATAGTTCGCCAGCGGCTCGCCCATCCCCATGAACACCACGTTCGACAACCGCGTCGGACCGCCAGGCAGCTCGCCGTCGGCCAGCATGCGCCCCGCGGCACGCACCTGGTCGAGGATCTCGGCCGTCGACAGGTTGCGGGTCAACCCGAGCCGACCCGTCGCGCAGAACGCGCACGCCAGGCCACATCCGGCCTGGCTGGACACGCACAACGTGGTGCGGCGCGGGTAGCGCATGAGCACCGACTCGACCCGGGCCCCGTCGAACAGGTGCCAGAGCGTCTTGACCGTCGTCCCGCGGTCGGCCGTCAACCGCTTCGACTCGGTGAGCAGAGCAGGCAGCAGCGCCTCGATCAGCTCCGCACGCCCTTGCGACGGCAGGTCGGTCATCTGCTCGGGGTCGTTCGTCAGATGGCCGTAGTAGTGCGTCGCGAGCTGGCGGGCCCGGAAGGCCGGCTGGCCCAGGTCGGTGACCGCCCGCACGCGATCCTCCGGTGCGAGATCGGCGAAGTGGCGCGGCGGTTTGCCACGCGCGCCGGCCGAGCGCGTCGACAGGTCGAGAGCGACGGGTTCGCTCATGTGACCGGCGCCTGGAGGACGGCGAGGATCAGGTAGACCGCGGGTGCCGACAGCAGGAGCGAGTCCAGCCGGTCGAGCACACCGCCGTGACCCGGCAGCAGCTCACTCATGTCCTTCAGCTCCAGATCGCGTTTGAGCATCGATTCGGCAAGATCGCCGAGGGTCGCGGTGCTCACCACCGCCAGACCGAGGAACACCCCGACCAGCGGTTCACCGCCCAGCCCCCACTGGACGCCCACGACACCGGCCACGCACGCCAGGACCAGCGAGCCGGCCAGCCCCTCCCACGACTTCTTCGGACTGACCGACGGTGCCATCGGGTGCCGTCCGAGCAACGTTCCGACGGCGTATCCCCCGGTGTCCGAGGCCACCGCGAGCAGGATGAACAGCAGCACCCGGATGGGTCCGTCCGGAGCCGCCAGCATGAGCATCGCGAACCCGGCGAGAAAGGGCACATAGGCCGCGGCGAACACGGCGGCCGTCGCGTCCCGCAGCGCCGGGACCCCGCTGCCGTCGAGGACCCGCCACACGACGGCGCCTCCGACGGTGAGCAGGAAGGCGACGAACAGCGCCTCCGCGCCGGCCGTGTAGGCCGAGACCAGGATCCCCACCGAACCCACCAGGAGCGGGAGCAACGGCAGGTGGATCGACCGACGGGTGAGCGCCTGCGCCAGCTCCCAGAGAGCCGTCCCGACGGCCGCGAGCGCGACGACCGCGAAGGCCTCCTTGCGGATGAACAAGGAGGCGACGACGAGCACGACCAAGCCCAGACCGACGGCGAGGGCGACCGGCAGGTCGCGTCCGGCCTGTGGTGTGCGGGGGGCGGCGAGCTCCGACATCAGACCTCGAGCAGCTCGCTCTCCTTGCTGGCGAGCAGGTGGTCGACGAGCTCGGTGTGCTTCCTCGTGAGTGCGTCCAGCTCCTTCTCGGCCCGGGTGACCTCGTCCTCGCCGGAGTCGCCGTCCTTCACGAGCCGGTCGAGCACGTCCTTGGCATGGCGCCGGACCGAGCGCACCGAGATGCGCGCATCCTCTGCCTTCGTCCGGGCGAGCTTGACGTAGTCCCGGCGGCGCTCCTCGGTGAGCGCTGGCAGCACCACACGGATCACCTGCCCGTCGCTGGCCGGGTTGACACCGAGGTCGGAGTTGCGCAGCGCCTTCTCGATCGCGGTCACCGAGGAACGGTCGAACGGGGAGATCAGCACCGTGCGCGCCTCGACCACGTTGAACGAGGCCAGCTGCTGGAGGGCGGTCGGACTGCCGTAGTAGTCCACGAACACCTTCGCGAACATGGCCGCGTTCGCCCGGCCCGTACGGATCGCCGCGAAGTCCTCCTTGGCGACCTCGACGGCCTTGTCCATCTTCTCCTCGGCCTCGAAGAGGGTCTCGTCGATCACCGCTGCTCCTTCTCGATGGCTGAGGGGGAATGCTCGGGGGCGGCAGTCACGCCGTCGTCACCAGGGTGCCGATCTTCTCACCCTGCAGCACGCGGGTGACGTTGCCGGGCGCCTCCAGACCGAAGACGCGCATCTGCACATCGTTGTCCCGGCACATGGACAACGCGGTCGCGTCCATCACCGCCAACCCCTCGACGAGCGCCCGGGTGTACGTGAGGTGGTCGAGCCGACGGGCGGTCGGGTCGGTGCGCGGATCGGCGGTGTAGACCCCGTCGACCCCGTTCTTGCCCATGAGCACCTCGTCGCAGTGGACCTCGAGCGCACGCTGGACGCTCACGGTGTCCGTCGAGAAGTAGGGCATCCCCGCCCCGGCGCCGAAGATCACGACGCGCCCCTTCTCCAGGTGCCGGATCGCCCGCAGCGGGATGTACTGCTCCGCGACCTGACCCATCGCGATCGCGGTCTGGACCCGGGTGCTGACATCGGCCTGCTCCAGGAAGTCCTGCAGCGCCAGGCAGTTCATCACCGTGCCGAGCATGCCCATGTAGTCGGCCCGGGCTCGATCCATCCCGGCCTTCGAGAGCTCGGCGCCGCGGAAGAAGTTGCCCCCACCGACGACGATGGCGACCTGGACCCCCGAGTTGACCGCCACGGCGATCTCACCGGCGATCCGCTTGACGACCTCGACCGACAGACCGACGTCACCGCCGCCGAAGGACTCCCCCGAGAGCTTGAGCAGCACCCGACGGGCGTCCGTCGGCGACGGTGACCGGGTCATCGGTGTCAGGCCCCGACCCGGAAGCGGGCGAAGGCCGTGACGGTCCCGCCGGCTTCGGCGACGACCTGACCGACCGTCTTCTTCGGGTCACGCGCGAACGCCTGGTCGAGCAGCACGTTCTCCTTGAAGAACCCGTTGACCCGACCCTCGACGATCTTCGGCAGCGCCTGCTCGGGCTTGCCCTCGTTGCGGGCGGTCTCCTCGGCGATGCGACGCTCGTCGGCGACCAGAGCGGCCGGGACGTCGTCACGTGACAGGAACGTCGGGGAGAACGCCGCGATGTGGGTCGCGATGTCGTGGGCCACGGCCGCACCCTTGGCGTCGGTCGCCACGACCACGCCGACCTGCGGAGGCAGGTCCTTGTTGACCTTGTGCAGGTAGACCTCGACGTGCTCACCGGCGACGCGGGCGATCCGACGGACCACCAGCTTCTCGCCGATCGTCGCCGCGACACCGTCGACCGCCTCGGCCACGGTGACACCGTCGGTGTCCGCGGCCAGCAGCGAGTCGACGTCGCTCACGGCGGAGGAGACCGCCGCTGCGAGCACCCGGTCGGCCAACGAGATGAAGGCCTGGTTCTTCGCGACGAAGTCCGTCTCGGAGTTGACCTCGACGAGCACGCCGACCTGGCCCTCACCGTCGGAGGTCGGACCGACGTGCGCAGCGACCAGGCCGTCGGACGTCGCCCGACCCTCACGCTTGCTCACGCCCTTGAGACCCTTGACCCGGATGATCTCCAGCGCCTTGTCGGAGTCGCCACCGGCCTCCTCGAGCGCCTTCTTGACGTCGAGCATGCCGGCACCGGTCTTCTCGCGCAGCGCCTTGATGTCCGCCACCGAGTAGTTCGCCATCAGATGT
>JAKLPK010000167.1 GCA_022013895.1 Cellulomonas sp. | reverse complement strand
GCGGTAGGCGGCCAGGTGCTCGACGGGTTGGTGGGTGGGGCCGTCCTCGCCCAGGCCGATGGAGTCGTGGGTCCACTCGTAGATCGGGTCGGTGCCCATGAGCGCGGCCAGGCGCACAGCCCCGCGCATGTAGTCCGCGAACTGGAAGAACGTGCCGCCGTAGGGGCGGGTCAGGCCGTGCAGGGCGATGCCGGACAAGATCGCGCCCATCGCGTGCTCACGGATCCCGAAGTGCAGGGTCCGCCCGTAGGGGGTGCCGGTGAACTCGTGGGAGGAGCGTGCGGCAGGTAGGAACGAGGGCTGACCGGTCATGGTGGTGTTGTTCGACCCGGCCAGGTCCGCCGACCCGCCCCACAGCTCGGGCAGGGTGTCGGCCAGCGCGCTCAGCACGGTGCCCGAGGCGGACCGGGTGGCCACCGACTTGCCGGCGGGGAACACCGGCAGGGCGCCGGTCCACCCGGCCGGCAGGTCCTTGGCCACCAGCCGGTCCAGCAGTGCTTTGCGGTCGGGGTGGGCCGCAGCCCAGGCGTCGAAGCCGGTCTGCCAGGCGGCCCGGTCGGTCGCGGCCCGCCCGGCCAACCCCCGGGTGTGGGCCAGCACGTCCTCATCGACCTGGAACGAACGCTCGGGGTCGAACCCGACGAGCTCCTTCAGCCCCCGCACCGCGGCGGTGCCGAGCTTGGAGCCGTGCGCGGAGTGCTCACCGGTCTTGCCCGGCGTCGGCCACGCGATCAGGGTGCGCAGGGCGATGAACGACGGGCGCGGGTCGGTCTTGGCGGCCTCGATCGCCGCGGCCAGCGCGTCGACGTCCTCCACGTACTGGCCGGTGAGCGTCCAGTCGACCAGCTGGGTGTGCCACCCGTAGGCGGCGTAGCGGGCCAGGACGTCCTCCCCGAACGCGATCTTCGTGTCGCCCTCGATGGAGATGTGGTTGTCGTCCCAGATCACCAGCAGGTCACCCAGCTCCTGGGTCCCGGCCAACGAGGACGCCTCGGCCGAGACGCCTTCCTGCAGGTCGCCGTCCCCGGCGATCACCACGACCCGGTGATCGAACGGTGAGGTCCCGGCCGGTGCGTCGGGGTCCAGCAGACCGCGTTCACGACGGGCGGCCATCGCCATCCCGACGGCCGAGGCGATGCCCTGGCCCAACGGCCCGGTGGTGATCTCCACCCCCGAGGTGTGCCGCCACTCGGGGTGGCCCGGGGTCTTCGACCCCCAGGTCCGCAGCGCCTCCAGATCGGAGAGCTCCAGACCGAAACCACCCAGGAACAGCTGGATGTACTGCGTCAACGACGAGTGGCCCGCCGACAGCACGAACCGGTCACGACCCAGCCAGTGGGGATCGGCCGGGTCATGACGCAGCACGTCCTGATACAGCAGGTAGGCGACCGGCGCCAGACTGATCGCCGTGCCCGGATGGCCGTTCCCGACCTTCTCCACGGCGTCGGCGGCCAACACCCTGGCCGTGTCCACCGCCCGCACATCCAGATCCGACCAGCTCGCCCGCACCGGTGCAGTCACGTCGCACTCCCGCCTCTCGCGCCGCTGCGGCGCCTCGTCCCTGACCCCTCGGGGTCGCCATCGGGCGGTTGTCGCCCCTGCCATGTGCCCGCCTCGGACCCTATCTCCGCCAGGTCCTCGATGCCGTGGTCGCCCACCGGACGCAGACCGCCCCCGCCGCGCCCGAACGCCCACGGACTGGTGGTCTTGCCGCCGGTGACTACCATGATCCGAACCTCGACCGCCTGGGACGAAAGGACTACCTGCGTGCGCGTGAGCACCTCCGTTCCTGCCGATGTCGCCGGGGCGGAACCCCAAGGATCGTCGGCGCTGCCGGTCCGGACGCAGCGGGAGCGAACCGCAGCCACGGTGCGTGCCTACGTGGCGCTCACCAAACCGCGGGTGATCGAGCTCCTCCTGGTGACCACCGTCCCCACCATGGTGCTGGCCGCCGGGGGACTGCCGCCCTGGCGGCTGCTCATCGCCACGCTGGCCGGAGGGGCCGGGGCGGCCGCGGCCGCCAACGTGCTCAACTGCGTGCTCGACCGCGACATCGACCAGGTGATGCACCGGACCAGCGGCCGTCCGCTGGTGACCGGTGCGATCACGCCGACGGCCGCCGTGGTGTTCGGACTGGCGCTCACCGTCCTCTCGCTCGGGTGGCTGGCGCTGGCCGTCAACCCGGTGTCCGCCCTCCTCGCGGGGGCGGCGATGATCATCTACGTCGTCGGCTACACCATGGTGCTCAAGCGGCGCACCCCGCAGAACATCGTGTGGGGAGGGATCGCGGGCTGCGTCCCGGTGCTCATCGGATGGTCGGCGGTCACCGGTTCGGTGGGGTGGGCGGCGCTGCTGCTCTTCGGTGTGGTGTTCTTCTGGACCCCGCCCCACTACTGGCCGCTGTCGATGAAGTTCCGGCGCGACTACGCCGCCGCCGGGGTGCCGATGCTGCCTGTCGTGGCCGACGACCGCAGGGTCGTGCGGGAGATGGTCGGCTACACGATCGCGATGGTCGCCTGCTCGATCGCGCTCGGTCCGGTCGGTGGGCTCGGCTGGGTCTACCTGGCCTCCGCCGTCGTCCTCGGCGGCTGGTTCGGCTGGTCCGTCATCGCGCTGCTGCGCCGGGCGTCCGACCCGACCCGCGGACCGCTGCGGGCGATCGGCGTGTTCCACCGGTCGATCACCTACCTGACCGCACTGTCCGTGGCGATCGTCGTGGATGTGCTCCTTCCGTTCTAGCATCGCGGCGATGCCCCTCGACCTGGCGCTGGAGACGTACCTGACGCACCTCGCCGTCGAGCGCGGGCTGTCGGTCAACACGCTCGCGGCCTATCGCCGGGACCTGCGGCGCTACGTCGACCACCTGCAGGCGCACGGGCGCACCGCACCGGACCAGGTGGTCGAGGCCGATGTGGAGGCGTACCAGCTCGCGGCACGGACAGGCGCCGACGGGCGGGCGCCGTTGTCCGCGGCGTCCAGCGCCCGGTCGGTGGTCGCGATCCGCGGCTGGCACAAGTTCCTGCTCGCCGAGGGGCTGGCCACCGACGATCCGGCGCGCGACGTGCACGGCCCGGTCACTCCCAGACGACTGCCGAAGGCGATCTCCGTCGACGCCGTCGAGCGTCTGCTGGCCGCCGCATCGGGGCTCGACGGCCCGGGTCCGCTGCGGGACCTGGCGCTGCTGGAGCTGCTCTACTCGACCGGTGCGCGGATCTCGGAGGCCGTCGGCCTGGATGTCGACGACCTGGACCTCTCCCCGGGGCGCGGGGCCGTGCGCCTGCTCGGCAAGGGAGGCAAGGAGCGGGTGGTGCCGGTCGGCTCCTACGCCACCGCAGCGGTCGACGCCTACCTGGTGCGGGGCCGACCGGCCCTGGCATCGCACGGACGCGGGACGCCGGCGATCTTCCTCAACCTGCGCGGCGGCCGGTTGTCGCGGCAGAGCGCCTGGGAGGTGCTCCGCCGGACGGCCGAACGCAGCGGACTGCCCGGGCCGATCTCGCCGCACACACTGCGGCACTCGTTCGCGACCCACCTGCTGGCCGGTGGCGCCGACGTCCGGGTGGTCCAGGAGCTGCTCGGTCACGCCTCGGTGACGACCACCCAGCTCTACACGCTCGTGACGCCCGACATGCTGCGCGAGGTGTACGCGGCGAGCCATCCGCGGGCGCTCTGAGCGGGCCGGACGGCGTGGCCCGACCGGGGTGGTGTCACCCGGGCGGGGGTGCGTTCCGGTAGGTTGGGCGCCGTGGTGAGCGCGGAGCCGGCGACCGGTAGGACTGACGCCGTGGGGCGTCCCCTCGGCGACTTCCCGGTGCCCGCACCGCTTGCCCAGCACGGTCCGGCCCGGGTGATCGCGCTGTGCAACCAGAAGGGTGGCGTCGGCAAGACGACCACCACGATCAACCTGGCCGCGGCCCTGGCCGAGTACGGCCGTCGGGTGCTCGTGGTCGACTTCGACCCGCAGGGCGCCGCCACCGTGGGGCTCGGGGTCAACCCGTACGAGCTGTCCGGAACCGTCTACAACCTGCTCATGGACCGGCACCCCGATGTCGCCGCCGTGATCCAGCACACCGCGGTCGAGGGTCTCGACGTGCTGCCCGCCAACATCGACCTGTCGGCGGCCGAGGTCCAGCTCGTCGGCGAGGTCGCCCGCGAGCAGGTGCTGTCCCGTGCGCTGCGGCCGGTGCTCGACGACTACGACGTCGTGCTCATCGACTGCCAGCCCTCGTTGGGCCTGCTCACCGTGAACGCGCTGACCGCAGCCCACGGCGTGCTCATCCCGCTGGAGTGCGAGTTCTTCGCCCTGCGCGGTGTGGCCCTGCTCACCGAGACGATCGAGAAGGTCTCGGACCGGCTCAACCCGCGGCTGCGGGTCGACGGCATCGTCGCCACCATGTTCGACTCGCGGACGCTGCACTCGCGCGAGGTGATCGCGCGCGTGCACGAGGCGTTCGGCGACGGGCTGTTCCAGACGGTGATCGCGCGGACCGTGAAGTTCCCGGACGCCACCGTGGCCGCGGAGCCGATCACCACCTACGCCCCGACGCACTCCGGTGCCGAGGCCTACCGGCAGCTGGCCCGTGAGCTCGTCGCCCGTGGCGACGCCGCCTGACGCGGCCGACCAGCGCGCCGGGTCGCACGGGTTCGAGGTCCATCTCGACGTCTTCTCGGGGCCGTTCGACCTGCTGCTCGGGCTGATCGCCAAGCACCGCCTCGACATCACCGAGGTGGCCCTCGCGCAGGTCACCGACGAGTTCCTGGCGTACCTGCGGGCCGCCGACGGGGGCGGCTGGGACCTGTCGCAGGCCTCGGAGTTCCTGGTCGTCGCCGCCACCCTGCTCGACCTCAAGGCGGCGCGGCTGCTGCCCACGGGCGATGTGGAGGACGCCGAGGACCTGGAGCTGCTCGAGGCGCGGGACCTGCTGTTCGCGCGGCTGCTGCAGTACCGCGCCTACAAGGAGATCGCGGCCGACCTGGCCGAGCGCTGGGCCGTCGGCGCCCGCTCGTACCCGCGTGCGGTGTCCCTCGAACCGCACCTGGCGGCGTTGCTGCCCGATCTGGTCTGGACCCTCGGACCGGACGGTCTGGCCGCGCTCGCCGCGCGGGCGTTGGCCCCGCGGCCCGCGCCGCCCGGCGTCGACCTGTCCCATCTGCACGCCCCGCCGGTGAGCGTGCGCGAACAGGCCGCCGTGCTGGCCGACCGGCTGCGGCGGCACCCCTCGATGTCCTTCCGGGACCTCGTGGCCGATGCGGGCGAGCCGATCGTGGTGGTCGCCCGGTTCCTCGCGCTGCTGGAGCTGTTCAGGGACGGGTCGGTCGCGTTCGACCAGGTGGTGGCCCTCGGTGAGCTCAGCGTCCGGTGGACCGGGACCTCGGACGGCGAGATCGAGCTGACCACCGACTACGACGAAGGGAACGCATCGTGAGCGAGACCAGGGTCGACGAGCTGGGGTTCGACGTGGACGAGCTGCCGGGTGGTGCGGCTGCGGCCCTCGAGGCCGTGCTCATGGTCGCCGACGAGCCGGTGCCTGCCGTCCGGCTGGCCTCCGTGCTGGCCATGCCCACCGAACGTGTCGAGGAGCTGCTGCTGGCGCTCGCCGCGCAGTACCGCGGTGACGGCGGTGAGCGCCCCCGCGGCTTCGAGCTTCGGCATGCGGGAGCCGGCTGGCGGCTGTACTCGGCACCCGCGCACGCCGACGTCGTCGGACGGTTCGTCGTGGACGGGCAGACGGCCCGGCTGACGCAGGCCGCGCTGGAGACGCTCGCCGTCGTGGCCTACCGGCAGCCGGTCAGCCGCGGCCAGGTCTCGGCCGTGCGGGGGGTCAATGTCGACGGGGTCATGCGGACCTTGTCGACCCGTGGTCTGGTGGCCGAGGTGGGTCAGGATCAGGCCACGGGTGCGGTCCTGTACGGGACCACGGGATACTTCTTGGAGCGGATGGGCCTGACGTCGCTCGACGAGCTCCCCGCACTGGCTCCCCACCTGCCGGCTCTGTCCGAGCTGGCCGACCTCGACGAAGGACTGCGATGACCGACGTGCACGACCCCGACGGCGTACGCCTGCAGAAGGTGCTCGCCGGTGCGGGCCTGGGCTCGCGGCGCTC
>JAKLPK010000166.1 GCA_022013895.1 Cellulomonas sp. | reverse complement strand
TCCGAGGCCGGCTTCACCAAGGGCGCGGTCTACGCCAACTTCGGCGGCAAGGAAGAGCTGCTGATGGAGATCGTCCGCGAGCTCGGCCAGGACGAGGTCGCCTGGTACGCCGAACGCGACGGACAGGATCTCGCCTCGGCACTGCACTGCGCCCACGACGACCCGGAGCTGCTGGTCCGCACCCTGCTGTCGCTGGAGATCTTCACCTACGCCGTCCGGCACGCCGACTCCCGCAAGGTGCTCGCGCCGATCATCGGCGCGAGCCTGACCAACGCGGCGCGCCTGCTGCGCACCGACGACGAGGAACCGACCCAGGACGAGCGGGACACCGCAATCGGGCTGCTCGCGGTGCACACCTACGTCTCGGTGCTCGCCCCGCTCCTCGGCGACGAGCTCGACGGTGTCGCCGACCGGCTCACCGCCCGGCTCCTTCCGCCTTCCTAGCCGCCGCGGGCGGGCGTCGGCGTCCGCCCACAGGCAACCCACATGGCTTCTGCAGCACTCCTTCGGGTTGGCGGAGTGACATGTGTCTTGTCGACGCCACCAGGGCTCGACGAGGGAGGTAGGTGCCATGTCGGAGCAGCAGCCGTTCGATCGTGAGCCGGTCGTGGGGCCCGCGAGCCCCGCAGGAGCCGACCGGGCGGCCTTCACGGTCGGCCCGGACGGCACGGTCGACGGGCCGACGGTGCAGCTGCCGTCGGTCGCGCCGACCGAGCCTCTCGCAGTGATCGACCCGACGGAGCCCATGCCGCCGGTCGACCCGACGGTGCGCATGCCGCCGGTTGCCACGACGGAGGCAACCGAGCAGCTGGCCCCGCCCGTCCCGCAGGCCCTGGTGGCGCCGATCCACACCGTCCCCGCTGCTGCGCACGCGGCGGGGTCGACGACGGCGACGGGAGCTGGAGCGCCCACCGTGCCGTCGATGCAGGTGACCACGCCTGAGGGGGCGTGGTCACCGGCCTCTGCGGCGCAGCCCACGCAGCCGCTGCCGGGCGGGCAGCAGGCAGCGTGGGCTGCGCCGGGGGGCCAGCCGATGCTGATGTCCGTGCCGGTGCAGCCGCCGGGCGGGCAGCAGCCGCCGAACGTCGCGGTCGACCCGAGGCGGCGACGGGTGCGGCGACCTGTGGTCAGCGGGGTCGCGGCCGCGGTGCTCGGGCTGGCGCTCATCGCGGGCGGGATCGCCGTGAGCGGCGCGACCGAGACGCAGACCACCACGACGAGCGACACCTCGGTGACCCAGGAGCAGGCGGGGACACCACCCGAGGGCTTCAGCGGAGGCAGTCAGTCCGAGGGCCAGTTCGGCGGCGGCCAGTCCGGGAGCGGGATGCCGCAGCAGGGCGGGTCCAGCACCGAGGACGGCACGTCGACCAGCACCCAGGCGGCGGCGACGGCTGCGACGACCGAGCAGCAGGTCGGTGTCGTCACCATCGTGACGACGCTGGGCTACGAGAACGGTCAGGCGGCCGGCACCGGCATGATCCTCACCTCCGACGGCACGGTGCTCACCAACAACCACGTCATCGAGGGCGCGACCAGCATCGAGGTCACCGTCGAGTCGACGGGGCAGACGTACACCGCGACCGTGGTCGGCACCGATGCGACGCACGACATCGCCGTGCTCCAGCTCGAGAACGCGTCCGGGCTGACCGCGATCACCCTGGACGACGACGGCGGTGTGAGCACGGGGGACACCGTGACCGCGGTCGGCAACGCCGAGGGCACCGGTGACCTGGTGGCCGCGACCGGCGACGTCACCGCGACCGACCAGACGATGACGGCGAGCGAGTCCGGCACCGAGTCCGAGACGCTGGAAGGGCTGATCGAGTTCTCGGCCGCTGTCGTCTCGGGTGACTCCGGCGGGCCGGTGCTCGACTCCGAGGGTGAGGTGGTCGGCATCACGACCGCGGCGTCCAGCGGTTCGAGCACGATCGTCGCCTACGCCATCGACATCACCGATGCGATGGAGATCGTTGACCAGATCGAGGCGGGCAACGCGTCCAGTGACATCGTGATCGGGTACCCGGCCTTCCTGGGCGTGCAGGTGTCCTCCGAGCTCTCTTCGAGCCAGCCCGGGCTGGGGAGCTCCGGCTCGCTCGGTTCGAGCACGACCGGTGCGACCATCGCCGGCGTCATCGACGGAACCCCGGCGGCCTCCGCCGGGCTGGCCGCTGGTGACACGATCACCGCGGTCGACGGGACCGCGATCACCACGAGCTCCCAACTGTCCAGCGTGCTCGCCGAGTACTCCCCGGGCGACAGCGTGACCATCACCTGGACCTCGGGAACCACCGGGACCAGCCAGAGCGCCACCGTCACCCTCATCGAGGGACCGGCGGCCTGAGAACCACCCGCCGCCCGCGGAGGGGCAGGCGGCGGGAGCCCGGCCCACGAGGCCGGACGCACCACGACGGAGGTGCGGAGCGGGAATGAGGGGGCGGCCCGGACGGTTGCGCAGGTAGACTGTCCGTGCCGCCCCCGGGTGGTGCAGCACAGTCTGGATGCAGCACAGCTTGATAATTGAACAGGGGGGTGATCGGTTTCGACGGTGGTCGTCGATCCAGGAGAAGCGGGCCGAGGACGCACGGTTATCTCGTCAACGCTCCGTGCAACTTATAGGTGCCGATTCCAAGAGCACCGACTTCGCCCTCGCCGCCTGAGC
>JAKLPK010000019.1 GCA_022013895.1 Cellulomonas sp. | reverse complement strand
GGGCCGCGCTCGTGGCTCTCCTGGTCCCCGCGGGCATCGGGGCGTGGCTCTACCTGTTCTGGTGGGTCACCCTGCCGACCGGTGATGCGCGGGACCCGTCCCGGACCCGCCCGGCGGCCGTGTCCCGGCTGGCGACCCGTCAGCCGCTGGTCGAGCCCGGCCGCCGGCTCCCGGTGACGGATGTCGCGATCGGGCTGATCCTGGTGGCCGGTGCGGTCCTGCTGGTGGCGGTGCGGCGCGGCGCCGTGGTCGATGTGACCTGGGTGCTGCCGTTGCTGCTGGTCCTCGGTGGGCTGACCCTCGCCTGGTCCCAGCTGGACGCCGCGCAGCGTGGGCGGGTGCAGCGGATGGCTGGCGGGCGCACCCCGGCGCCGGTGCTCGCGGTCCTCGGCGGGGTGCTGCTCGCAGCCGTCGGGGTGCTCCTCGTGGTCGGCCGGCTCACCGGTGACGGCCTGGCGCCGACGATGCTGGTCCAGGCGGTGGTCGCCTCGCTGTCGGTGATCGCGGGTGTCGGCCTGGTGCTCGCGCCGTGGTGGCTGCGGCTGGTGCGCGGGCTCGGCGACGAACGGACCGCCCGCGCCCGCGAGTCCGAGCGCGCGGACATCGCCGCGCATCTGCACGACTCGGTGCTGCAGACGCTGGCCCTCATCCGCGCCCATGCCGAGGAGCCCGCCGAGGTGGCCCGGATGGCCCGCGCCCAGGAACGTGAGCTGCGCGAGTGGCTCTACGCGGACCGCCCGGCGCCGTCGCAGTCGGTGGCGGCCGGGCTGCGCGCCGTGGTGGCGGAGGTCGAGGACACCCGGACCGGTCCGGGCGGCCAGCCGGTGGCGGTGGACACCGTCGTGGTGGGCGACCGGGAGCCCGACGCCGATTCGGTGGCGCTGCTGCAGGCGACCCGGGAGGCGCTGGTCAACGCGGTCACCCACGGTCGCCCGCCGGTCTCGCTCTACCTGGAGGTCCGGGACGATGTGCTCGAGGTGTTCGTCCGTGACCGCGGTGACGGGTTCGACCTCGACGAGATCGGCCCGGACCGGTTCGGCGTCCGGGAGTCCATCCTGGGGCGGGTGCGTCGACGCGGCGGCACGGCGCAGGTGACATCGTCGGCGCTGCGCGGTACGGAGGTTCACCTGGTCATGCCGGTGAGCGGTGGTCCCACGGAGGAGACGACATGAACGAGCCGGTGAACGTCGTGCTGGTGGACGACCACGCGTTGGTGCGTGCGGGGGTGCGTGCGTCGCTGGACGCCCGGGTCCGGGTGGTCGGTGAGGCGGGTGACGTGGACGGTGCGGTCCGCGCGGTGCACGAGCTGCGCCCCGCGGTGGTGCTCCTCGACGTGCACCTGCCCGGTGGGGACGGCGGCGGCGGGGCGGAGGTGGTCCGTTCGTGCACCGATCTGCTGGACGGCACCCGGTTCCTGGCGCTG
The DNA here is from genome assembly GCA_022013895.1 of Cellulomonas sp. Classification (GTDB taxonomy): domain Bacteria; phylum Actinomycetota; class Actinomycetes; order Actinomycetales; family Cellulomonadaceae; genus Cellulomonas. The sequence goes on along the minus strand of JAKLPK010000019.1, from coordinate 13,156 downwards.
TCGGTGTCCGACGCCGCCGAGGACGTCGTGTCGGTGATCCGGGTCGGTGCCCGTGGCTATGTGACCAAGGCGATCGACGGTCCGGCGTTGTCGGAGGCGGTGCTGCGGGTCGCGGGGGGCGATGCGGTGTTCTCGCCGAGGCTGGCCGGGTTCGTGCTGGATGCGTTCGGCACCTCGGTGGGCGACATCGCGACCACTGACGGCGAGCTCGACCGGCTCTCGGCCCGCGAACGTGAGGTGATGCGGTTGATCGCCCGCGGCTACTCCTACAAGGAGGTGGCGAGCGAGCTGTTCTTCTCGATCAAGACGGTGGAGACCCACGTCTCGGCCGTGCTGCGCAAGCTCCAGCTGTCGAACCGCAACGAGCTGACCCGCTGGGCGGCGGCGCGCCGTCTGCTGTGATGGCGGGCACGGCGCCGGACCCTAGGCTTGGGTCATGTCCATCGTCTTCGGCATCCTCGTCGTGATCCACCTCCTGGGCTGGGCGATCGTGCTCGGCGGCACCCTGGTCAACCTGCGTTCGGGGCTCATCGCGACGGGCGTGCTGCACGGTGCGCTCACCGCGCTGCTCTCCGGTCTGATCCTGACGGTGCTCGCGGGGGCGGCTGCGACCGTGGACGATCCGGTCAACTGGATGAAGATGATCGTCAAGCTCGTCGTCGCGCTCATCATCTGCGCGCTGGTCTGGTGGGGTGGTCGCCGCGAGAAGGCCGGCACGCCGCTGGTCGGTGCCGTCGCCGGTCTCACGTTCCTCAACGTGGTCATCGCGGTGATGTGGCAGAACGCGGCGTGAGCTGGGTCGTCCGCGACGCGACACCGCAGGACGCGACCGCGATCGCCGCCATCTACGCGCCGTACGTCACCGGGACGGCGATCTCGTTCGAGGATGAGCCGCCATCGGCCGCGACGATGGCGGCGCGGATCGCCCAGGCCCAGGCCCGGTACGCCTACCTGGTGCTGACTCCGGCCGACGACCCGACCGCGGTGGTCGGCTACGCCTACGCCGGTCCGTTCGCCGCACGTCCGGCCTACCGCTGGTCGGCCGAGGCCAGTGTGTACGTGAGCGCGGACGCCCGTGGTCGCGGTGCGGGCCGGGCGCTGTACGACGTGCTCATCCCCCGGCTGGTGGCCCGCGGCTACCGCCGGCTGCTGGCCGGCATCACGGTGCCCAACGACGCGTCGCTGGGGCTGCACCGCTCGTACGGGTTCACCCAGGTCGCCCTCTACCCGAAGGTCGGCTGGAAGCTCGGCGCGTGGCGCGACGTGGTCTGGTTGATGCTCGACCTGGTGCCGGCCGACCAGGACCCGCCGGACGAGCCGGGCGTGTGACACCCCAGCTCTGGCTCGACCTGGTGGTCGGGCTCGTCGTCCTGGTCGGGCTGGTGGGGGCGGTGATCCAGGTGATCCCGGGCTCGACGCTGGTCGGAGCCGGTGTGCTGGTGTGGGGTCTGGTGACCCGCGGCGGACCGGGCTGGACGGTCGCGGTCATCGCTCTCGTGGTCACGGTCGGGGCCCAGGTGGTGAAGTACCTGGTCGCGGGTCGTTTCCTCAAGGCCCGTGGGGTGCCGAACCGGAGCCTGCTGGTTGGCGGCGCGCTCGGGGTCGTGGGCTTCTTCGTGATCCCGGTGGTCGGGCTGGTCGTCGGCTTCGTGGGCGGCACCTACCTGGCCGAGTGGTACCGCCTGCGGGCCCACGAGCCGGCGTGGCGGGCGACGGTCACGGCGCTCCAGGCGACGGGGCTGACCATCCTGGTCGAGCTGTTCGCGGCGCTCCTGGTGGCGCTGGCCTGGGGTGTCGCCGTGGTCGCCGTGGGTGTGGGTGGGGGCGCCTAGGCTGGTGCGGCCATGACCTCACTGTTCGACCACCTGCCCCTGCCGCATGCCCTGCCGCGTGCCCTCTCCGAGTCCGGATCGGGCACTGGCGGGTCGTGGTCGCATCCTCACGCCGGCCTCCCGGTCGGGCTCGCGCCGACGCTCGACCCGCAGGACGGGCCGGTCGGTGCCGGTGCGGCCGGTTCTGGTGCAGCCGGTGGTGATTCGGCAGCGGCCGCCGAGCTGCTCGTCGGGCTCAACCCGGAGCAGCGTGAGGCCGTGCTGCACGGGGGTGGGCCGTTGCTCATCGTCGCCGGGGCCGGCTCCGGGAAGACACGGGTGCTCACCCACCGGATCGCGCACCTGCTGGCCACCGGTCGGGCCCGGCCGGGCGAGATCCTGGCGATCACCTTCACCAACAAGGCCGCCGCCGAGATGCGCGAGCGGGTGGCCGGCCTCGTCGGCCCGTCGGCGCAGCGGATGTGGGTGTCCACGTTCCACTCGGCGTGCGTGCGCATCCTGCGCAAGGAAGCCGCCACGCTGGGGCTGCGGTCGAGCTTCTCGATCTACGACGCGGCGGACTCCCAGCGGCTCATCACCCTGGTCTCCCGCGAGCTGGACCTCGACCCCAAGCGGTTCCCGCCGAAGGCGCTCGCGCACAAGATCTCGAACCTCAAGGACGAGCTGGTCGACGCCGAGGACTTCGCGCGCACCCACGGCGAGGGCCGCGGCACCGACTTCGACACCGTGCTCTCGCAGGTCTACACGCGGTACACCGCGCGGCTGCGGCAGGCCCAGGCGCTCGACTTCGACGATCTGATCATGTCGACCGTCGGGCTGCTGCAGGCATTCCCGGGCGTCGCCGAGCACTACCGGCGCAGGTTCCGGCACATCCTCGTCGACGAGTACCAGGACACCAACCACGCGCAGTACGTGCTGGTCAAGGAGCTGGTCGGCCCCGCCGGGGGCGAGCCGGCGCCCGGTGAGCTCACCGTCGTCGGCGATGCGGACCAGTCGATCTACGCATTCCGCGGAGCCTCGATCCGCAACATCCTGGAGTTCGAGGCCGACTACCCGTCGGCCCGCACGATCCTGCTCGAGCAGAACTACCGCTCGACGCAGACGATCCTGTCCGCCGCGAACGCCGTCATCGCCAAGAACCCGGGCCGGCGGGCCAAGCGGCTGTGGACCGATTCGGGCGCGGGGGCGCCGATCGTGGCCTACGTCGCGGACACCGAGCAGGACGAGGCGCGGTTCGTCACGGGCGAGATCGACCGCCTCGGTGACGCCGAGGGTGTACGGCCCGGGGACGTCGCGATCTTCTACCGGGCCAACGCCCAGTCCCGGGTGCTGGAGGACGTGCTGGTCCGCGTCGGCCTGCCCTACAAGGTGGTCGGCGGGACTCGGTTCTACGACCGCAAGGAGATCAAGGACGCCCTGGCGTACCTGCGGGCCGTCGCCAACCCGGACGACGACGTGAACCTGCGCCGCATCCTCAACGTGCCCAAACGCGGGCTGGGGGAGCGTTCGGAGCAGATGGTCGCGGCGTACGCGGAGCGCGCCCAGATCTCGTTCGGCGCCGCCCTCGACCAGCTCGACGACGTTCCGGGCCTGGGCACCCGCGCGATCACGGGTCTGGGGGAGTTCGCCAGGATGATGGCCGGTCTGCGTGAGCTCGCGCAGACCGCGGGGCCGGCCCAGGTGCTCGGTGCCGCGCTCGACCGCAGCGGTTACCTGGCCGAGCTGCGCGGTTCGGAGGACCCGCAGGACGGGTCCCGGGTCGACAACCTGGCCGAGCTGCACGCCGTCGCCTCCGAGTTCGAGCAGGCCGAGCCCGAGGGCACGCTCGCCGACTTCCTGGAACGCGTCTCGTTGGTCGCCGACTCCGACCAGATCCCGTCACCCGAGGGTGAGGAGGCCGGGGTGGTCACGCTGATGACCCTGCACACCGCCAAGGGCCTGGAGTTCCCGGTGGTGTTCGTCACCGGGCTGGAGGACGGCACCTTCCCGCACATGCGCTCATTGGCCGATGACGACCAGCTCGCTGAGGAGCGGCGCCTGGCCTACGTCGGCCTGACCCGGGCCCGGGAACGGCTCTACCTCTCACGGGCCGCGGTGCGCACCGCCTGGGGGGTGCCCAACGAGTTCCCGCCGAGCCGGTTCCTGGCCGATCTGCCCGATGAGCTCATCGACTGGCGTCGGCGCGAGTCGTCCACCTCGACCTTGCGCGGTGGCTGGGGCTCGGGCTTCGGCACGCGGTCCGATCGCGCCGAGGCACCGGTGCGCGAACGTCGGGAGTCCCTGCCCCCGACCGGTGCGAGCTTCGGCTCGGCCAAACCGCGGACCGACGTCCCGTCGCTGGCCCTCGGGGACAAGGTGACGCACGACGCCTACGGTCTGGGCACGGTCGTTGCCCTGGAAGGCGCCGGGCAGAACGCGGTCGCGAAGGTCGACTTCGGCAGCTCGGGCACCAAGCGTCTGCTGCTGCGGTTCTCCCCGGTCACCAAGCTCTGACGGATCGGCTGCAGGCGCTCAGCCCGCCGGGTTCGCCGTCGTGATCCCGATGAGGCTGCCGTCGACATCACGGAGGTCGGCCCACCAGCCCATCTCGGGCGCGATGGCCGTGCGGGCGTGCTCGACCTTCCCGCCGGCCGCCTCGACCCGGGCCAGCGTGGCCTCCAGATCGGCGACCGACACGTAGACCCGCACCCCGTCGGGTAACGGGACCTGCCAGCGGTAGAGCCCGGCGACCTGCCGGCCCCGACTGGTCGCGATGCGGTAGTCGTCGCCGAACGGCTCGATCTGCCAGCCGAAGACGGTGCCGTAGAACGCCGCCGCGCGATCCAGGTCGCCGACGCCGATCTCCGTCCAGGTGAACGTGTCCAGTGTGTCCTGCGTCTCATCCGCCATGTCTCCCAGGGTGCGACGGGAGGTGTGGCCTCGCACCCGGAGCGGTGGGAGCCCGACCCGGGGACCAAAGTCTCTCGATGTCGAGAAATCGGTTAGGCTTCCCGACGTGCCGCGGCGAAGCGGTGCGTGACAGACGAGAGGACCCGAGGGTGGACCTGTTCGAGTACCAGGCACGGGACCTGTTCGCCGCACACGGTGTGCCGGTCCTGGACGGGATCGTCGCGACGACGCCCGCGCAGGCCCGCACCGCGGCCGAGCAGCTGCTCGGTTCCGGCAGTGCGGTGGTCGTGGTGAAGGCGCAGGTCAAGGCGGGCGGTCGCGGCAAGGCGGGCGGCGTCAAGCTGGCCCGCAGCGCCGATGAGGCGGAGCAGGTCGCCGAGCAGATCCTCGGCATGGACATCAAGGGCCACACGGTGCATCGCGTCATGGTGGCGGCCGGTGCGTCCATCGCCAGCGAGTACTACTTCTCGGTGCTGCTCGACCGGTCGGAGCGCCGCTACCTCGCGATGTGCTCGGTCGAGGGTGGCATGGAGATCGAGCAGCTCGCGGTCGAGCGCCCGGACGCGCTGGCCCGGGTCGCGGTCGACCCGCGCGTCGGCATCGACGCCGCCAAGGCTGCCGAGATCGTCGCTGCTGCCGGTTTCGACGACGAGGTCGGGCCACTGGTCGCCCCCGTCCTGGAGCGGTTGTGGGAGGTCTACCGGGACGAGGACGCGACCCTCGTCGAGGTCAACCCCCTGGTGCGCACCGCCGACGGCTCGATCGTCGCGCTCGACGGCAAGGTGAGCCTGGACGCCAACGCCGACTTCCGGCACCCGGCGCACGCCGAGCTGGAGGACAAGGATGCGGCCGACCCGCTCGAGGCGAAGGCCAAGGCCAAGGGTCTCAACTACGTCAAGCTCGACGGCGAGGTCGGCATCATCGGCAACGGTGCGGGCCTGGTGATGAGCACCCTCGACGTGGTCGCCTATGCCGGGGAGGCCCACGGCGGGGTGAAGCCGGCCAACTTCCTGGACATCGGCGGCGGCGCCTCGGCGGAGGTCATGGCCAACGGCCTCGACATCATCCTGGGCGACCCGCAGGTCAAGGCGGTCTTCGTCAACGTGTTCGGCGGCATCACCGCGTGCGACGCGGTCGCCGACGGCATCGTCGCGGCGCTGAAGATCCTCGGCGACGAGGCCAGCAAGCCGCTCGTCGTCCGGCTCGACGGCAACAACGTCGACGAGGGCCGTCGCATCCTGCGCGAGGCCGCGCACCCCCTGGTCACCTTGGCCGACACGATGGACGGCGGCGCCGACAAGGCGGCCGAGCTCGCCCACGCGGCCGCCTGAGAAGGAGCAGCACGATGTCGATCTTCCTCAACCGTGACTCCACGGTGATCGTCCAGGGCATGACGGGCTCGGAGGGCACCAAGCACACGACGCGCATGCTGGCGGCGGGCACCACGATCGTCGGCGGGGTGAACCCGCGCAAGGCGGGCACCTCGCAGACGTTCCCGCTCGGCGAGGAGACGGTGCAGATCCCGGTCTTCGGCACCGTGGCGCAGGCCGTGGCCGAGACCGGTGCCGACGTGTCCGTGGTCTTCGTCCCGCCGGCGTTCACCAAGGCGGCCGTCTTCGAGGCGGTGGACGCCCGTGTCCCGCTCATCGTGGTCATCACCGAGGGTGTCCCGGTGGCCGACACCGCCGAGTTCTTCGCCTACGCCCAGGAGGCCGGGGTGCGGATCATCGGCCCGAACTGCCCGGGCATCATCACTCCTGGCGAGTCGAACGTCGGGATCACCCCGGCCGACATCACGGGTCACGGTCCGGTCGGTCTGGTGTCGAAGTCCGGCACCCTGACCTACCAGATGATGTTCGAGCTGCGTGACCTGGGCTTCACCACAGCCATCGGGATCGGCGGCGACCCGATCATCGGGACCACCCACATCGACGCCCTCGCGGCGTTCGAGGCCGACCCCGACACCAAGGTCATCGTCATGATCGGCGAGATCGGCGGCGACGCCGAGGAGCGGGCGGCGGCGTTCATCAAGGAGAACGTCACCAAACCTGTCGTGGGCTACGTCGCGGGCTTCACCGCACCCGAGGGCAAGACGATGGGCCACGCCGGTGCCATCGTGTCCGGCTCGTCCGGCACGGCCCAGGCGAAGAAGGACGCGCTCGAGGCCGCCGGGGTCAAGGTCGGCAAGACGCCGTCGGAGACCGCCGCACTGGCCCGCGCGCTGCTCGCGGTCTGAGGGTTTGCCGGCCGGACCGGCCGCACCCGTCCTCCCGAAGGCCGACCAGCGACTCGCCGGTCGGCCTTCGGGAGACATCCCACGTCCACGGCGACGATGGCCCGGTGAGTGTCCCGACCCGAACCCCGCCGCGCGTCGTCGAGGTCGAGCGACCCGTCCGCGGGTCGATGTTCGAGGACGGGCTGCCGGAGTGGACGGGTGCCGCGCTCGCCTCGGTGCAGGCCGTGGCGTTGTCGGTGCTCGTCGTGGTGCTGCCGGCGGTCGCGGCCTCGCTCACCTCCTCGATCGACCCCACCGACCAGTCCGGGTGGCTCGCCGCGGCGACGGTGGGGCTCCGGATCTGGCTGTTCGCGCACGGGGTGCCGCTGGTCACGAGCAGCGCGACGCTCACGCTCGTCCCGCTCGGGCTGACCGCTGTGGCGCTCTACGCCCAGTACGCCTCGATCCGGCGCACCGGTGTGGCCGGGCGACCGGGCCTCGTCGCCGGGACGCTCGCGTACGTCGCGCTGACCGCGCTGGTGGCGACCATCGCCGGTGACTCCTCCCGGCTCCCGGTCGCACTGGCCGGAGGGCTGGTCATCGGAGCCTTGGGGACCGGTCTCGGTCTCGCGCGGCGCCCGACGAGCACATCGTGGCGGCGGATGAGCGATGGCGTGCACGACCGTCTGCCCTCATCCGTCGCGCTCGGCGCACGGGCCGGGGCGCTCGCGGTGGCGGTGCTCGTGCTGGGCTCCTCGCTCCTGGTCGGACTCTGGGTGGTCGCCGGTCGCGCGACCATCGGGGATGTGGTGCGCGAGCTCCCGCTCGATGCTGTCGGCGGGGTGGTGTTCGCTCTCGCCCAGCTCGCGTACCTGCCGAACCTCGTGGTGTGGGCCCTGGCCTGGCTCGCCGGGCCAGGGTTCGTCGTCGGGGCGGGCACCACGTTCACCGCCGGTTCGGTCGTCGCGGGTCCGATGCCTGCGTTCCCGCTGCTCGGCGCGTTGCCGTCGTCGGCCGTCGGCGGTCGGGTCGCACTGCTGGCGCCCCTCGTGGTGGTCCTGATCGGTGGGCTCGCCGGGCTGTTCGTGCACCGACGTTCACAGGAGACCGGCTGGTGGTACGTGCCAGCCGCGGTGGGTTCCCTCGTCGGGGTTGCGGCGGTGGCGGTCGGGGTGCTGGTCGCCGCGTCGGCGGGTGCGGCCGGTCCCGGCCGGCTCGCCGTGGTGGGCGGCACCTGGTGGGTGGTGGGTCCGGTCGTCGCCGGTCTGCTGGGAGGTGGCGCGCTCGTCGTGGCGTTGCCGGCCTCACCGCTGTTCCGGGCCCAGGTGCGCCTGTGGTGGGCGGACAGGCCTCACCGCGCGGTCGGTGAGGACACCGAGCTGCAGGACGCGGTGGACGACGTCCCCGCGGGCCAGGGCCCGTTGCGCCGGTTCGGACAGAGCGCGGTCCGAGGACTGCGACGCCGTATGGAGCGGGCGGACTGAGCCCTCAGCCGCCGTTCTGAAGCCGGGTCTGCAGAGCGGCGAGGTCCTGCTGGTACGCCGTGGTGCACGCGTTCTGGGCCGCCTGCGTGAGCGCGGACTCCTGGCACTCCTGGTAGCTCATCTGGATCGGCAGCAGGTAGAGCGAGAAGGTGCCCAGTGCGACGCCGAGCGTCGCCGAGACGGTGAGCATCAGCGCCGGTGCGACGACCTGGGTGCCCGCATGGGCGCGCCACGCGACGAGCACCGCGCGGGCTCCGACGACCATCGCGATCACGGCGAAGCCGATGGCGGCCAGGCCCCACGGCGTCGGCAGCACGGTCACCACGAGGCCCCCGAGCAGCAGCAGGAGCGTGGTCCGGGCGAGGCTCGTCGCCCGGACCACGCCGGCCGGGTCGGGGGCGGGAGGCGGCGGGGCCGACGGCACCGGTGAGCGCTCGCCGGGTGCGGGCCGGGCCGGCGCAGGCCTGGGCCGCGTCGGGTCCGGTGGCGCGTAAGGGTTGCTCACCCCGCCATTGTCGCCCACCGGGACCGTCGGACGACGAGACGCGGGCGGCTCGACGTGACGGGTCCGCCGTGGGCCGGCCGTGGCCGGCGACGCATCGCCGCGGGCTGGGTAGGGTGGCCAGCCGTGACCACCCCGAGCCCTGCCACCCGTCGGTCGGGACGGGTCGTCGTCCTCGCCTCCGGAGCCGGTTCGACGCTGGCCGCGATGCTGGTGGCCCAGGAGGACCCGACCTACCCGGCGCGGGTGGTCGCCGTGGTGAGCGACCGTCCGTCGGCCCCGGCGCTCGACCGGGCGCGTGCGGCCGGTCTTGCCACGGCGGTCGTCGTCCCGCGGGACTTCCCCGATCGCCTGGCGTGGGATGCGGCGGTGGTCGAGGCGGTCGATGTGTTCAGTCCCGATCTCGTGGTGCTCGCGGGGTTCATGCGGGTGCTCGGTGACCCGTTCGTCGAACGGTTCGCGGGACGTGCGCTCAACACCCATCCGTCGTTGCTGCCCGCGTTCCCCGGGGCGCATGCCGTCCGGGACGCGCTCGCGTACGGTGTGCGGCTCAGCGGCTGCACGGTGCACCTGGTGGACGCCGGCCTCGACTCGGGTCCGGTGCTCGCCCAGGCCTCGGTGCCGGTCCACGACGATGACGACGAGGACACCCTGCGGGCCCGCATCCAGCAGGTCGAACGCGATCTGCTGGTCGACGTCGTCGGCCGGGTCGCAGCCGGCGGAGTGACGCTGGACGGGCGTCGGGCCACGATCGGGCCGTCCCGCCCGCGCTAGCATTGCCCCGGCCGCGACTGGCGCGAGGTGGGACTGACCACCGGGGAGCGGCCGAGCTTCCTTCGTCGGCATCGCCCGCCTGGGTGCCGCCGGTCCGCGAGCTGCGGGGCCACCCGCCGCTCACCCCTGACCGGAGGAGTCCGCCATGTCGCACTCGTTGCCCGACCTTCCCGCCGTCGCCGACCCGACCTCGCCCGCCACCCGACGCCCGGTGCGGCGGGCGCTCGTGAGCGTCTACGACAAGACGGGGCTGACCGTGCTGGCCACGGCGCTGCACACCGCGGGGGTCGAGCTCGTCTCCACCGGGTCGACCGCGGCCACGATCGCTGCAGCGGGCGTCCCGGTGACCCGGGTCGAGGAGCTCACCGGCTTCCCCGAGTGCCTGGACGGCCGGGTCAAGACCTTGCACCCGCGGGTGCACGCCGGTCTGCTGGCCGACACCCGTCGACCTGAGCACCTGGCCCAGCTCGTCGAGCTCGGGGTCGCGCCGTTCGAGCTCGTCGTCGTCAACCTGTACCCGTTCGAGGCGACCGTGGCCTCGGGCGCGGGCCCCGACGAGTGCGTCGAGCTCATCGACATCGGCGGGCCGTCGATGGTCCGGGCCGCTGCGAAGAACCACCCGAGCGTCGCGGTGGTCGTCGACCCGGCCGGGTACGGCGAGGTCGTGGCCGCCACGGTCGCCGGCGGTTTCACCCTCGCGCAGCGTCGTGCGCTCGCGGCCGCGGCGTTCGCCCACACGGCGGCGTACGACGTGGCGGTCGCCACCTGGTTCGCCGGGACCTACGCGCCCGACGGGGCGGCCCGCGAGTCCGGTTTCGCGGCGTTCGCGGGGGCCACGTGGGACCGGGGACCGGTGCTCCGTTACGGCGAGAACCCGCACCAGCGCGCCGCCCTCTACCTGGACGGTGAGGGCGTGGCCGGCCGGGGTCTGGCCGGTGCGCGCCAGCTGGGCGGCAAGGAGATGAGCTTCAACAACTACACCGACGCCGACGCCGCCTGGCGTGCCGCGCACGACCAGGGCGATGTCCCGACGGTCGCGATCATCAAGCACGCGAACCCGTGCGGGATCGCGATCGGCGACGATGTCGCGCAGGCCCACGCCCGGGCCCACGCCTGCGACCCGGTGTCCGCCTACGGCGGTGTGATCGCGACCAACCGCACGGTGACGGTGGCGATGGCCGAGCAGATCGCGCCGGTGTTCACCGAGGTGGTCGCTGCGCCGGGCTTCGAACCGGCTGCTCTGGAGATCCTCGCCAGGAAGAAGAACCTGCGTCTGCTCGAGGTCGAGCCGGCTGCTGCGGGACTCGACCAGCGGTTCGTGAGCGGCGGGCTGCTGGTCCAGGACCGCGATCTGGTCGATGCGGCGGGTGATGACCCGGCGGCGTGGACGCTGGCTGCCGGTGCACCGGCGGACGAGGCGACCCTGGCCGACCTCCGGCTCGCCTGGCGCGCCGTCCGGGCCGTGAAGTCGAACGCGATCCTGCTGGTCAAGGACGGTGCGAGCGTGGGCGTGGGGATGGGCCAGGTGAACCGCGTCGACTCGTGCCGGCTCGCGGTCGAGCGGGCGAACACCCTGGTCGGGGGGGTCGAGCGGGCACGTGGTTCGGTGGCTGCCTCCGACGCGTACTTCCCGTTCGCCGACGGCCTGCAGATCCTGCTGGACGCGGGGGTGCGGGCCGTCGTGCACCCCGGCGGTTCCATCCGGGACGACGAGGTGACCGCCGCCGCGGCTGCGGCCGGGGTGACCCTCTACCTGACGGGCGCCCGGCACTTCGCGCACTGAGCCGACGCCGGCGGCCCAGCGTCCGACGGTAGCCTCGTGCCCGCGGGACGGGCGCCCCGCGACGGGAGGACGTGATGAGCGACGACGCGACGGCAGTTCACCCGACGGGTGCGCGCTCCCTGCTGTGGACGGTGGCGGGCGTCGCGCTCGCGACCGCGGTCGCCACCGTGTCGGGCTCTCCGCAGGCGGCCGCCTGGACGTTGGCAGCTGTGCTCGCGGTCTGCGCGGTGGCCCGCGCGGTGCTGCCCGAACCCGGCCCGCTGGCGATCACCGTCCGGCGACGGTGGGTGGACGTCGCGGTGCAGTCCGGGCTCGCGGTGCTCGTCGGGGTGCTCGGGACCCTGCTGCCCGCCCAGTAGCGGTCACGGCAGCAGGGCCCCGGATCGGCGTCAGCCGACGATGACCTCGATCTCGTCGACGATGTCCGCGTCGTCGTCCTCATCGAACGGGGTCTCGACCTGTCGGCTCTCGAAGACCCGTGCCACCAGCCCGGCGACCAGGGCGCCGACCAGCGGGGCGGCCCAGAACAGCCAGATCTGCTTGAGCGCCCAGGACTCGGAGAACACCGCGGTGGCCAGCGAACGGGCGGGGTTGAGCCCGGCGTTGGTGAGCGGCAGCGCGATCAGCACGAGAACGGCCAGCGTCCCGCCGATCGCGAACGGTGCGAGCTGGGGGTTGGCGCGTCGGTGGGTGACGGCCAGGATGACGCCGACGAAGACCGCGGTGAGCACGGCTTCGATGAGGAAGGCCGAGGCGGGGCCGGTCATCACCTGCGAGGCCACCCGGCCCAGGGGGGAGTGGGTCTCGCTCGCCGAGGTGTCGAAGCCGTTGGACGCGTCCGAGAAGTAGGTGCGCACGCTCGTCGCCGAGCCGCTGACGGCCGTGGGCAGCGCGGTCGGGACGGCGACGAAGGCGATGAGGGCACCGCCGAGCCCGCCGATCACCTGGGCGCCCCAGTACGGCAGCAGCCGCACGAGCGGCAACCGGCCGGCGATGACGGCCCCGAGGGTGACGGCCGGGTTGAAGTAGCCGCCGGACACCCGACCGACGGCGGCGATCCCCACGGCCAGCGCGAGCCCGAAGGCGAGAGCCACGGCCAGCGGGCCACCGCCGATGCCGGACAACCCGGCGTAGATGGCGACCCCGACCCCGGCCAGCACCAGCACGAAGGTGCCGAATGCCTCGGCGGCGAGCAGTGCGGGCCAGCCCGGCCCGGTCGTCCCGTCGTCCTTCCAGTCGTCGGCGAGGTCCTGGGGCGACGTCGCGGTGTCGCCGCCGGGGCCGTCCGTCGTCAGGTCCTCGGTCTGGTCGCGAACCTGGTCGTCGGGCTCGTCGGGCATGGGTGCGGTGCTGCCGCTGCTGGTCATCGTGGTTCCTCGGTCGGGTCCTTGGTCGGGGCCAGCATGACAGCCCCGCCTGGGGCCCGGTCGCAGGTACCCGACGGGGTCAGGGACGGCGGTCTGCCGTCCGGCGCGAAAGTCTCTCGATATCGAGTAATCTTCCCCCCGGGTGCTCGGCGGGCCGACGGCGGCCTGCTCGACCCGTCTTCCCGACTACAGAGAGAACCTCGCATGGCGAAGATCAAGGTCGTAGGTCCGGTCGTCGAGCTCGACGGCGACGAGATGACGCGCATCATCTGGCACTTCATCAAGGAACGGCTGATCCACCCGTACCTGG
>JAKLPK010000165.1 GCA_022013895.1 Cellulomonas sp. | reverse complement strand
GCCGAGTACGGCGTCGACTCGACCTTCAACGTGATGATCGCCAACACCGCCTGGGCCACCGAGAACCCCACAGCCGTGGAGGATTTCCTGCGCGCCACCTACCACGCCTACGCCTGGATCAACGAGAGCGACGACAACCTCACGCAGTCGCTCGGCTGGGCCGAGGAGCGCTCCGAGGCCGGGTACGACGTGGAGCTGTCCAAGCTGCGCTGGCAGACCGAGTCGGCCCTCGTCGAGTCGTCCAAGCCCGAGGGCTGGGGCGTCGGCAAGCAGACCGAGGAGCAGTGGCAGCCCGAGGCCGACCTCCTCGTCGAGTACGACCTGGTGAAGTCCACCCCCTCGATCGCCGACTCGCAGGAGAACTCCTACCTCGACGCGATCTACGACGGCGACCAGCTCATCTGGCCCGCACCGTGACCACCGCGCTCGCCCCGGTCCGCGCATGTGGGGGCCGGGGCGAGCGCCCGTCCCAGGGAAGCCCCATGACGACTGCCACCACGCACACCACCGACGAGCTCCGGGTCACCGGCGTGACCAAGCGCTTCACACCGCGCAACGGCCCGCCCGTGGTCGCGCTGTCCGAGGTCGACCTCACCGTCCAGCAGGGGCGGTTCGTCACGTTGTTCGGGCCGTCGGGCTGCGGCAAGTCCACGCTGCTGCGCCTGGTCGCCGGGCTGGAGAGCTGCGACGAGGGCACCGTCACGTTGTTCGGCGACAGCCCGGCGCTCGCCTCGGCCCACAAGAACATCTCGTGGGTGCCGCAGAGCTCAGCCCTGCTGCCCTGGGCCACCATCAGGGAGAACTGCCGGCTCTCGGCCAAGGTGAACCGCGCCGCCGACCGGCTGCCACACCCCGACCGGGTGCCGCTGGACGCCGACGAGATCCTCGCCGAGCTCGGCCTGGCCGAGTTCGCCGACGCCTTGCCCGCGCACCTGTCCGGCGGGATGCGCCAACGCGCCTCCATCGCACGTGGGTTCACCCAGGGCGCACCGCTGCTGCTCATGGACGAGCCGTTCTCCGCGCTCGACGAGTTCACCCGCGAGTCCGCCCGCGCCAAGCTGCTCCACCTGTGGGACCGGTACCGCAAGACGGTGCTGTTCGTCACGCACTCGGCCGCCGAGGCGGTGCTGCTGTCCGACGAGGTCGTCGTGATGACGCCCCGACCAGGACGGATCAGCGCCGTGGTCCCGATCGACCTGCCGCGACCGCGCGGCCCGCACACCGCCGACGAGCCGCGGTTCACCGAGCTCGTCGCCGAGGTCAAGAGCGCGCTGCGCGCCGGCTGGAAGGACGAGGCATGAGCACGGCGACCACCACCGCACCCGAGCGGACGGCACCCGGCCCCTTCGCCCAGCCCCGTCGACGCCGACGTCTGCGCGGCAGCGGCCGACTGTCCGATGTGCTCGCGCCGCTCGTGCTGTTCCTCGTGCTCGGCGCGCTGTGGGAGTGGGTGGCCTACCACAACCGCTCGCTCATCCCGCCGATCGAGTCGGTCGTCGCCGATATGGCCGACCGGCCCGACTACTACGCCGCGCAGCTGTGGGAGACCCTGCAGTCGGCGCTCATCGGCCTGGTGATCGGGGTGAGCGCCGGGATCGTGCTGGCCATCGGGATCGTGCACGTGCGGTTCCTGCGCTCGGCCGTCATGCCGATCGCGCTGCTCATCAACGTGACGCCGATCGTGGCGATATCCCCCGCGCTCATCGTCGCGTTCGGGTTCACCCGGACCCCGCACATCATCGTCGTCACCCTCGGGGTGTTCTTCCCGATGCTCATCAATGCCACGGCCGGGCTCCGGGCGGTCGACCCGCAGGCGATGGAGGTGTTCTCGGTCATGTCCGCCAGCAAGCTCGACGTGCTCACCCGGCTGCGGTTCCCGACCTCGGTGCCGTACCTGTTCGCCGGGCTGCGCACCAGCGCTTCGATGGCCATGCTCGGCGCGATCATCTCCGAGTTCACCGGCACCAACAAAGGGCTCGGCGCCTCGATCACGCTGGCCATGTCGTACCTCAACCTCAGCCAGCTGTGGGGGGCGATCTTCCTCTCGGCGCTCACCTCGATGGCCCTGCTCGGGATCGTCGCGCTCGCCGAACGGCTCACCGTCCGGTGGTGAACAGACGGTGCTGAACGGGCGGTGGTGACCAGACGGCGGCGGGCCTTCGTCGCCGTCCCTGGTGAGCGACCTGCGCGGTGACGGACAATGACGCACGTGCCCGAACCCGCCGTCGCGTCCCCGCCCACGCTGCGGGACGTCGCCGAGCACGCCGGGGTGTCGACCGCCACGGCCAGCAACGCGCTCACCGGCACCCGGCCGGTGTCCGCCGCCGCGCGCGAGGCCGTGCTCGCCGCCGCTGCCGAGCTGGGCTACCGCGCCAACGTCACCGCGCGGGCCCTGCGCACCGGTCGCACCGCCGCCATCGGTCTCGTCGTCCCCGATGTGACCAACCCGTTCTTCGCCGAGGCCGTGCACGAGATCCAGCAGCACGCCGATGAGCGCGGTTGGTCCACCACCCTCTACGACACCTCATTCGACCCGGGCCGTGAACAGGAGGCGATCAGCCAGGTCGCCGATGCCTGCGACGGACTCGTGCTGCTGTCCACCGACCCGGCGGTCTCCCGGGTGGGCGAGCTCGCGGCCCGCGGGGTGCCGGTGGTCGCCTGCGACGAACCGCTGCGGGCACCCGGTGTCGGGCTGGTGTGCTCCGACAACGCCGCGGGCGGACGGGCCGCCGCCCAGCACCTGCACGCCGCGGGCGGCACCCGGTTCGCGATCATCGGCGGCCCCGGACGGCTCCCCACCGCCGATGAGCGCACCGCTGGTTTCCGCGCCGGGTTGCGCGAGCTGGGCATCGAGCTGGCCGACGACCACATGGTCGCCCAGCCCTACGGCATGGACGGCGGCCGCGCCGGGATGTGGGCGCTGCTGTCGGTGGACCCGGAGGTCGACGCCATCTTCGCGACCACCGACATGCAGGCCGTCGGTGCGCTGTTCGGCGCCATCCAGGCCGGCCGCTCCGTCCCCGACGACGTGCTGATCTGCGGGTTCGACGGCATCGCCTGGACGGCCCGGATGCACCCGACCATCACCACCGTGGTGCAGGACCGGGCCGCG
>JAKLPK010000164.1 GCA_022013895.1 Cellulomonas sp. | reverse complement strand
GGGCGGGCTCCGGTCGGCGTGCGGGTCCCGGTCGGCGGGCGGGCTCCTGGCCATGAGCGCCGTGATGGTGCCCCGAGCGAGATTCGAACTCGCACTGGATCGGGTTTGAGCCGAACGCCTCTGCCAGTTGGGCTATCGGGGCCGCCGGAAAGTCTACGGGACGTCGACGGCGTCGAGGCGTCGGTGGCGGACCGCACTACTCTTGCCCCGTGACCAACGATGCACCCCAGGAAGCTGCCGCGCCGCAGGGCAGCGCGACCACCCCGTCGGCACGGCGGGCGGTGGTGGCCGAGGACGAGGCCCTGATCCGCATGGACGTGGTGGAGACGCTGCGCGAAGCCGGTTTCGACGTCGTCGGTGAGGCCGCCGACGGCGAGGCCGCGGTGCAGCTCGCCACCGAGCTCAAGCCCGACGTGGTCGTGATGGACGTGAAGATGCCCGTGCTGGACGGCATCAGCGCCGCCGAGCGGATCGGCGCCGCACATCTGGCGCCGGTCGTGCTGCTGACTGCGTTCTCCCAGACCGATCTGGTCGAGCGTGCGCGGGACGCCGGGGCGATGGCCTACGTCATCAAGCCGTTCAGCCCGGCGGACCTGCTGCCTGCGGTCGAGATCGCGATCAGCCGCTACGCGCAGATCACGGCGCTCGAGTCCGAGGTCGCGGACCTGACGGAGCGGTTCGAGACCCGTAAGCGGGTGGATCGCGCCAAGGGGCTGCTCATGACGAAGATGGGTCTGAGCGAGCCGGAGTCGTTCCGGTGGATCCAGAAGACCTCGATGGACCGGCGACTGACGATGCGTGAGGTCGCGGACGCCGTCATCGAGCAGGTGGGTGGCGCAGCGAGCTGATCGGCGCGGGGATCGACGCACTTCATGTCGGATTTGTCCCGATGTGCAGCCACGGGGGTGTGAGTCGTGGCAGGGTGGGTGATGATCGAACATGACGCAGGCGAGGCAGGGGCGCAGCGTCCACCGGAGCTCTTGGTTCCAGGAGGTGCCTCACGTGCGTTCGGGTAGCAACATCCGCCCCGTCGTCACCGACGACCTGCCACAGCTGGTCGATCTGTGCCTGGTGGCGCGCGATGAGGCCGGGACCGGCTCCGCGCTGTGCACCGATGACGTCGAGCGGTTGACCGGTCAGCTCGCGACGGCGCTGATGCTGCCGGGGTCGATCATGCTGGTCGCCCTGCACGAAGGGGAGCCCGAGGGGATCCTGCTCGCCCGCCTGGTCGGGCCGAGCCCGTTCTCCGATGTGGTGGCGGTCGACCTCGAAGCGCTCTACGTGGGACGGGACAGCCGTCGCCGGGGTGTGGGGCACGCGCTGCTGGCCGGGCTCCTCGAGCTGGCGGAGCAGCACGGCGCGACCGAGATCTACGCATCGCCGCTGCCCGGTGCGCGGGGTGTCCAGCGGTTCCTGGCCCGGCTCGGCTTCCAGCCGGCTGCGTCGCACCGTGTGGTGAGCACCGCGGCGCTGCAGCGTCGTCTGGTGGCCGATGAGGTCGCGCCGCGTTCGGGTGCGGTCCGGCGGGTGCCGATGCACGGGGTGGACAGGTTGATCGCGCTGCGCCGCAAGTCGCGCACCGAACCATCGACCGGTGAGCTCCCGGTTCAGCCTGCCGAGCCGACGAGCATGCACGTGAGGCGCGACGTGCAGATGCGCCGACCTTCGGCGTCCTCCACGACGATCTCGTAGCTGGCCACCGTCCGGCCCAGGTGCAGCGCCGTGGCTGTCCCGGTGACCAGACCTGCGCGGGCCGATCGGTGGTGGGTGGCCCCGACCTCGATCCCGACAGCCGTCCGTCCCGGCCCCGCGTGCACGTGCGCCGCAACCGATCCGAGCGTCTCGGCGAGCACGACCGACGCGCCGCCGTGCAGCAGACCGGCCGGTTGGGTGTTGCCCGCCACCGGCATGGTGCCGACTGCCCGTTCGGCGCTCAGCTCCAGGATCTGGATGCCCATCCGTTCGAGCAGGGTGCCGGTGTAGTCGAGAGTCTCGGTGTCGGTCATGGCCGCTAGGTTGGCACCTGTGAGCCCGACCCGACCACTACGCCCCGCCGCCGGAGCCCGGCTGCTCCTCGTCGACGGCCATTCGATGGCCTACCGGGCGTTCTTCGCGTTGCCGGTGGAGAACTTCTCGACCTCCGACGGGCGCCCGACCAACGCGGTCTTCGGCTTCGTCTCGATGCTGACGAACCTCCTGCGCGACGAGCAGCCGACGCATGTCGCGGTCGCGTTCGACCTGGGTCGCACCACGTTCCGCACCGCGCAGTACGAGCAGTACAAGGCGACGCGTGCTGCCAGCCCGGAGGCGTTCGGCGGCCAGGTCGAGATCATCCGGCAGGTGCTGGACGCCATGTCGGTCCCGGTGCTGACCAAACCCGACTTCGAGGCCGATGACATCCTGGCGACCCTCTCGTCGCAGGCGGCGGAGCAGGGCATGCAGGTGCTGGTCTGCACGGGCGACCGCGACGGCTTCCAGCTCGTGAACGACGCCGTCACGGTGCTGTACCCGGTGCGCGGAGTCTCAGAGCTCGCCCGGATGACTCCCGAGGCGGTCGAGGCGAAGTACGGGGTACCGCCCGCCCGGTACCCGGAGCTGGCCGCGCTGGTCGGTGAGACGAGCGACAACCTGCCCGGCGTCCCCGGCGTGGGACCGAAGACGGCCGCCAAGTGGATCACCACGTACGACGGGCTCGAGGGTGTGCTCGCGGCAGCCGAGCAGATCAGTGGCAAGGCCGGCCAGTCCCTGCGGGACAACCTTGACCAGGTCGTGCTGAACCGCCGCCTCAACCGACTGGTCGACGATCTCGATCTGCCGCTGGGCCCGCAGGACCTCGCGCTGCGGCCGTGGGACCGGCAGGCACTGCACGCCGTCCTCGACTCGCTGGAGTTCCGGACGCTGCGGGACCGACTGTTCGCGCTCCAGCCCGACGAGCCGGGGGAAGGCGATGCCGGGGATGCGGCCGTGCTCGACCTGGTGGACGTCGGCAGCGCGGGGCTCGCGCCGTGGCTGGCGGGCCGCTCACGTTCGACGCTGGGACTTGATGTGCGCGGTTCGGGCTCGCCGGCCGCGGGGGATGCGTGGGGTGTGGCGATCGCCGACGGGGCTGGTGCGGCCGTGGCCTACGACCTCGCCGAGATCTCTCCGGCGGATGAGCAGGCGCTCGCCGCCTGGCTCGCCGATCCTGCGGCGCCCAAGGCGGTGCATGGGGCGAAGCGGGCCTGGCACGCCCTCACGGGGCGGGGTCTGCCCCTCGACGGCGTGGTCTTCGACACGGAGCTCGCGGCTTACCTGTGCGCACCGGACCGGCGTGGCTACGACCTGGCGGATCTGGCGGTCGCGCACCTCAACCGCGAGCTCGGCGCGTCGGGCGGCGGCGAGGCCGGCCAGGGGGCGCTCGATCTGGAGCTCGACGGCGCGGACGAGGGTCGACGGGCGGCCGTGCGGGCCCAGGCCGTCGTCGACCTGTGCGCCGTGCTCGGTGGCGAGCTCGTGGACCGTGGCGCCGACCACCTCCTCACCGAGCTCGAGCTCCCGCTGCAGGCCGTGCTCGAGCGGATGGAGCATGTCGGCATCGCCGTCGAGGACGAGTACCTCGCACTGCTGGAGCGTTCGTTCGACGACGCTGTGCGCAGCGCCGCGCAGCAGGCATACGACGTCATCGGGCGCGAGGTGAACCTGGGCTCGCCCAAACAGCTGCAGGAGGTCCTGTTCGACCAGCTCGAGATGCCGCGGACCAAGCGGATCAAGACCGGCTGGACCACCGATGCGGCTGCGCTCACCGATCTATTCGCGCGGACGCAGCACCCGTTCCTGGAACACCTGCTCGCGCACCGCGATGCGATCCGGCTGCGGCAGACGGTCGAGGGGTTGCGCCGGACGGTCGCACCGGACGGGCGGATCCACACCACGTTCCAGCAGACCATCGCGGCCACCGGTCGGCTCTCCTCGATGGACCCGAACCTGCAGAACATCCCGATCCGCACCGAGGAAGGGCGCAGGATCCGGCGGGCCTTCGTGGTCGGCGACGGTTTCGAGACGCTGCTCACCGCGGACTACTCGCAGATCGAGATGCGGATCATGGCGCACCTGTCGGGCGACGAGGGCCTGATCGAGGCGTTCCGCTCGGGGGAGGACCTGCACCGGTACGTCGGCTCGCGGGTCTTCGGTGTGCCGACCGACGAGGTCACCGCCGCGATGCGGTCGAAGATCAAGGCGATGAGCTACGGCCTGGCTTACGGGCTCTCCTCGTTCGGGCTCTCGCAGCAGCTCGGCATCGACGTCACCGAGGCGGCAGCCCTTCGCGAGGACTACTTCTCCCGGTTCGGTGGTGTGCGCGACTACCTGGCGGGAGTGGTCGCGCAGGCCCGGACCACGGGCTACACGGCGACGGTGATGGGTCGCCGCCGCTATCTCCCGGACCTCACGAGCGACAACCGCCAGCGTCGGGAGGCGGCCGAGCGGATGGCGCTCAACGCGCCGATCCAGGGCAGCGCAGCGGACCTCATCAAGGTGTCGATGCTCGGGGTCGACGCCGCGCTGCGCACCCGCGGGCTGGCGTCCCGCATGCTCCTGCAGGTGCACGACGAGCTGGTCCTCGAGGTGGTCGACGGCGAACGCGACGAGGTGGAGGCCCTGGTGCGCGCCGAGATGGCGGACGCGGGACGCCATGTGCCGGGCCGTCCGTTCGACGTACCGCTGGACGTGTCGGTCGGGATCGGCGCGAACTGGCACGACGCGGGCCACTGAACCCGTCGGGCAGCTGAACTCGTCGGGCCGCTGCGCCCGTCGGAGCTGTGGGCCTCAGCCGGGGAGGTGGGCGCTCAGAATCAGCGTCCCGGGCAGCAGCGCACCTCGCACCGGACCCCAGCCGCCCCACTCGTGCGGGTTGTCCTCGGGCCACTCCGGTTCGATGAGCCCGTCGAGCACGAAGCCGGCGGCCAGCACCTGGGCGATGTGGTCGCCGACGGTGCGGTGGTGCTCGGTGTACTCCACCCGCCCCTGGTCATCGAGCTCGACGTACGGGCGGCGGTCGAAGTAGGACTTGAACGCCGTCAGCCCGGCGCTGCCCGGATCGTCCGGGAAGGCCCAGCGCAGGGGGTGCGTGACGGCGAACACCCATCGCCCCCCGGGGACGAGCACCCGGGCGACCTCATCGTGCACGGACCGGGCGTCGGCGACGAAGGGGATCGCCCCGAACGCGGTGAAGGCGATCTCGAACGAGGCGGACTCCAGCGGCAGCCGGCGGGCGTCGGCCTGGACGAGGGGGACCGGCACACCGGTCGCGGAGTCGAGGGTGCGGACCGTCCGGAGCATCCCGGCCGAGAGGTCGGTGGCCAGCACCTGGGCGCCCTGCCCGATGAGCCACCGGGAGCACTGGGCGGCGCCGGAACCGATCTCCAGGACGCGGCGCCCCGCGACGTCTCCGAGCAGGCGGGCGTCGGCCTCGCGCAGCCCCTCGGGGCACCAGACGAAGTCGGCCGGTCCCAGGAAGTCGCCGTGCTCGTCGAGGTACTCACCCGCGTTGGCGTCCCACCAGCCGCGGGCGGCGTCGACGGCCACCTGAGGGGCCACGCAGCGGAACTCCACCCGGGTGCTGTCGGTCATCCGCCCATGGTGCCGTACGGGACCGAGGTAGTACCCCGTCCCAGTGATGGGACGATAGCGTGCGGACGGCGTAGCACCCAGGTCGACGAAAGGCAGCCCAGTGCGAGTTGGACTCCTCACCGGCGGCGGTGACGTCCCCGGCCTCAACGCCGCCATCCGCGCCGTGGTCAAACGTGGTGAAGGCGAGTACGGCCACCAGATCATCGGTTTCCGCAA
Organism: Cellulomonas sp.; assembly: GCA_022013895.1. Taxonomy (GTDB): domain Bacteria; phylum Actinomycetota; class Actinomycetes; order Actinomycetales; family Cellulomonadaceae; genus Cellulomonas. The sequence goes on along the minus strand of JAKLPK010000164.1, from coordinate 6,387 downwards.
CGGGTGGAAGGGTGTGGTCGACGGCGACGTCCAGCCCCTGGGGCGGCAGCAGATCCGCAACGTCCTGCCGACCGGCGGGACCCTGCTCGGGACCGCCAGGTTCCACCCGCACCGCAACGAGGGTGGGGTGGAGGCGGTCCTGGCCACTCTGGAGGCCGAGCGCATCGACGCCCTCATCTGTGTCGGCGGCGACGGGACGCTGCATGCGGCGAGCAAGATCGCCGAGGCAGGGGTCCCGGTGATCGGCATCCCGAAGACGATCGACAACGACGTGTGGGGGACCGATGCGTCGATCGGTTTCGACACGGCGGTGACCATCGCGACGGAGGCCATCGACCGCATCCACACCACCGCGGAGAGCCACAACCGCGTGATGATCGTCGAGGTGATGGGGCGTCACGCGGGCTGGATCGCGGTCACCTCGGGGATCGCGGGCGGTGCCGAGATCGTGCTGGCGCCCGAGGAGCCGTTCGACATCGACAAGATCGAGCGATTCCTCAAGCACCGGCACCGGGCGCACGCGAGCTTCTCGATCGTCGTCGTGGCCGAGGGCGCGGTGCCCGCCGAGGGCACGGCGATGCACTACGAGACGCAGGTCGGCAAGTTCGGCGAGATCGTCGCGGGTGCGATCGGCGAGCGGCTCAAGGTGGAGATCGAGCAGCGGACCGGCTTCGACACCCGGGTGACGGTGCTGGGCCATGTGCAGCGCGGCGGCATCCCGACGGCGGCGGACCGGATCTTGGGCTCGCGGTTCGGCGTCGCGGCGATCGACGCCGTGACGCACAACCGGTCGAACGTGATGACGGCCCTGCGCGGGGCGAACGTGGACCTGATCGCGATCGAGGAGGTGGCGGGCAAGGTGAAGCACGTCCCCGCCGACCTGCTGGCCGTGGCCCGTACGCTGGCCTGAGCCGGGTCGGGGTCGATCACGCCGGGTCTGAGCCCGGTCGGAGCAGAGCCAAGGTCGAGGTCGGGGTCTGGTCCGCGATGGCGTTCGGCTTTGACCGGGTCGAGGCCGCATCGGTAGGATGTGCTGCGGTGCTGCGCGCCCACGCTTCGTCGTGCTCGCCCGGTTCCTCAGACCCACTCGCACGTTCCCTGTCCGCACTACTTCCTGTCCGCAACGGAGCCCACCCCTACATGAGCATCTCGACCACCGCGAAGACGGCATCGCCGCAGGTCGCGGTCAACGACATCGGCACGGCCGAAGACCTGATCGCCGCGATCGACGCGACGATCAAGTACTTCAACGACGGCGACATCGTCTCCGGCACCATCGTCAAGGTTGACCGCGACGAGGTCCTCCTCGACATCGGTTACAAGACCGAGGGCGTCATCCCGTCCCGTGAGCTGTCGATCAAGCACGACGTCGACCCGTCCGAGGTCGTGCACCTCGGTGACGAGGTCGAGGCGCTCGTCCTCCAGAAGGAGGACAAGGAGGGTCGTCTGATCCTGTCCAAGAAGCGCGCGCAGTACGAGCGCGCCTGGGGCACGATCGAGAAGATCAAGGAGGAGGACGGCGTCGTCACCGGCACCGTCATCGAGGTCGTCAAGGGCGGCCTCATCCTGGACATCGGGCTCCGCGGCTTCCTGCCGGCCTCCCTCGTCGAGATGCGCCGTGTGCGCGACCTGGCCCCCTACGTGGGCAAGGAGATCGAGGCCAAGATCATCGAGCTCGACAAGAACCGCAACAACGTGGTCCTGTCGCGCCGTGCCTGGCTCGAGCAGACGCAGTCGGAGGTGCGCTCGACCTTCCTGCAGACCCTGCAGAAGGGCCAGGTCCGCCCCGGTGTCGTGTCGTCGATCGTGAACTTCGGTGCGTTCGTCGACCTGGGTGGCGTCGACGGTCTGGTGCACGTCTCCGAGCTGTCCTGGAAGCACATCGACCACCCGTCCGAGGTCGTCGAGGTCGGCCAGGAGGTCACGGTCGAGGTGCTCGACGTCGACTTCGACCGCGAGCGTGTCTCGCTGTCGCTCAAGGCGACGCAGGAAGACCCGTGGCAGACGTTCGCCCGCACCCACGCGATCGGCCAGGTCGTCCCGGGCAAGGTCACCAAGCTCGTCCCGTTCGGTGCGTTCGTGCGTGTCGAGGACGGCATCGAGGGCCTCGTGCACATCTCCGAGCTGGCCGTGCGCCACGTGGAGATCCCGGAGCAGGTCGTCCAGGTGGGCGACGACGTCTTCGTCAAGGTCATCGACATCGACCTGGAGCGTCGCCGGATCTCGCTGTCGCTCAAGCAGGCGAACGAGGGCTTCGACCCGACCTCGGAGGATTTCGACCCGGCGCTGTACGGGATGGCGGCCGAGTACGACGAGGCCGGCAACTACAAGTACCCGGAGGGCTTCGACCCGACCACCAACGAGTGGCTCGAGGGCTTCGAGGCCCAGCGCGAGGTGTGGGAGGCGCAGTACGCGCTGGCCCACGAGCGCTGGGAGGCTCACCGGGCTCAGGTCACCGCTGCGGTCAAGGCCGACCTGGAGGCCGCGAACGGCCCCGTCGAGGTCAGCAGCAGCGGTCCCGTGCCGTCGACGTACTCCTCCTCCACGGAGGAGGCGACCGGCACGCTGGCCTCCGACGAGGCGCTCGCCGCTCTGCGCGAGAAGCTCACCGGGAACTGAGCTCACCGGGAACTGAGCAGTTCCTACGACGGCCGGCCACCTCACGAGGTGGCCGGCCGTCGGCGTCCCGGGCGCGGTGCCGCGCGTACCTCGGACCCGCCCGGCGCGTGATCGCCACCAGGGGCAGGATGGGTGGATGCAGCGCATCGGGCTCACGGGAGGCATCGCGGCCGGCAAGTCCGTCGCGGCGCGCAGGTTCGCCGAGCTCGGTGCGGTGGTGATCGACTCGGACCGTCTGGCGCGCGATGCGGTGGCCCCGGGGACGGTCGGCCTCGACCAGGTGGTCGAGGCGTTCGGCCCGCAGGTGCTGGCCCCGGACGGGTCGCTCGACCGGCAGGGGCTGGCCGCCGTGGTGTTCGCAGATGCCGGTGCTCGGGCACGGCTGGAGGCCATCGTGCATCCGCAGGTGCGCAGGCTGGCGGCCGAGCGGGAGGCCGCTGCGGCGGCGCGGGACGGCGATGCCGTCGTGGTGCACGACGTCCCGCTGCTCCTGGAGACCGGGCAGGCCGACTCCTTCGGCGTGCTGGTCGTGGTTCACACCCCCACCGAGCAGCGCCACGAGCGGCTCGTGCACCTGCGCGGGCTGAGCGAGGACGAGGCCAGCGCCCGGATCGGTGCCCAGGCCAGCGACGCGGAGCGCCTCGATGCGGCCGATGTGGTGCTGGACGGCGCTGGGACCGAGGAGAACCTCGTCCGGCAGGTCGACGAGCTGTGGGCCCGGTTGTCCGCCGAGCGGGCGGCCGAGGCGGTCTGATCCTGCACCGGGCGCTCGGCCGATCGCGCCCGAGCGGCGGGGCGCCCAGGCCCGGGTCCGGGTCGCCGGATCGGTCGTGTCAGTGGTGCGTCGTACCGTGGGGCCATGCGACCTGTGACCGACCTGCAGCGGACCGTCGCGCCGTTCGAGGTGATCTCCCCGTACACCCCATCGGGTGATCAGCCTGCGGCCATCGCCGAGCTCGCCCGGCGCATCAACGGCGGCGAGAAGGATGTCGTGCTGCTCGGGGCGACCGGTACCGGCAAGTCCGCGACCACTGCGTGGCTCATCGAGCAGGTGCAGCGACCGACACTCGTGATGGCTCCGAACAAGACGCTCGCGGCCCAGCTCGCGACGGAGTTCCGGGAGCTGCTGCCCAACAACGCGGTGGAGTACTTCGTCTCCTACTACGACTACTACCAGCCCGAGGCGTACATCGCGTCGTCGGACACCTACATCGAGAAGGACTCGTCGATCAACGACGAGGTCGAGCGGCTGCGGCACTCGGCAACCAGCTCGTTGCTCACGCGGCGCGACGTCATCGTGGTCGCGACGGTCAGCTGCATCTACGGTCTGGGCACCCCGCAGGAGTACGTCGACCGGATGGTCACGCTCAGCGTCGGCGACCAGGTGGACCGCGACCAGCTCCTCCGGAAGTTCGTCACGATGCAGTACTCCCGCAACGACCTGGCGTTCACCCGGGGCACCTTCCGGGTCCGTGGTGACACGGTCGAGATCATCCCGGTGTACGAGGAGCTCGCCGTCCGGATCGAGTTTTTCGGCGACGAGATCGAGGCGATCGCGACCCTGCACCCGATCACCGGGGACGTCGTGCGCTCCGAGCAGCAGATGCACATCTTCCCGGCGACCCACTACGTGGCGGGGCCGGAGCGGATGGAACGCGCGATCGGCGGCATCGAGTCCGAGCTCACCGAGCGGCTGGCCGAGTTCGAGCGGCAGGGCAAGCTGCTCGAGGCACAGCGACTGCGCATGCGGACGACCTACGACATCGAGATGATGCGCCAGATCGGCTCGTGCGCGGGCATCGAGAACTACTCGCGGCACATCGACGGCCGCGCGCCCGGCTCGGCACCGCACACGCTCATCGACTACTTCCCCGAGGACTTCCTGCTCGTCATCGACGAGTCGCATGTGACCGTCCCGCAGATCGGCGCGATGTTCGAGGGGGACATGTCGCGCAAGCGCTCGTTGGTCGAGCACGGTTTCCGGCTGCCGAGCGCCGTGGACAACCGGCCGCTGCGCTGGGAGGAGTTCGTCGACCGGGTCGGTCAGGCCGTCTACCTGTCCGCGACCCCGGGCAGCTACGAGCTGTCGATGTCGGACGGGGTGGTGGAGCAGATCATCCGGCCGACGGGTCTGGTGGACCCGCAGGTGGTGGTCAAGCCGACCAAGGGGCAGATCGACGACCTGCTCGGGGAGATCAAGATCCGCGTCGACCGGGACGAGCGGGTCCTGGTCACCACCTTGACCAAGAAGATGTCCGAGGACCTCACCGACTACCTCCTCGACAAGGGGGTGCGGGTCCGCTACCTGCACTCGGAGGTCGACACCCTGCGCCGTGTGGAGCTGCTGCGTGAGCTGCGCATGGGCGAGTACGACGTCCTGGTCGGGATCAACCTGCTGCGTGAGGGCCTCGACCTGCCGGAGGTGTCGCTCGTCGCCATCCTCGACGCCGACAAGGAGGGGTTCCTGCGCTCGGGAACCTCGCTCATCCAGACGATCGGTCGGGCCGCCCGCAACGTCTCGGGCGAGGTCCACATGTACGCGGACCGGATCACCGCCGGGATGGCGAAGGCGATCGACGAGACGGATCGACGCCGGGCCCGGCAGGTCGCCTACAACCTGGAGCACGGGATCGACCCGACCCCGCTGCGCAAGAAGATCGGCGACATCACCGACCTGCTGGCCAGGGAGGACGCCGACACCGAGGAGCTGCTCGGCGGCGGCGGGCGTCAGACGAGCCGTGGCAAGGCGCCGGTCCCCGGGTTCGGTTCCCGCCGGGTTCCCACCGACGAGCGCAGCAGGCTCGTCGGGGCGGCCGCCTCCGACCTCGCCGATCTCATCCAGGAGCTCACCGGCCAGATGCACGCGGCGGCGGGTGAGCTGCAGTTCGAGCTCGCGGCCCGGCTGCGGGACGAGATCTCGGGGCTCAAGAAGGAGCTACGGCAGATGCAGGCCGCGACGGCCTGAGGACGTCGGCGACCGCCGCCGTCACCCGAGGTAGGAGGAGCCACGATGGACCGACGACTGTCACTCACCCTGGACGCGGCCGACCCGCGGGCGCTCGGCGCGTTCTGGGCCTTCGCGCTCGGGTACGTGGAGGAGGCGCCGCCCGCGCCGTACGAGGACTGGCCCGCGACACTCACGGCCTGGGGGCTGCCGCCCGAGCGTTGGAACGACGCGTACATCCTGGTCGACCCCGAGGGCACCGGTCCCCGGCTCTTCCTGCAGAAGGTGCCCGAGCCGAAGACGGCGAAGAACCGCCTGCACCTCGACGTCGGTGTGCCGGGTGCCACCCAGGAGGAGCCGGCGACGCATGACCAGGTCCGCGCGCAGGCGGTGCGGCTCGTGGCGGCCGGGGCGCGTCAGGTCCAGGAGTTCGACCTGCCCGAGATGGGTTTCTGGATCGTGATGAACGACCCCGAGGGCAACGAGTTCTGCGTGCTGTAGGCCGGTCGCCTACAGTTGCGCCCTGGAGGGGAGTAATCCCCGCGACGTCATCGTCATCACGGTCGCCAGAGACTGCCGGCCCGGTGACGTCGGGCACGGCCCTGAGCTCGACGGGTCGTTCCGGACCAGACCTCCGCCACCCTTTGCTGCGCACCGGAGGTCTTCCATGAACGTTCCCGCCTGGGCTTGGGCGCTGACTGTCGCGGTCCTGCTCGTGATGCTGGCGGTCGACTACCTGGGGCATGTCCGCCACGCCCACTCGCCCACGCTGCGTGAGTCCGCCTGGTGGTCCGCGGGCTATGTCGCGGTGGCCGTCGTCTTCG
>JAKLPK010000163.1 GCA_022013895.1 Cellulomonas sp. | reverse complement strand
TTCGCGCGCCCCGCCTCGACCTTGCGGCGGGAGGTCACGTCCTCGCTCACCGACTCGGCTACGCCCTGCAGCGCGTTGGCCAGGCTCCGGTTGCGGCGCTGCGCGGCCGGGATGAGGTTCGCCACGATGAGGTCGCCGGTGACGTCGTCGAGGTCGTCCGCGAACGCCCGCAGTGCCTGCTCGGTGTCCCACCGGGCGCGCAGCCGGGCGACCAGCGCGGCGACCTCGGGCTTGATCGCGTCGGGCGTCGAGCGCAGTGTCGCGGTCACGGCCTGTTCCAGGCCGACGCCCGAGCTGAGCACGCCCGCCAGATTTCGGGTCCACTCCTCCATCGCCTCGAGCCGGCGGATGGTGGCCGCCGTGGGCGGAGCCGCCAGGAGGTACGGCAACCCGAGAGCCGCGGCGGGCAGGATCAGGACCGCGGCTACCCACCCGGTCAGCAGGGCGAGCAGCAGCCCTCCGCCGACCGAGACGGCCAGCACCAGTCGGCTCCGTCCGGACGTGGCGGCCAACCGGCGCGCCACCGCCGGAGTGCGCCGGACGACCGACTCGCGCACCGGTCGGGGGCGAAGAGCGTGCACGGCACCGATCAGCCCAGCGACGACGAGCGTGCCGAACACGGCTGACCACACCGCGCCGTTCACGCTCGCCACCCCCGACCGTCCGCCTCGGCCTGGTACAGGTCGAGGTCGAAGCCGTCGACCGTCAGGTCCCGGCACCGCTCGCTCATTAGCCCGGTCGCCCGGGCCGGTCCGGCACTGGAGGGACCGAACAGGTGGGTCAGGGAATAGCCCATCTCCCGCTCGCCGGGTTCGACGACGACGACCTCGCTGACCCAGCGCCGCAGCTGCTGGGACCCATCCGGCATCGCCACGACCCGGCGGTTGAGCTGGACGATGACGTCCAGGCACCCGGAAAGCTTCTCCAGCGCGAGGTCGCGGTTGACGTGCCCGCCGGCCTCCATCGCGCAGGTCACGAGCTTGCGGATGGCGGCCTCGGCGCCGGCGGCGTGCGTGGTCGACAGCGACCCGGTGCCGCTCTCCATCGCCTTGATCATCGTCCAGACCTCGCGGCCGCGGATCTCCCCGACGATCTGCCGGTCCAGGGCGAAGCGGAAGCTGTCGTTGAGCGCCTCGTCCAGGTCGAACGCCCCGGCGGCCCGGCCGTCGGCGCCGATCTCGCCCATGCCGGGCCGGGCCTCCCAGTCGACGACGACGTCGTGGTGCCCGGTCTCGCGCAGGAACAGCTCGTATTCGGTCTCGAAGGTTCCCAGGACTTCCTGCCGCGGGATCTGGCCGCACAGCGCGCGCATGAGTGTCGTCTTGCCCGCAGACATCGGACCGGCCACGACGATGCTCCACTTGCCGCGCACCGCTGCGGCGAGGAAGTCCGCGCACGCGGGCGTCATGCAGCCGCGATCGACCCACGCCGCGAGGGTGTCGACCTTGTGCCGGTGGCGGCGCACGACGACGGTCGGACTGCTGGTCACCCACGCGGTCGCGGCGAGGCGCGCGCCGCCGTCAAGCTTCAGGTGAAGCCGCGGGGTGCTCTCGGAGAACGGGCGCGGGTTCGACTCGGAGCGGTTGGCCAGGAATCGCAAGAAGTCGACCAACTCCTCGTTGCTGTCGGCCACCGGGTCGACCTGGACGCGAGAGCCGTCGACGAGCTGGAGCAGCACCCGGTCGTGGCCGAGGATGAAGATGTTCTCGGCCCTGTCGTCGTCGATCAGGGGCTGGAGTCGGCCCAGCCGGAACACGGCGTCGAAGACCGCCTGCGCCATCCGAGCCTGCTCGGCGCCGCTCCACGCATCCCCCGTGCCGGCCTTGACGACGTCGGCGGTGTGCTCCTTGAGGACGTCGTGGATGACGGCCCAGCCGTAGCGCTCCTGCTCGTCGCGGTCCAGGTCGACCGCCCGGCGAGGCGTCACCGCAGCGTCGGCGGTCACGTCCTGGCGCCAGTCCCCGCCGAGGGCCGCGGTGAGGCGCCCGGCAACCACGGTGCGGAACGCTCGCACGAGCTCCCAGTCGATCGGCGCCTCGTCACCGCTCGCAGGCGTGGTTGTCGCCGCCGGACTCAGCACCGACCGGCGGCGGCGCACCTCGTCAAGCACGGCCGGCCCCGCACCCAGGGGCGGGAGGGAGAAGTCGCCGCGGATGCGACCGGGACGGGCGGGCGGGTCGGCGAACAGCGGCAGCGCGGCCGGGTCCGTCGGCGGCAAGGGCTCGGTGCTCGGCTGGCTGGTCATCGTCGTCCCCCATGCGCGGAGTCCAGGCGGGCCGTGGCGGCCCGGATTGTCCCGGTGATCGCACTGGCCGCGGCGCGGATGCTGCGCAGCAACGGCGAGTCCTCCCAGCCGGGCCGACCCGCCAGGCGCTGCCACGACCCGGGACGGGGCGGCCGCGAGCCGTGCGACAGGACGGCGGCGTTCTCCGTGTCCCACGCCACCGTGGCCACCACGGGCAGGGACAGCACACGCGAGACCTCTCGGGCACCGAACGGTTCGCCCTCACCCACGAGCAGCACACCGAGGGAGCTCGCCGCGCCCGCCCGCTCGAACCGCTCACGCAGGGTCTCGGCCCACGACCGTGCCGCCGACAGGGCGACGAGGTCGGTTCGGATGACAAGGAGCGCCAGGTCCGCCGCCTCGATCAACGGCTCGGGGCTGCCGAACAGACCCAGCCGCCCGGCGTCCACGACGACGTCCTGCCCGGTCTCCGCGAGCGAGCGCAGCGCCGCCGCGAGCGGCTCCCACAGGCCGACCAGGCTGCGCGCCTGCTCGTGCGACCGGGTGCCCGGGACGAGCCGCTTGTCCGAGCCCGGAAGCTCGAGCGTGAACTGCGCGAGGGCGTCGAGCAGCTGCCGCCCGTCCTGCTGCGCCAGGGCCAGCTCGATCATCGCCTCGGGCGGCAGGACCGACCCACGCAGGTACCCGGCCGCGACGGCGGAGCCGCCGGTCGGGTCCGCCTCGACAAGCAGGCACGGTCGGTGCCAGGTCAGGGTCAGCCCGAGCGCGGTAGTCGTCACGCCGGGCGACCCGCTCGCGGAGGTCAGGACAACGAGGCTCATCCGCCTCACCGCTCCCGGGAGTCCAGGACCACCGCGACGCTCCCAGCCGCAGCCAGCGCGGCCAGCGACGCCGCGTCGCCGCTGGGCACCTGGACCGTGACGATCGTCTGGGCACCCGCACCCGTGGCGTCCGTACCCGGCTGCGTGCCCACCACGACCGCTGCCACCGATACCGGCCTGGCGTCGGCGCCGGCCCCAGTGGCGAGCTGCGGTGTCGCCACCACCCGAACGTCGTCGCCCGCCAGGAGTGGGACGCCGGGCATCCGAGCCTGTGCGACACCGATCCCGACCA
>JAKLPK010000162.1 GCA_022013895.1 Cellulomonas sp. | reverse complement strand
GACCGAGCAGCCGGACGTGACGATCGAGCTGCCGGTGGACGCGCACCTGCCGCACGACTACATCGCCCATGAACGGTTGCGGCTGGAGGCGTACCGGACCATCGCCACGGCGACCGACGAGGCGGGTCTGGCCGCTGCGCGGGCGGGGTTGGTGGACCGCTACGGCCCGGTGCCGGAACCCGTCGAGAACCTGTTCGAGGTGGCCGGCTTCCGCCAGCACGCCCGTCGGGCGGGGTTGTCCGATGTGACCGCGCAGGGTCGCTTCGTGCGGTTCGCGCCGGTCGAGCTGGCCGAGTCGGCCCAGCTGCGCCTCAAACGCCTGTACCCCGGTGTGGTGCTCAAACCGGCGGTCCGCACGGTGCTCGTGCCGTTCCCGACCACGGCGCGGATCGGTGGCAAGCCGCTGCACGGCGGTGACGTGCTGCGCTGGGCCCGCCAGCTCATCGACGCCGTCATCCTGGGTGATGTGTCGGCCGCGGCGAAGGTCGGCACCCGCCAGGGCTGACCGGCCCGGAGGTCCAGGTCGGGGGCCTACGATGTGCCCGGCCAGTGTCGAGGTGTGGAGGTCAGCGGTGATCGTTCGGTCGGGTGGACGTCGGGCTGATGGCCCTCGGACTGGTGCGCTTCGGCCAGGGACGCGCAGGTCGGTGGCGCTCGTGGTGAGCGCCGTGGCCGTGGTCGGGGCCCTCGCGGGCTGCTCGGCGAAGCCGGGCGTCGCGGCGACGGTGAACGGTCAGGAGATCTCCACCCAGGAGGTCGCCACCACGATCAGTGACTTCGAGCCGTTGTCGGGCGACATCGCGGCCTCCGCCGTGCTCAACGAGCTGGTGCTGGAGCCCATCTACCTGAAGGTCGCCGAGAAGTACGACGTGGCGGTGTCGGTGGACGATGCCAAGTCCGCGATCGCCTCGGCCTTCGAGGGGCAGACCACCATCCCCGACTCGGCCGGCACCATCGCCATCGCCCGGTTTGAGCTCACCGCCAACAAGATCTCGGAGTCGACCGACGCCTCCGCCATCGCCGAGGAGATCGCGGCCGAGCTCAAGGCCGCGTCGATCTCGGTGAACCCGCGGTTCGGCACATTCGACCCGGAGACGGCCTCGGTGACCAGCGTCGTCACGTCCCCGACCACCCCGGCCTGGCAGTTCGCCACCGCGACACCGACCGCCACGGCGACCCCCACGCAGTGAACCCGGCATCGCGAGCCCCAGGTCGCGAGCTCTGCGCCGTGAGTCCCGCGCTGTGACCGCCTCGCTCGACCGGCTGGTCGAGGTGATGGACCGTCTGCGGTCGCCCGGTGGCTGCCCGTGGGATGCGGCCCAGACGCATGCGACGCTCGTGCCGTACCTGCTCGAGGAGTCGCACGAGCTGGCCGAGGCCGTCGATGCCGGTGACCGCGCGGGGCTTCGCGAGGAGCTCGGCGACGTGCTGCTCCAGGTCGTGTTCCACGCGCGGATCGCGCAGGACGACCCCGAGCACCCGTTCGACCTGGACGATGTCGCCGACGCGCTGGTCGCCAAGCTCGTGAGCCGCCACCCGCACGTGTTCGCGGGTACCGCGGTCGACGGTGACCTGCACGCACAGTGGGACCGCCTCAAGCGCATCGAGAAACCCGAACGCGCATCGGCGCTCGACGGGGTGCCCGCCTCGCTGCCTGCGCTCGCGCGCGCCGGCAAGCTCGCGCAGCGCGCCCGTCGGGCCGGGATCGACCCGGTCGCGGCGCCGTCGGGCCCGGGCGATGAGGACGCCGAGCTCGGGCGCGCCCTGCTCGAGCTGGTGCTCGCGCACCCGGGTCTGGACGCCGAGGGAGCACTCCGTCGGGCCACCCGCGGCTGGGAGGACGCCGTGCGTTCGGCGGAGGCGGCCGGGGTCGGCACGTCCGCAGGCAAAGGTCCTGACGACGCCGGGTGACGGGTTCGTTAGGCTGACGGCGTTACCCATACGAAACGTCGAAGGAGCAAGCATGGCCACCATCGAGGCCGTTGGCGCCCGCGAGATCCTGGACTCCCGGGGCAACCCGACCGTGGAGGTCGAGGTCGCACTCGAGGACGGCACCATCGCCCGGGCCGCTGTTCCGTCCGGTGCATCCACCGGTGCGTTCGAGGCCGTGGAGCGCCGGGACGGCGACAAGTCCCGCTACCTCGGCAAGGGCGTGCAGGACGCCGTGAACGCGGTGATCGACGAGATCGCCCCTGAGCTCATCGGCTTCGAGGCGACCGAGCAGCGTCTGGTCGACCAGGCCCTGCTGGACCTGGACGGCACCGCCAACAAGGGCAAGCTCGGTGCGAACGCCATCCTCGGCGTCTCGCTCGCCGTGGCGAAGGCTGCGGCCGATTCGGCCGATCTGCCGCTGTTCCGCTACGTCGGCGGCCCGAACGCCCACGTGCTCCCGGTGCCGATGATGAACATCCTCAACGGTGGGTCGCACGCCGACTCCAACGTCGACATCCAGGAGTTCATGGTCGCGCCGATCGGTGCCACCACGTTCAAGGAGGCCCTGCGCACCGGCGCCGAGGTCTACCACTCCCTCAAGTCGGTGCTCAAGGCCCAGGGGCTGTCGACCGGTCTGGGCGACGAGGGTGGCTTCGCGCCGAGCCTGGCGAGCAACCGTGCCGCGCTCGACCTGATCCTGGTCGCCATCGAGAAGGCCGGCTTCGTGCCCGGCAAGGACGTCGGTCTGGCGCTGGACGTGGCCGCGACCGAGTTCTTCAAGGACGGCGCCTACCAGTTCGAGGGCAAGGCTCAGACGCCCGCGTTCATGATCGCGTACTACGAGCAGCTGGTCCGCGACTACCCGCTGGTCTCCATCGAGGACCCGCTGAGCGAGGACGAGTGGGGCACCTGGTCCCAGCTGGTGACCGAGATCGGCGACAAGGTGCAGATCGTCGGCGACGACCTGTTCGTCACCAACCCGATCCGCCTGGCCAAGGGCATCGAGCTCAAGGCCGCGAACGCCCTGCTGGTCAAGCTCAACCAGATCGGCACGCTCACCGAGACGCTGGACGCGGTCGAGCTGGCCAACCGCAACGGCTTCCGCACGATGACCTCGCACCGTTCCGGTGAGACCGAGGACACCACCATCGCCGATCTGGCGGTCGCCACGAACGCCGGGCAGATCAAGACCGGTGCCCCGGCCCGCGG
>JAKLPK010000161.1 GCA_022013895.1 Cellulomonas sp. | reverse complement strand
GGCCGCCTTGATGTCGCTCGAGATGTTGATCTTGTTGACGCCGAGCTTGACCGACTGGCCGATCTCGGTGTCCGGGTTGTTCGAGCCGCCGTGCAGCACCAGCGGCACGTCGACGACGGCCTTGATGGACTGCAGCCGGTCGAGCTTGAGCTCGGGCTTCATCCACGCCGGGTACAGGCCGTGGCAGGTGCCGATCGCGATGGCGAGGGAGTCCACGCCGGTCTGCGCGACGAACGAGACGGCCTCGTCGGGCTCGGTGTAGGTGATGGTGTCCGAGCCGTCCTCGGCCTCGGCGTCCATCTTGCCGATCGTGCCGAGCTCGCCCTCGACCGAGACGCCGACGGCGTGCGCGGCGGCGACGACCTTGCGGGTGATCGCGACGTTGTCCTCGAACGGCAGCATCGAGGCGTCGATCATGACCGAGGTGAACCCGGCCTGGATGGCGGTGAGCACCTGCTCGTAGGTGGCGCCGTGGTCCAGGTGGATCGTCACCGGGACGCTGGCCTTGTGCGCCGCCTGGATGATCGCCGGCAGCAGGTCGGTGCCGATGTGCGACAGCTCGTCGGGGTGGATCGCGACGATGAGCGGGGCACGCTTGGCCTCGCTGATCGCGAGGATCCCGGTGAACATCGCCCAGTCGCTGATGTTGAACGCCGGGACCGCGAAGCTGTGCTCGTTCGCGACGGCCAGCAGGTCCTTACCACTGATCAACATGACAGATCTCTCTCTTTCCTTGGTGGGTCCGGTCAGATCTTCACTGCGCCGGCGGTCATCCCACCGATGAAATAGCGCTGGAAGAACAGGAACAGCAGCAGCACCGGAATGCAGCCGAGAATGCTCATCGCCATCATCTCGCTCCACTCGTACGAGTGCTGGCCCATGAGGAGCTGGATGCCGATGGGCACCGTGCGCATGTCCTCGGTCTTGGTGAGCGTGAGCGCGAAGAGGTATTCGTTCCACGCGATCATGAACGTGTAGATGCCGACCGAGACGATGCCGGGGACGGCGATCGGCACGAGCACCCGCCACAACGCCTGGAATGCACCGGCGCCGTCGACCTTGACGGCCTCGTCGAGCTCACGCGGCAGGGTGTTGAAGTACCCGGTCATCATGATGATGGCGTAGGGCAGCGTGAACACCATGTAGGTGAGGATCAGCCCCTGGTAGGTGTTGTACATCTTGAGCGCCACGACCAGCCCGAAGTACGGGATGAGCAGCGTGATCGGCGGCACGGCCTGCACCGAGATGACGATGACGTTGAGGGCGTTCTTGAACCGGAACTCGTAGCGGCTGAACGCGTACGCGGCGAGGATCGCCACGATCAGCGTGAGCGCGGTCACGGACAGCGCCACCACGTAGCTGTTGATGAAGAACCGCACCTTCACCGGGTCGGTGAGGATCGTGGTGTAGGCGTCGAGCGAGAACCCGCTGGTCACCAGCTGCGGGGGCAGCGCGAAGATCTCGGTGTTCTTCTTGAACGAGTTGGACGCCATCCACAGCACGGGCAGACCGGCGAACAGCCCGCCCACCAGCAGTCCCACCAGCAGCAGGACCTTCTGCGTCGCCGCGATGCGACGCCTTCTGACAGAGAGGTTCATCTCAGTCCCTCGACCTCTGGTACCGGACGTACACGAACGCGAGCAGCATCGACAGCACCAGCACGATCACGGCACTGGTCGAGGCGAGCGCGAACTCGTAGCTGGAGAACGCCAGCTTGTACGTGAAGGTGGACAGCATCTCGGTCACGTTGATCGGGCCGCCGCCGGTGGTCATCCAGATCAGCGCGAACTGCTGGGTGGTCCAGATGACGTCCAGCAGGGCCATCGAGATGATGATGGGGCGCAGCTGCGGGATCGTCACGTTCGCGAACCTCTGCAGGCCGTTGGCGCCGTCGACCGTCGCGGCCTCGTACAGGTCCTTGGGGATTCCCTGCAGTCCGGCGAGCAGGCTCAACATGAAGAACGGGTAGCCCGCCCAGATGTTGATGAAGGTGACCGCGTGCAGCGCGGTGGCGGGCGAGGCGAGCCATTCGACGTTCTCACTGATGAGACCCGCGGCGGTCAGCAGGTAGTTGACCACACCATTGGGGTTGAGCAGCATCCGCCACAGCACCGCGATGATCGCGACCGTGAACAGCCACGGAAGGACGTAGATCGTGCGGAACAGGGCCTTGGTGCGGTTGGCCAGCAGCGGGCTGTTGAGCATCATCGCGAAGACGAGCCCGAGCACCATGTGTGCGGCGACGCTCACCCCGGTGAAGTAGGCGGTGTTCTTGACCGCCGTGAAGAACACCGGGTCGGTGAGGACCTCGGCGTAGTTCGCGAGCCCCACGAACACGGGGTTCGGGTTGGTGATGACGTTGTCCTGGAACGAGTAGCCGATCACCATCGCGATCGGCAGCAGCATGAGCACGACCAGCAGGACGACGGTCGGCGTCAGGTAGAGGTAGGGGGTGATCCGTCGCTGCACGCGGGGCCACAGCGGCCGACGGTAGGTCGGCGCCGGGTCGCGGCGGGCTGGCGGGGCGGACTGCGCGAGGGCAGACAAGGTGGGACCTCCTTCGGGGCGGTCCGCACCGGGCACGCAGGGTGCCCGGTGCGGACCGGTTGGTCACGGAGCTGCTAGAACTCCGCGACCCACTTCGCCTGGGCGTTCTCCAGTGCTTCCTGCACCGTCTCATCGCCGTTGAGCGCCAGCTGGAGCTGCTCGCCGTAGTCGCGCATGAGCTGCTCGGAGACGGGCAGGCCGACGAACTCGTTGGCCGGGTAGCCCTCCTGGTAGATCGCGAAGGCCTCTTCGAACATCGGGTCGCTGTCGGAGAAGTCCGGCGTCGAGGCCGTGTTGCCGGGGAAGGCGTTGGCGAGGGTCGACAGCTCGGAGTTGACGTCGGCGCTCATGAGGTACTCCACGAGCTTCCACGCCTCGGCCTTGTGCTCGGAGTTCTCGGCGATGCCGATGCCCCACGAGGCGTAGGGGATGCCGCGCTCACCGGTGTACCCGTCCTCGGCCGGGATGGCCGAGATCGAGAAGTTGAGGTCCGGGTTCTCTTCCTTGATCAGGTTGATGTGCGCGAGCGAGTCGATCATCATGCCGACCCGGCCGTTGGTGAACTCCTCGACCTTGTCCTGCTCCTTCATGGTGAAGGAGCCCTGTGCGATGACGCCGGCGTCCCACAGCTGCTTGATGTACTCGGTGCCGGAGGTCACAGCCTCGTTGGTGAGGTCGGGCTGACCGTCGTCGAGCATCGAACCGCCGGAGGCCCACACCCACGACATGACGTCGTTCTGGACACCGTTCGGGGCGTCCAGCGAGAGCGGGAGGATCCAGCCGGAGGTGCTGTCGCCGAGGGCGGTGATCTTCTCGGCAGCGTCCAGGAACTCCGAACGGGTCGACGGGACCGCGCTCACGCCGGCCTCCGCGAGCAGGTCGTCGTTGGTGAACAGCGGGTAGACGAAGTTGACGACCGGGATCATCCGGGTCTGCCCGTCGATCGCCACCTGGCTGACCAGCTGGCTGTCGTCGTACCCGTACTCCTCCATGAGGGTGCTGAGGTCCGTGATCGCGTTCTGCTCGGTGAAGTCGGACACCCAGGCACCGTCGAGGCCGACGACGTCGGACATGGTGCCCGAGGCCGCGCCAGCGACGACCTGCTCCTTGGTCGAGGCGTAGGGCCCCGACAGGAGGTTGACCGTGATGTTCGGGTTCGCCTCCTCGAAGTCGTCGATGATGCCCTGGAGCGCACCGTCCGGAAGCTCCGGCTCCCACCACTGTGCGAACTCGAGGGTCACCTTGTCACCCGTGGACGAACTGGACGACGAGCTTGAAGATCCACTGCATGCCGTGGTGAAGGCAAGTGCGACAGCTCCGGTGGCCACCAGAAGCCCCCGAACTGCACGAGCGCCGTTGCTCATCTCTCTCCTCTCTGAGACCTGCCACATCGTGCGCTTCGATGCGCACTTTTGCGTGTTCCCGCACGCTAGGTGGTGGGAAGTCGACACGTCAAGACCTCCGGCGCACCCGCCCGCCGACGTCGGGAGCTCGCGCCTCGCGCTCTATCCGCAGGTCAGAGGTTGTTTGCTGGGACAGCGTGGGCCGGTTCCCGGAAGTGCGTCTTTGTCACGATTGAGCATCGCCAGGTGCGCCGGAGGCCCAGAGGTCCCAGATCGGCAGGCGCGAACGGGCCACGGAGCGGACAGACCCGGAGCCGAGGCGCCATGCGATGCGGGAATGTGCTAGTAGTTGCACATGTCCGCTTCAAGCCCCGAGTCGAATGCCTCACGGCGGCTGCCGGCCGGGCGCAAGGCCGAGCTCGCCGCCTACGTCGTCGACGCCGGTGAGGTCACCGTCGCCCGTCTCGCCGAGCACTTCGAGGTCTCCCCCGACACGATCCGCCGGGACCTCGACCAGCTCGACGCCGATGGCGTCCTCATCCGGACCCACGGCGGCGCGGTCAGCCCGGTCGCCCTGCCCCGCCCCGAGTTCGGTCTGGACGTGCGGCTCCGGCTCCACGCGGATGCCAAGGAGACGATCGGCCGGCTCGCCGCCACGCTCGTCCAGGACGGCGACGCCCTCATGCTCAACGCCGGGACGACGACCCTCGCCGTCGCGCGCAACCTGCGGGAGCGGCACGACCTGACGATCGCCACCAACTCGTTGCGACTGCCCGCCGAGGTGGTGCCGAGCATGATCCGCGACCTGTACATCTTCGGCGGCTCGGTCCGGCTCACTGCCCAGGGCACCGTCGGCCCGCTGCAGATCCCGATCGCCGCCACCGGGGGCGACCTCGGCATCCGGTGCGATCTGACGCTCGTCGGCGTCGGCGCGGTCGACCCGGCCAGCGGGTACTCCACGAGCAACCTCGCCGAGGCGGTGATGATGGGCGAGATGATGGCGCGCGGCACCCGGGTCGCCGTGCTGGCGGACTCCTCGAAGTTCGGCCGCCGACTGTTCGCCCAGATCGCCGAGCTCGACCGGGCCGACTACCTCGTCACCGACAGCCCACCGCCGGCCGCCCTCGCGACGGCGCTGGAACGGGCCGGCGTCCAGGTCCTGCACCCCGGATCGGTCCAGGTCCCGCCGTCCGTCGAGGGCGACGACAAGGGGTGACCCCGATCCGCGCCCGACCTCAGGCCCAGGACGGCGGGGGCGGCGGTGCGGAGGACGGCGTCGGCGTCGCACTGCCCGGTGCCGGCGGGGCGGAGGGAGCAGGCGGAGCCGCGACGCCCGGTGCAGGCGGTGCGGAGGGGGCGGGCGGGGGCGGCGTCCCCGCACCGGGGGCCGGGGGCGCGTACCCCATCGCGCCGGGCTGACCAGGCACCGGCCCGGCCCCGGTGCGCACGGTGAGCGAGCGCAGCTGCCCGCCGGTCTCCATCTGCTGCAACGCCTCGAGCACCCGCTGCCGCTCGGCGTCATCGACCGGTCGACCGGTCGCCTGCAGGTAGCTGAGCACCCCCAGGTCGCGCAGATAGCTGTCCGGGTCGGCGTAGGCACCGCTGCCACCGCCCAGACCGGCACCGGCCAGCGCGGTGTCCGCCTTGGCGGCAAGGTCGTTGGCCGCCGCCTTCGCCTTGTCGAGGAAGCCCATGGTCCCGTGTCCCCTTCCGTCGTCGGCCACGCCGTCGTGACCGATGGTGATTGCCCGCTTTCAGCCTACGCACAGGCCGCGGCGGACGTTAGGGTCGGCGCGACAGCGGCCCACCGGTGCGGCCGCGCCGACCTGAGGAACTCCCGATGACGCTGCACGGCGCACTGTTCACGGATTTCAAGGAGAACGCGTCCACCGACCAGTTCTCCCTCCAGGGCAAGAAGATGCTCAAGGCCCAGATGGGGTACGGCCCCGTCTGGTGCCGGGCCGGCTCGATGGTCGGCTACCAGGGCGACGTCCGCTTCGAGAAGAAGGGGTCCGGTCTGAACAAGATGCTCAAGCAGGCCGTGACCGGCGAGGGCGTCGACCTCATGCTCGCGAGCGGCCAGGGCGAGCTGTTCCTCGGTGAGCTCGCCCATGACGTGCAGGTGATCTACCTCGAGAACGACATGATCTCGGTCAACGGCGCGAGCGTGCTGGCGTTCTCGTCCTCCATCGAGTGGGACATCCACCGCCTCCAGGCCCGCGGCGGCATGATGACCGGCGGTCTCTACAACGTGTCGCTGCGCGGCACCGGCTACGTGGCGGTCGTCACCGACGGCGAGCCCGTCGCGCTCGACGTCGCCTCCGCCCACACGTTCGGCGACCCGCAGGCCGTGGTGCTGTGGACCGCGGGCGTCACGATGGACCTGCGGGTGGACACCGGCGGCCTCGGCTCGATGCTGCGCGGCGGCTCCGGTGAGACCTTCCAGATGGCGTTCGGCGGTCAGGGCTACGTGCTCATCCAGCCGAGCGAGTCGGTGATCAGCGGCGGGACGCAGTCGTCCGGCTCCAGCAGCGGCGGCGGTCTGCTCGGCGGCCTGCTCGGCTGACCCACCGCTCAGGGCCGGCGGGCGCCGAGCAGCCCGCCGACCCTCGACGCCGACGCCCTACCGCTCGTGGACGGCGACCAGCCGGTCGTCGTCCACGCCGAGCAGTCGACGGTCGTCGAGCCCCTCGTGCACCGTCTCCACGACGGGCGACAGCTCGACGAACGTCACCTCGTGCCGGGCCAGCGGCAGCCGCAGCTCGACCCGACCGCCGACCACGTTCAACCGCGTGTGCTCCACCGCAGGGGCCTCGTAACGCCGCAGCACCTCGAGCTGACGGGCGTCGGGGGACGCCGGCCGGCCCAGCTCGCGCCAGACGGCGAAGGCGTTGCCGTCGTCCTCGTTGACCCGTTCACGCAGCACCAGCACACCCGAACCGTCCGCTGCCGGTGCCCCGTGCGAACGCACCGGGACCGAGAGCGTCAGCTCGTGCCGCTCGGGGGCGGGCTCCCCCTCGGTGCCACCCACCGGCTGCCAGGCCAGCACGGTCACCCGGCCGGAGGCATCGGCGCAGACCAGGTGGTCCTCGCCGCGGGCCAGCACCTGCGCACCCATCCGCGCCATGAACGCGTAGAGGTGGTACGTCGGCTTGGCGATCTGCCGGTGGGTGAGCAGCCCGAACCCGCCGTGGAAGAACGACGTCGGGATGTTCAGCTCCTCGAACACGTCGCAGAACGTCCAGTACGAGAACGAGTCCGCCAGCTCGCCCCCACCCGCGATCACCGGGGCCAGGTACGCCGCGTTGTAGGCGGTGTCGTGGATCGGGTTGTCCGGTCGGTAGGAGGTGTTGAACTCGGTGATGTGCACCGGCAGCCCGGCCAGCGCCGTCCCCGCGAGGTGCTCGCGCGGGGCACCGAACTGGGTCAGCAGATCGGCCGGCGGCATGAGCTCCTGGTAGGTGCCGAAGGGGATGGCCTGCGCCTCCCGGGAGGAGTAGGCGTGCCGGCTCACGAAGTCCACGGGGACGTCGCGGCTGGTCACGAACTCCACGTAGGGCGCCCACCACTCATCGGCCCCGGGAGAGATCGCCGGGCCTCCCACCTGCAACGACGCATCGACGTCCTTGACCGCGCGGGCGGTCGCCTCGTACAGCCGGAAGTACGCCTGCTGATCGGCGTCCTTCCAGAAGATGTCGAGGTTCGGCTCGTTCCAGACCTCGATCGGCCAGCGGCGCACCTCCTCGATCCCGTAGCGCTCGATCTCGTGGCGCAGGAACGCCTGGACCAGATCCGTCCACGCCCGCAGATCGGCCGGTGGGGTGATGTTGCCCTTCCACCAGAACACCGTCTGGTCGCCCGAGGCGAGCTGGGACGGCATGAACCCCAGCTCGAGGAACGGCCGGATGCCCAGGGCCAGGAACCTGTCGTGCACCTGGTCGACGTAGGTGAAGGAGTACCGGCGGTGAGTCCGGCCGTCGACGTCATCGGTGCGCAGCACACCCATGTCATCGCTGAGCAGCCCGTGGCCGCGGATGTGGGTGAAGCCGATCTCACGCTGCACCCGGGCCAACGACTCGAGGTAGTCGGCGCGCAGTGCCAGGTTGAGCCGCCCGGTGCCGACGCACGTGCGCCAGGCCGGGGACAGCGGCCCCTGGGGGATGTCCGGGACGACGACGGTGCTGGGCATCAGCGGGCCTCGACGATCGCGAAGGAGTGGGGCGGGAGGGTCAGCCGGGCACCCGTGGCGGTCATGGTCACCTCGAGCGCATGCGGGACGACCTGCTCGGGGTCGTCGGCGCTGTTGAAGTCCCGCACCGACTCCGGCGCCAGCACCCGGGCGCTCACCTCGGCGAAACCGGCGCCGCGCAGGTCGAGCTCCACCTCGACGGCACGGTCCAGATCGGTGTTGGTGAGCGAGACGTGGCAGCGGCCGTCGACCACGCTGGCCGAGGCGGAGACGGTCGGCACCACCCGGTCACCCACCGCGTGCGCGGCGCCCGGGGCACGCACGTGGACCGGCACCGAGGTGGCGTCCTGGTGCACCTTGTTCATCTCGAACACGTGGTACGTCGGCGTGCGCACCAGCGCACCGGTCGCCTCGTCGGTGAGCAGCATGGCCTGCAGCACATTGACCGTCTGGGCGATGTTGGCCATGGTCAGGCGCTCGGCGAGCCGGTGGAACACATCGAAGTGCACTGACGCGACCAGGGCGTCACGCATCGTGTTCTGCTGGTACAGGAACCCCGGGTTGGTGCCGGGCTCGACGTCCCACCAGGTGCCCCACTCGTCGAGCACCAGACCGACCTGACGCTCCGGGTCGTAGCGGTCCATGACCGCGATGTGCCGGCGCAGCAGCGGTTCGACGTCCTGGGCCGCGACGATCG
>JAKLPK010000160.1 GCA_022013895.1 Cellulomonas sp. | reverse complement strand
GGGTGCGAGCCGTACCGGCGGGCCAGCTGCTCCACGAGCCGCAACGCATGGCTTCGGTAGGCCTGCGACGACGGGCTGTACCCCTGGCGTGACCCGAACCCGAGCCGCACCCCGTCGGCGGTCACCGGCAGCGAGCCCGGTTCCAGGCGCGCGAGCCAGGCCGGTGGGGACGCCGTGGCCGTGGCCAGCAGCACCCGGACCCCACCGGCGTGCAACCGGTCGAGCACGTCGTCCAACCAGCCGAAGTCGTACTCCCCCGGCCGCGGCTCGAGCTTGGCCCACGAGAAGACCCCCACCGTCGCGGTGGTCACCCCCGCGCGGTTCATCAGCCGCACATCCTCGTCCCAGACGGAGGTCGGCCACTGCTCGGGGTTGTAGTCGCCGCCGAACCGCATCGCATCGGGCCACTGCACCATGGGGGCGCTCCTGTTCAGCTCATACCTCGGTGTGACCGAGGTCGGGGTGCGGCACGAACCGGGCCACCGGTCGGGCCGCCGTGGTCTCCAGGACCACGAGGTCGTTGCTGCCCGCCCGGGTCGCCGGTCCGGGCACGTAGAGGGTGTGCTGCGGCCCGCGGGACCAGTACCGACCCAGCGGCCAGCCGTTGACCCAGGCCATCCCCCGACCCCAGTCGCGGGTGTCGAGGAACAGGTCGGCCGGTCCGTCGAGCGTGAACCGGGCACGGGCCAGCACGGGTCCGGCGAGCGCGGCCGGCGTCCCGTCAGGCGCGCGTGGGCGGTCCGGTGCGTCCAGCACGCGGGCCGCCAGCAGATCGTGGTCGACGATGAGCGAGGACCAGCCGGTCACGGCCACGCCCCCGACCGTCACCGGGCCCAGGACACCCTTGGGTTCGCCCAGCCGCGGCCCGTAGTTGACCCGGCCCTGGTCCTCGACCAGCAGCAGCAGCTCACCGCCACCTGCGGGCAGCACGAGCGCCCGGTCGTGGTGGTCGCGGGCCAGCACACCGGCCGGACGCCCGTCGAACCAGACCGCGACCCGGTCGCGCACCTCGCCGACCTCCAGCACGCGGCTGTGCGCGGCCGGTGGGATCTGGGCGCGCTGCAGCACCAGACCACGCCACTGCGCGAGCTCGTCGAGGGTGGGGGGTGCGGTGCGGTCGACGTCGTGCGACACCCAGTCGGTGACCGCCTCGGCCGCCTCGCGCAGACCATCCACCGGGGTCAGCGGCACCTCGATCGCCGGCGCGGGTGCGGCGGCGGCCGGCACCTGCTCACCGACGGGGGCGTAGCGCGCGATCACCTCCCGGAACCGCCAGTACTTGGCGGTGGGGCGACCGGCCTCGTCCAGCGGGGCGTCGTAGTCGTAGGAGGTGACGGTCGGCTGGTAGACGCCCTTGTCGTTGGCGCCGGACGTGAGCGCGAAGCTCGTACCGCCGTGCAGCATGTAGATGTTGACGGAGGCACCCGCCGCGAGCAGATCGTCCAGCTCACGGGCCGAGGCCTCGACGTCGGTCACGTGGTGGTGGGCTCCCCAGTGGTCGAACCAGCCGCACCAGAACTCGGCGCACATGAGCGGACCGGTCGGCTGGTGGTCACGCAGCGTGGCCAACCGCTCGGTGGCCCGGGCACCGAACGAGGCGGTCCGCAGCAGCTCGGGCAACGAACCGCGCTGGAGCATCACCGGATCGGGCTGGTCGACCGTGGTGAGCGGCACCGTGATCCCGCACTCACGGGTGAGGTCCACCAGGTGGCGCAGGTAGTCCTGGTCGCCGCCGTAGGCGCCGTACTCGTTCTCCACCTGCACGAGCACCACGGGCCCGCCGCGGTCCACCTGCAGCGGGGCGAGCAGGGCGTAGACCGTGCGCAGGTACTCGTCGACCGCGGCCAGGTAGTGCGGTTCGGCCCGCCGCAGCCCCACCGCGGGGTCGGCGGTCAACCAGGCCGGCAGCCCGCCGTTGTCCCACTCGGCGCACACGTAGGGCCCGGGCCGCACGATGGCGCGCATGCCCTCCTCGCCGACGATCTGCAGGAAGCGGACCAGGTCCAGACGGCCTTCGGTGTCGAACGTGCCCGGGCGGGGCGAGTGCTCGTTCCAGAAGACGTAGGTCTCGATGGTGTTGAGACCCATCTGACGGGCCTTGACCACCCGGTCCCGCCAGGCACCGGGGTGGATCCGCGGGTAGTGCAGGGCGCCCGAGAGCAGCCGCACCGGGTGCCCGTCGGCCAGGAAGTCGTGATCACCGACGGTGAACGTGCTCACGGCCGGGGCCGCGGGGGTGGTCGACATCAGGCGGTGCTCCTGCTCAGGACGGGAGGGTGGGGCCGGCGCGCGGCCGGCCCCACCCCGGGGGGACACCAGGTCAGCTGGTCTTGACCGTGAAGCCCTGCTCCTCGCCGTAGGAGACGTTCTGCTCCTGCCAGGCCTTGAGGCCCTCGTTGATGTCGGTGTGGTTGAGGAACGACTGCCCGACGGTGTCGCTGAAGACGCTGTTGGCGTAGGACTGCCACGGCAGGTACTGCCACCCGCTCACGACGTGCTTCGACGAGTCGACGATGACCTCGTTGATCTTCTGACCGCCGAAGTACTCCGACTCCTTGCCCAGGAACTCGGCCGACTCCAGATCGGCCGTGGTGGCCGGGAACCCGCCGGACGCGAGGAAGACGGAGATCGACGCCTCGTCGGAGTTCAGCCAGCGCAGGAACGCCGCGGCCAGGGCCGGGTTGGCCGACTGCTTGACGACGGCCTCGGAGGAGCCGCCGTTCTCAGCGGTGACCAGGTCGTTCGCGTCGTAGGTCGGCATCGGGGCAACCCGCCACTGACCCGAACCGGTCGGCACGGAGGCCTCCAGCACACCGGGCATCCAGCCACCGGTCACCAGGGTCGCGATGGTGCCGTCGCCCAGAGCCTGGAACCACTGGTCGCTCCAGCCGGGGATCGAGCCGAGCAGCCCGGGCTCGTTGAGCTGGTTCCACATGTCGGCCCACTTCGTGGAACCGGCGTCCTGCAGGTTGATGGTGACGGTCTCACCCTCGGAGACGAACGGTGTGCCGCCCGCCTGCCAGATCATCGACGTCGTGTAGCCGGCGTCGCCCGGGTCGTTGGCGAAGTACTTCGTCGGGTCCGCGTCGTGCAGCTTCTTGGCCTGGGCGATGTACTCGTCCCACGTGGTGGGGACCGTGAGGCCATAGGTGTCGAAGACCGTCTTGTTGTAGAACATCACCATCGGGCCGGAGTCCTGGGGCAGGGCCCAGATGCCGTCGCTCTGGCTGACCGCACCCCAGGTCGAGGCGCTGAAGTTCGACTCCAGGTCGCCGAAGCCGTACTGCGTGAGGTCGGTGAGGTAGCCCGGCAGCACGAACTGCGGCAGGGACTGGTACTCGATCTGCACGACATCGGGCGCACCGCTGCCGGCCTTGATGGCGTTCTGCAGCTTGGTGTTGTTGTCCGCGGCGCCGCCGGTGTCGACGAGGTTGACCGTGACGTTGGGGTAGGCCTTCTCGAAGGCCGCGACCTGGTCCTTGGCCGAGGGCGTCCAGGTCCAGTAGGTGATCTCACCGCCCGCCTCGAGCACCGCGTCCAGGGCGGAGGCGCCTGCGGAGGCGTCCGCCGTGGAGCCGCCCGAGGAGCTGCTGCTGGAGCAGGCCGCGAGGGAGACGGAGACCAGGGCACCCACCGCGAGCGCGGCGATCGCGCGGGCACGGTGGCGGGGAGCTGCTGACATGTGCGTTCCTTTCACATCATCGTGGACAGGGTCATACGGGTGGAGAGGGTTCGAGGGGCCCGGGGTCAGGCCTTGACGCTCCCGGCAGCCAGACCGGACTGCCAGTACCGCTGGAGCGAGAGGAAGATCGCCACGATCGGCACGATGGCCAGCAGCGAACCGGTGATCACCAGGTTGTAGATGGGGCTCGCGGAGACCCCGGTCGCCTTGAGGTTCCACTGCTGCAGGCCGATGGTCAGCGGGAACAGCTGCGGGTCGTTGAGCATGATGAGCGGCAGGAAGTAGTTGTTCCAGGTCGCGACCACGGCGAACAGCAGCACGGTGACGATGCCCGGGGTGAGCAGCCGGACGCCGATGGTGGCGAACGTGCGCAGCTCACCGGCCCCGTCGATGCGGGCGGCCTCGAGGATCTCGGTGGGCACCGCGTCCAGGGCGTAGACCCAGATGAGGTAGAGCCCGAACGGGGAGACGAGCGAGGGCACGACGATGGCCCAGATCGTGTTGGTCAGGTGCAGCTGGCTGAACATCAGGAAGGTGGGCACCGCGAGCGCCGTGCCGGGGATCGCGATGGCCCCGAGCACGACGGCCCAGACGGCCCGTTTGCCCGGGAAGTCGTACTTGGCCAGCCCGTAGCCGGCCAGCGTGGCCAGCGCGGTGGCGCCACCGGCGCCGAGCACGACGTAGAGCAGCGTGTTGCCCAGCCAGCGCAGGTAGATGCCGTCGTCGTAGGCGAACACCTGCTGGATGTTGTCGATGAGGGCGAACGGCCCGGAGAACCACAGCCCGAACGAGCTGAGCAGGTTCGGCTGGGTCTTGCTGGCGTTGATGAGCAGCCAGGCCAGCGGCAGCAGCGCGTAGAGCGCGAACAGCACCATGACGAGCGTGAGCCGGGTGGACGGGCCGCCGTACGGGCTGACGGGCCGGCGGGGACCGGGCACCTTGGCGCGGGTGAGGGTCGACATCAGCGGTTCGCCTCCCGGCTGCCGCGCAGCTGGACCACGTAGGCGATCACCGCGGTGAACACACCCATGACGATGGCCAGGGTCGCCGCGTAGTTGTACTGCTGACCCGCGAAGGAGAGGTTGAACGCGTACATGTTGGGCGTGAAGTACGTCGAGATCACCGACGGGATGAGCGTGCGCAGGATGTTCGGTTCGTTGAACAGCTGGAACGAGCCGATGATCGAGAAGATGGTGGCGATGACGATCGCCTGGCGCAGTGCGGGGAGCTTGATCGAGAAGACCACGCGCCACGACCCGGCCCCGTCGATGGCGGCGGCCTCGTAGAGCTCACCGGGCACCGAACGCAGCGCCGAGTAGAAGATCAGCATGTTGTAGCCGACGAACTCCCAGGTCACGATGTTGCCGATGGCCAGCAGGATCCACTTGGGTGTG
>JAKLPK010000159.1 GCA_022013895.1 Cellulomonas sp. | reverse complement strand
CGGCATTCTGGCACCTACCCGCCGGCGACTGGCACCTGGACGCGGATTCGGTGGACCAGCTCGTCCCGGTCCGGCCGCAGCTCGGCGACCCGTTCACGGTGGGCGTCGTGGTGCAGGGCGGGCTGACCGACCTCATCTGCCGGATCGAAGGTCCGGGCGACGGCGCGGTCGTGGCCCTGCGACCCGGAGCGGCCGCAGGCATCGACCCGGCGGCCTTGGCCGGCGGTGAGGGTCACCTCGCCGAGGTGCAGGCCGCGGGGCTGCGCCAGGACGGTGCCTGGCACGGGACGCTGCCGGGACTGGCCACCGAGGAGCCCGCCCGGTACCGGTTCGAGGCCCGGCTGGCCGACGGCGCCGCCTGGGAGGGACCCTGGTACCCGGTGAGCGCGGGCCGGTGGCGGTCCGCGGGCGGGACGCTGCGGGTCGCCGGGGCAGCCGAGCACCCGCGCCTGGTCCCCGGTTCGGTGCGGTGGTGGGCCGATGCCGAGGGTGTGCACCGGGTGCGGTTCGCGCTGCGGCTGGCCCCGGCCGAGCACGTCATCGGCTTCGGTGAGCGGTTCGATGCGGTGGACCAGCGCGGTCGCACGCCGGACGCCGTCGTGTTCGAGCAGTACAAGGGGCAGGGCCGGCACGGACGCACCTATCTGCCGATGCCGTTCGCGCACGTCGTCGGCGGTGACGGCTGGGGTTTCCACGTGCGCACCAGTCGCCGGACCTGGTTCGACGTCGGCGCCGCCGCCGCCGATGAGCTCGTGGTGGAGGCGGCCGTCGACGGCTCGTCGGCCCCCGTGCTGGACGTCGACGTGTGGGACGGCGATGTGGCGACCGTGCTGCGGGCGTTCGGTGACCAGGTGGGCCGCGCGGCCGAGCTGCCGGACTGGGTGTTCTCGCTGTGGGCCTCGGGCAACGAGTGGAACACCCAGCAGATCGTCACGCAGCGGATGGACACCCACGCCGAGCTCGATGTGCCGGTGGGCGTCGTCGTGGTGGAGGCGTGGAGCGATGAGCTCGGCATCACCGAGTTCCGGGACGCCCGCTACGCCGTGCACGAGGACGGGTCGCCGCGTCGTGCGCAGGACCTCACCTACCCGTCGGACGGTGCCTGGCCGGACCCGGCGGCCTGGATCGCGGACATGCACGCCCGCGGCATCAAGGTGGTGCTCTGGCAGATCCCGCTGCTCAAGACCGATGAGACGATCGCCCGCGACGACGTGGCCTGGACGTCGGTGGAGTCGACCCAGGTGCTCGCCGACGGCGCCGCGCTGGCGCGGGGCGGCCATCTCATCCGCGAGGCCGACGGGCGGCCGTACCGCAACCGTGGCTGGTGGTTCCCACGCGCCTTCATGCCGGACCTGTCCACCCCGGCGGGCCGCGAGGCGTGGACGGCGTACCGGCGCTACCTGGTCGAGGACCTCGGCGTCGACGGGTTCAAGACCGACGGCGGTGAGCACGCCTGGGGCGACGACCTGCGCTACGCGGACGGCAGGCGCGGCGATGAGGGCAACAACCTCAACCCGGTGCACTACGCGCAGGCGTTCGGCGACCTGCTGCGCTCGGCCGGGAAGGCGCCGGTCACGTTCTCCCGGGCCGGGTTCACCGGGTCGCAGGCGCACGGCACGTTCTGGGCCGGGGACGAGGACTCCACGTGGGAGGCCTACCGGCACTCGTTGCACGCCGGGATCACGGCGGCGTCCGGCGGCATCGTCTACTGGGGCTGGGACATCGCGGGCTTCTCCGGTCCGGTGCCGGATGCCCAGCTGTACCTGCGGGCGGTGGCGGCCTCGACCTTCCTGCCGCTCATGCAGTACCACTCCGAGTTCAACCACCACCGGCTGCCGCTGCGCGACCGCACACCGTGGAACGTCGCGCAGATCACGGGGGACGACTCGGTGGTCCCGGTGTTCCGCCGGTACGCCCACCTGCGCGGACGGCTGCGCCCGTACCTGGTCGAGCAGACCCGCCGCACGCTGGCCACCGACCGCCCGCTGCTGCGCGGCCTGTTCGTCGACCACCCGCACGACGAGGCGGTGTGGGCGTTCCCGCGCCAGTTCCAGCTCGGCGACGATGTGCTGGTCGCCCCGGTGACCGAACCCGGTGTGCAGGAGTGGCCGGTGTACCTGCCCGCCGGTCGATGGGTCGATGCGTGGGACGGTTCGGTGCATGACGGCGGGGCGGTCGTGACCCGCGCCGTACCGACCGATCTGGTCCCGGTCTACCTGCGGGCGCAGGCCGTCGGGATGCGCGCACTGTTCGAGGACTGAGGTGCGGACCTACCTCGAGCTGCTGCGGCTGCCGCGGGTCGCCGCCGCGCTCACCGGTTCACTGGTGGGTCGGCTGCACGAGTCGATGCTGTCGTTCGCGGTGATCCTGCTGATCAGCCCGGTGCACGGGTATGCCGGATCGGGTGCGGTGCTGGCCGCCGCCGGGATCGGGCAGAGCGTCGGTGCACCGCTGTGGGGCCGACGGGCGGACCGATCAGGTCACGCGCGGGTGCTGCTCGTGACGGCCGCTGCGCAGGCCGTGGCCCTGCTCGTCCTCTCCCGGGTGCAGGGGGAGGTGCTGCCGGCCGTGCTCGCGGGTGCGGTGGTCGGGTTCGTGACCCCGCCGTTGACCCCGGCGGTGCGGGCTGCCGTGCCACGACTGGTCCCCGCGGCTCGGAGCTCGGCGGCCTATGCGCTGGAGTCCACGTTGCAGGAGCTGGTGTTCGTCGCGGGTCCGTTGGTCGCCGGTGCGGTGGCGGCGCGGGCGGGCGCCGCGACGGCGTTCGTCGTGGCCGCTGGCTGCACCCTCGTCGGCACCGTGGTGTACGTGCTCGCGGTGCAGGGACTGCCCGCGGGAGGTCCCGGGAGTGCGGTCGCTCAGGGGCGCGGGCGCGTCGGGCTCGGGGCCGCTGTCCCGGTGCTCGTCGGCGGTGGGGCGTTCCTCGTCGTGCTGTGCCTGCAGTCGCTCGCGGTGGTGCAGCGGGTCTCCGGCGGAGGTGCGCTCCCTTCAGCGTCCTGGTTCCTGGCGGCGACCAGTGTCGGTTCGCTGGTGGGTGGGCTGGTGATCGGGCCGAGGCTGGCTGCCGGTGCGCCGCCGGCTCCTCGGATGGGAATCCTTGCGGCCGGGGTGGTGCCGCTGGTGATCGGGGCGAGCCTGCCGGACCCGGCCGGGGCGGTGGTGCTGGCAGTCGGCTCGTTCCTGTTCGGTACGACGATCGCACCGGCGGCGACGACGTTGTTCGACCGGCTGTCCCGGACGGTGCCGGCCGGGCGGAGCACCGAGGCCTTCGGGTGGATGGGCGCGGCGATGGGGGCCGGTGGTGTGATCGGTGACGGAGGCGGCGGCTGGTTGCTCGATCGGGCCGGACCGGTGCCGGTGCTCGTCGTCGCCGCTCTGGTGGCCGGTCTGGTGAGCGTCGTGCTGCCGCGCACCCTCGCGGTGGACGCCCCCGAGGAGCCGGCCGCGGCAGTCTGAACCTGGGCGGGTCAGCAGGTGCCGGGCTGCTCAGCAGCTGAAGGTTGCGACCTCGTCGGCGAGCTCACCGGCGAGGCGTGCGAGGTCGGCGACGGCGACGCCCATCTTCTGGGCGACGTCGGTCGAGGCGTTGGCCGCCGAGGCGACCCCCGTGATGTTCGAGGCGATCTCGCCCGACCCGGTGGCGGCCTCCGCGACGTTGCGGCTCATCTCGTTGGTGGTGACGGTCTGCTCCTCCACCGCAGCAGCGATGGTCGTCTGGTAGTCGTTGATCTGGGCCACGATCACCGCGATCTGACCGATCGCCTCCACCGCACCACCGGTCTCGGACTGGATCGCCTCCACCCTGCGGGCAATGTCCTCCGTCGCCTTCGCGGTCTCCTGCGCCAGGTCCTTGACCTCACCGGCCACCACCGCGAAACCCTTCCCCGCCTCACCAACACGAGCCGACTCGATCGTCGCCTTCAACCCCAACAGATTCGTCTGCTCCGCGATCTGCGTGATCGTCTTGACCACCGCACCGATCTCCTGCGACGAAACCCCAAGACGCGCCACCTGCTCATTGGTCGCCGCCGCCACATCCGTGGCCTGAGCCGCCACCTTCGCCGCCTGCGACGCATTCTGCGCGATCTCACCGATCGAGCTACCCATCTGCTCAGCACCCGCAGCCACCGTCTGGATGTTGCGGGAGACCTGCTCAGCGGCAGCCGCGACCACACCCGACTGGTTCGCGGCTCCTTGTGCCCCCGAGGCCACCTGGCTGCTGGAGGACGTGAGATCCCGTGCCGAGTCCGCCACCGCGGACGTCGTCGTCACCACCCGCGAGATCACCTGGCGCAGTGCCGCCTGGGCGCGTCCCAGACCCGCCGCGATCTGGCCGATCTCGTCCCTCGTCGTGACCTGCGGGTCGCGGGTCAGGTCGCCGGCTGCCAGCGCCTCGATCGAGACCTGGACGTCGGCGACCGTGCGCCGCAGGCTCGCGAACACGCGCAGCCCGAGGGCGAGCACCAGCACCAGCGCGACCGCCAGCCCGCTCACGAGCAGCCACACCGCCTGCTTGGCGCTCTCGCTCCCGGCCGTGTCCCGCTGGGCGGCCTGCTCGGCCTGCAGCGTCGTCTCGTCCGCGAACAGCGCGTTGAGAGCGGCCGCCGCCTCACGCGTCGCGGTGGCCGTCTCAGGTGTGGTCGCCACACCCGCGGCGAAAGTGGTGAGCTTGTTGTCCACCACCTCCACATAGGTCGCCAGGCCGGCCTCGATCGCATCCGCGTTCTCCTGGCTCCGGGCGCCCGGGAGGTACGCGCTCACCGAGGCGTTGACCGCATCGACCTTCGCCTTGACGTCCGCGATCGCGTCCGCCTGCTGATCCGCCGGGACCTCGCTCAACGAGGCGATCCGCGCCCGCAGGTTGCCGAAGTCGGCCTCGGCGGTGAGCAGCTTCGTCATCGGGACGCTGTTCTGCTCGTAGGTCTCGTGCGCCGAGGCGCTCAGACCCAGGAGCCGCACGATCGACAACGTCGTGAGGGCGATGGTGACAGCGAGGAACAGACCGAGCACCACGCCGAACTTGGTGATGAGCGGCAGATCGAGGAAAGTCCGGCGACGGTTGACGGACGGGCTGGTGAGGGACTGCGACATGACGACGTTCTTCTTCCGGTCTTAGGCCACTGCGCGGTCGACATCGAGCACGAGCAGCAACCTGTCATCGAGCTTGTGGGCACCCACGACGACCGAACGCATCTCGGCCTCGAGGGTGTCCGGCGGAGGGGCGAACGTGTCGGCCTCGGCGTCCACGACGTCGCCGATCTCGTCCACCAGCAGGCTGATGGCCTCGTCGTCCACCCGGACGACGACCATCATCGGTTCGATCCCGGCCTCGCGGGGAGCCAGCGACAGCCGGGTCCGCAGGTCGACGGTGAGCACCACCTGACCACGCAGGTTGACCAGGCCGGCCACCGTCTCGGGGGCCAACGGCACCCGGGTGCGGGTGTGCGAGCGCAACGCCTCCTGCACGCGGAGCACATCGACCCCGTACAGGGTGCCGTCGAGCGTGAAAGTCACGTACTGGCTCATCGGGTTGCTCCCACCAGCTCAGAGAACGCGGCGTCGACATCGGCCTGTCCGGCACGGTCGTCGTAGAAGGTCGGGTCGACCGCGAGGATCGCGGCCTGCACATCGAGCAGCTCGGTGACCCGGCCGCCCAGCACGGTGGAGCCCAGCAGACCGGAGTCCTCCACATCGGAGTGCTCGAAGACGTGGTCGTCGACGATGTCGAGGATCTCGTCCACGACGAGCCCGACACTGCGGCCCGCCCGCGAGTACACGACCACCAGCAGCTCGTCCCCGTCCGGTGCACCGGCCGCACCCAGCAGGTGCCCCAGCCGCATGAGCGGCAGGATCGTGTCGCGGTACTGGACCACCTCACGCCCACCGACCAGCTCCAGATCGGCCGTGCGCAGATGCTCCAGCCGGGCCACCGAGGCCAGCGGCATGGCGACCCGCCGATCGGTGCCGACACCGACCACGAGCACCTGCTCGGTCTCGTCGTTCGCACCGTTCGCGGCGGCCAGCAGATCGGTGACCTTCTCGGCCGGCTCACCGGGCAGGGCCCGGCGGGCGATGGCCTGCACATCGAGGATGAGTGCCACCCGGCCGTCACCGAGCACGGTGGCCCCGGCGTAGACGCCGATCGCCTTCAACCGTGCCGACAACGGCTTGACCACGATCTCCTCGGTGTTGAGCACCTGGTCGACCAGCAGCCCGAACCGGCGGCCGTCGGCCTGCACCACGGCGATCACGGTCGTGACGCCCTCGTCGTCGCCCGGCAGCGCGAGCGCCTCGCGCAGACCGACCAGCGGGAGCAGCTCGCCACGCAACCGGTAGACCGGCGCCGCATGCACGTACTCGATCCCACCCGAACCGCGGCTGGAGTCCAGCGCCACCAGCTCGAGCAGGTTGACCTGCGGGACGGCGTACAGGTCACCCGCACAGGCCACCGTGAGCGTCGGCATGATCGCCAGCGTCAACGGGATCCGCAGCCGCCAGACCGTGCCCTTGCCCAACGTCGACTCGACGTCGACGGTGCCGCCGATGCCCTCGATCTTGGTGCGCACCACATCCATGCCGACCCCGCGGCCGGACACCTTCGTGACCTTCTCGGCGGTGGAGAAGCCGGGCAGGAACAGCAGCTGCAGCAGATCGGCCGGGCTCATGCCCGCCACCTGCGCAGCCGTCCGCACCCCCTTCGCGACGGCGGCCTCGGCCACCTTCGCAGGGTCGATGCCGCGCCCGTCGTCGGCCACCTCGACGACCACCTGGCCGCCCGCGTGGTAGGCACGCAGGGACAGCACACCCTTGGCGGGTTTGCCCGCCGCGATGCGCACATCGGCCGGTTCGACCCCGTGGTCCACCGCGTTGCGCACCAGGTGCGTGAGCGGGTCCTTGACGGCCTCGAGCAGGCTGCGGTCGAGCTCGGTCTCCTTGCCGGTCATCTCCAGCACGACCTCGCGGCCGCACGACGCGGCCAGGTCGCGCACGACGCGCGGCATCTTCGACCACACGTGCTCGATGGGCTGCATGCGCGTCTTCATGACGCCCTCCTGCAGCTCACCGGCGATGAGGTTGAGGCGCTGGGAGGCCCGGACGAGCTCGGCCTCCTCGGAACCCTGCGCGAGCCGGGTGATCTGGTTGCGGGCCAGCACGAGCTCGCCGACCTGGCGCATCAGGGAGTCCAGCACCTCGACGTCCACCCGGATCGAGGTCTCGTTCGCACCACGCGTGGCACCCGCGGGGGCGTCGTCGGCCGGCACGGCCTTCGCGGCCGGAGCGGCGGCGGGCGGCTGCTCGGCGGTCGGGACGTGACGCTGCTCCGGAAGTGCCGGGGCGCTGTCGCCGGACCCGTTCTGGTCGGCCGGTCGGCGGCCGATGATCCGCTTGGCTGCCGGTGCGGCGGGCGCGGTCTTCGCGGGAGGCTCCACGACATCGGCCACCGGGGGCTCCGGTTCGGCGACGGGCTCGGGCTCAGGTTCGGCGGGCATGGGTTCGGCGACGGCGGCCGGTTCGGGCTCGACGGGCTCGGGCTCGGCCGGGGCTGCGACGGGCTCGACGACCGGCGGTGCGACGGCGACCGGCGCGGGGGCCGGGACGACACCTGCGCGCAGGGCCTCGACCGCGGCGACCACCTCGTCGACGTCGACGTCGCCCTCGGAGCCGTCCTTCTCGACCGCACCGAGGATCTCGCGGACCGTGTCCGTGATGGTCAGCAGCACATCGGTGGTGCGCTGGTCCATCTGCCGCTTGCCGTCCCGCAGCTCGACGAGCAGCGACTCACCCACATGGGTGACCCGCTCCAACCGCCCGAAGCCCAGGAACCCGCTGGTGCCCTTGATCGTGTGCACCGTGCGGAAGATGCTCGACAGCAGCGACCGTGACCCGGGCTCGCCCTCGAGCTCCACCAGGTCGCGGTCGAGCTGGTCGAGGTTCTCGTAGCTCTCGACCAAGAACTCCCGAACGATGTCCTCGTTGTCGTCCACGCGCGTCCTCCAAGTCCGATCCCCCGTGCAGAGTGCTCATCGACCTCACGCACACGAACCTGAGAACTTGACCGGGCGAGGCGGGAGCCCCGGGGGCTACCACCTAGGCGACGGCGGACAAGACCCCGCGCGCAGCCCCTCCGCGGCGCGTACGAGCCCGTCGATCGCGTCGCCTCTCGGCCCGGCCCGGATCCGCGGCGGTCGCAGCCCCGGTGGTCCGCGCACCGGGCATGGTGACCCGCCGCGCAGCTGCGCTCAGCGCGTCGTGACGTACCCCGAGACGGCCTGCCGGATCTCGGTCGCGGCCTGGGTGAGCAGGCCGATCTGCTGCTGGACCTCGCCGACCACGACCGCGCTCGACCCCGCCGAACGCGCGACCCCGCCGATGGACCCGGCGATCTGCTCGGAGCCGGCCGCTGCCTCGTCCACACCGCGGCTCATCGTCGTGGTGGTGGCGGCCTGTTCCTCGACGGCGGCCGCGATGCTGGTCTGGTAGTCGTTGATCGAGCCGATGATCGAGCCGATCTCCTCGATCGCCTCGACCGCACCGTCCGTGTCGTGCTGGATCGCCTCGATCTGCCGGGCGATGTCACCCGTGGCCCTCGCGGTCGCCTGGGCCAGCTCCTTGACCTCACCCGCGACGACCGCGAAGCCCTTGCCGGCCTCCCCCGCCCGGGCGGCCTCGATGGTCGCGTTGAGCGCCAGCAGGTTCGTCTGCTCGGCGACCGAGGTGATGACCTTGACCACGGAGCCGATCTCACGGCTCGAGTCACCGAGCCGTGCGACCCGGTCGTTCGCGGTGCGGGCCGCGGCCGTCGCCCGTCCGGCGACCGACGCCGCCGACGAGGCGTTCGCGGCGATCTCGGTGATCGAGTCGTGGATCTGGGAGGCGCCGACCGCGACCGTCTGCACGTTACGGGACACCTGCTCGGCCGATCCGGCCAGCACATCGGCCTGGCTGGAGGTCTCGCGGGTCGATCCGGCGGCGCGCGAGTTCGCGGCGGTGAGCGTGGACACGGCGTCGGTGACCCGGCCGGTCGCGGAGATGACCTGGTCGAGCGTCGTGCGCAGCGAGTCCTGCATCCGGCCCAGGGCCGACGCCATCCGGCCCGCCTCATCCTTGGTCGTCACCGTCACCGGCGTCGTGAGGTCGCCGTCGGCCATGGCCGTGAGCGTCAGCTCGACGCCGTGCAGGGCCCGCGTGATCCGCCGGGTGACGGTCACCGCGAGCAGGGCCGATGCGGTCGCGCCGATCAGGAAGGCGACCATCAGCAGGACGATGACGGTCCGGATCTCCCGCTGACCGCTCGCCATGATCGTGGCGACCTGCGCATCGACCCGGAGCTGCAGGGCGGCCAACGGTGTGCCGGCGACGTCCGGGTCAGCGGCCGGGGCTGCGAGTGCGGAGGTGAGGGTCGTCAGGTCCCCCGACCGGGCCGCGGGTGAGACCGTGGCGTCACGCAGCGCCTTCCAGGCGTCCCAGCCGGCGACGAACTGCTGCCACTGGTCGTCCTGGGCGCCCGCGTAGCCCGCGATCTGCTCATCGACCGCGGCGTCGTTCGCGGTCCAGGCCCGGACCAGCTCGTCCCGTGAGGACGAGTCGGCCGCAGCGACCTGCACGGCGTAGGTGTGGCTGCGCAGCTGGCCGGTGGACAGCGCGGCGAGCGCGGTCTGGTCCGCGGTGCTGGACGACATGTGCTCGAGGTTCACACCGGCGTGCCACAGTGCGACGGCCCCACCTCCGCCGACGACGATGAACACCACCGAGAGCAGGGCGACGGCGGAACCGATCTGCAGGGCGACGGGCCGGTCCCAGAACCACGCCCACCGGCTCCGTGCGAGCTGCGGTCCGGCTTCCGTGGTCCGCGCCGCCATGTGCCGCCGCCCCTCCGTCCAGGACGACGCCGTCCGGTGCCGCCTCGTCCCTGCTCGATCGGCATCGGGTCACGGTTCGTGAGGATTACCTAGCCACCGGCGGGAGCGTTCCCGCGAGGTCGGGGAGTGGGCTTGCGGGCGAGGGCCGAGGGGCGCGGGACGGGCGGCGGTGCGGGGTCGGCAGCCGGCGGTGCAGGGGCGGCGTCCGGCGGTGCGCCGGTGGCCCCCTCGTCGGACGGCTCCGCTGCGCCCTCCTTCGCCGGGATCACGAGCCTGCGCAGCGCCGCCTCGGTGGCCTCGTCCGCGCCGACCGCCTCGACGTTCGAACGCCGCACGGCCTCGAGCACCTCCGCCCGGTGCACCCGGATCTCACGAGGAGCCTCGATGCCGAGCCGCACGCCGTCGCTTCGGACCTCGATGACGGTGATGACCACGTCGTCACCGATGAGGAGTCGCTCGCCCACGCGACGGCTGAGCACCAACATGGGGCGACCCTACCGTGCGGTCCCGACGCCCGACATGACACCCGCCGCGGCCGACCGACCCGTTCGCCCTACCGGCGCACGCCGATCCGCGGTGGTTCAGCCCAGCGCAGCGTCGAGCGGCTGGCCCAGGGCCGCCGCCCACACCATGCGCGAGGTGGGGAGCCCGTCCAGCCACGCCACCGGACGGCCCAGGCCGAGCACGGTGCCCGGCGCGGCGGTGTCCATGAGCGCACGCACCGCGAGAGCATCCACCGGACGGCGCGCGCCGACCTGGTCGAGCCAGCGCACGGCGTCGACCGGCTTCAGCCGGGCGTCGATCACGGCCCACACCTGGTCCGGACGGCACGCGTCCACCTCCTCGGCCGCGACCGCCCGCTCCTCGGCATCGGCGCCCACCGGCACCACCACCAACCACGGGTGCCTGGCCGTGGCCGCCCGCGCCCGCCAGGTCGACAACCCGCTCGCACCGGCCACCCGGGTGGGCCGGTCCGGCGCAGCCGCCGCGTCCGACCGCGCAGGTCCGCCGACCTGCACGACATCGGACGGATTGAGTCGCATCCGTTCCACCAGCAGCGGGACGACGGCCGCCAGGTCGGCGGCGGCACCCACCAGCGCGAGCACCTGCCCGGCGTCGCGGGGCGGCGTCGGACCCGGCGGGATCGCGTCCAGGACCCCGGCGAGCGTGAGCCGGGCGCCGCCCAGCAGCTGCGCCGGGACACCGAGCCCGGTCAGGGCCGCCCGCAGCCGTTCGCCGGACTCGACCGGAGGCTCGGGGACGACGGCCGCGCCCGCGGACCCCTGCGCGCGGGACGGGCCCGGAGTTGGGGGAACGGCCGAGGCCTCGGCAGCCTCCGGTGCGACCGCCGAGGGGATCAGCGGGGTGAACGCCTCGGCCGGCAGTCCCTCGTCCGCGAGGGCGCGGACCTGGTCGAGCACCGTGGCGAACTGGGCACCGGCCGTCGCCGCCCGCGGCTTCGCCGCCCGCGCCGCCTGGTCCGGCCGCGCCACGATCGCCTCCCGCGCGGACATCGGATCCGGCAGCAGGGAGTGGTCCGCCTCATCGGCCGCGTCCAGCAGCTCCTCCAGGGAGGACGGCGGCGGGCGGTGCGAACGCAACGGACGCACCGGTGCGGGTGGCATCTGGGGCACATCGACCGTCAGCTCGTACTTCTCCTTCGCGAAGAAGCCCGCGAAGCCGCCCTGCCGCACCCGTTCGGCCCGGATGATCTTGGCGTGCGGTCCGAACTCGGACCGCACATGCGACATGAGCTCGGACAGATCGGAACCCTCAAGCAGCAATCGCTCGGCCACCGCTCACCACCCCGACCGTCTGCACGATGAGCCCAGCGCCCGTGACCTCGGAGTAGGAGAGCACCGCGAGCCTCGGCTGGGCAAGTGCCAGGAGCCGGTGCAACGCCGGCCGGATCGCCGGGGCGCACGCCAGCACCACCTGCCGACCGTCCGCCTCCGCGTTCTGGACCGCGTGCCGCAGCTGCACCAGCGCCTGGTCGAGCAGACCTGGGTCGATCAGCAGCTGGGTCCCGCCGTCCCCCGGCCGCAGCGCCTCCAGGAGCTGCTGCTCGAGCGACGGTTCCAACGTGACCACCCGCACCGAACCCTCGGCCGCGTACGGCGCGACGAGTGCCGGCCCCAGCCCCGCACGCGCCGCCTCGATGAGGGGCTCGGGGTCGGTGCCCAGCCGGGCGCGCAGCGTCAACGCCTCGTAGATGCGGCCCAGGTCGCGGATCGGCACCTGCTCGGCCAGCAGGCCCTGCAGCACCCGCTGCACCTCGCCCAACGAGAGCAGACCAGGGACCAGCTCCTCGACCACCGACGGGTTGACCTTCTTCAGCCCCTCGGTGAGCACCCGGACGTCCTCACGGCCCAGCAGTCGCGGGGCGTACTGGGTGATGATCGACCCCAGATGCGTGATGAGCACCGACGACCTGTCCACGACGGTGGCCCCGGTCATCTCGGCGGCGTGCCGCAGCTCGCTCGGCACCCACTTGCCGGGCAGCCCGAACACCGGTTCGGTGACCGCCGTCCCCGGCAGCGCACCGAGGTCGTCACCGAGTGCGAGCACCCGGCCGGCCGGCGCCTCACCACGACCGGCCTCCACCCCGGCGACCCGCACCACGTAGGTCGACCGCGGCAGGTCCACGCTGTCGCGGGTCCGCACCGGCGGCACCACGATGCCCAGGTCGAGCGCGATCTTGCGCCGCAACCCGCGCACCCGGGCCAGCAGGTCCTGCTCGGGACCCGAACCGACCAGGTCCACCAGGTCAGGGGAGAGCAGGATCTCCAACGAGTGCACCCGCATCTGCTCGATGAGGGCCTCCGGCGTGTCCGAGCTCGGTGCGGCGGCCGGCACCTCCTGGGCGGTCACGGCGGCCGCGGCCTCCTGGGCGAGCTGGCTCCTGCGGCGCTGGGCGAAGAACAGCAACGTCGCGCCGACCACGGTGAACGGCAGCTTCGGCATACCCGGCAGCAGCCCCAGGCCGATCGCCCCGGCACCGGCGATCGTCAGCGCCTGGCTCGACTGCAGCAGCTGGTTGGCCGCCGCGGAGCCCAGATCGCCCTCGGCGCTCGCCCGGGTGACCACGATGCCGGTGGCCACCGACAGCAGCAGGGCCGGGATCTGGGTGACCAGACCGTCGCCGACGCTCAGCACCGAGTAGGTGTTGATCGCATCGCCCGCCGTCATCCCGCGCTGCACCATGCCAATGACGAACCCGCCGACCAGGTTGATCACCGTGATGACCACCCCGGCGATCGCATCACCCTTGACGAACTTCGACCCACCGTCCATCGCGCCGTAGAAGTCCGCCTCGGCCGAGATGTCCGCCCGGCGCTTGCGCGCGGTGTCCTCGTCGATCAGCCCCGAGTTCAGGTCGGCGTCGATCGCCATCTGCTTACCGGGCATCGCGTCCAGCGTGAACCGGGCGCCCACCTCCGCGACA
Organism: Cellulomonas sp.; assembly: GCA_022013895.1. Lineage (GTDB taxonomy): Bacteria > Actinomycetota > Actinomycetes > Actinomycetales > Cellulomonadaceae > Cellulomonas. The sequence goes on along the minus strand of JAKLPK010000159.1, from coordinate 8,362 downwards.
CGACCGGCACCGTTGGTGATGACGACGAACTGGATGATCACCAGGATCATGAAGATCACCAGGCCGATCACCAGGGACCCGCCGACCACGAAGTGCCCGAACGCCTCGATCACCTGACCGGCGAACCCGTCACGCAGCACCAACCGGGTGCTCGCCACGTTCAGGCCCAGCCGGAACAGCGTGAACACCAGGATCAGCGAGGGGAACACCGAGAAGTCGAGCGGCCGCTTCACGTACATGCTGGTGAGCAGGATGACCAACGATGCCGTGATGTTGAGCGCGATGAGCACGTCGAGCAGCTGCGACGGCAGCGGGACCACGAGCAGCATGACGACGCCGACGACACCGACCGGGACGGCGAGCTGGGCGATCGGGCGGTTCTTCATGCCTGGGCCTCCGAGGCGGACGGGCGGGCGACGGACTGAGGTGCAGGTGCGGGACCAGCCGGCGCGGGTGCCGGCCGATGCTTGCGGCGGACCGCGCTGCGGGCGTGGTCCCGGGCGACGGCGGCGTGATCCGCACCCACGTACTCCGGCAGCGCGGTACCGCCGGGCGTGCGGTGCTGACCGGCTGCGGCACCGCGTCGCCGCAGCGCCATGACGAAGGCCAGCACGCGGGCCACCGCCATGAACAGGTACTCCGGGACCTCCTGGTCGAGCTGGCAGGCGGCGTACAGCGCCCGGGCCAACGGCACGTCCTCGACCATCGGCACCCGGTTGCGGGCCGCGATCTCGCGCAACCGGGTCGCGATGGCACCGGAACCCTTCGCGACGACCTTGGGGGCACCGGCCCCCGGCTCGTACCGCAGGGCGACCGCCACATGGGTCGGGTTGACCACCAGCACATCGGCGTCGGCGACGGCCGCCATCATGCGGTTGCGGCTCGCCTGGCGCTGCCGGGCCCGGATGGCACCCTTCACCTTCGGGTCGCCCTCGTTGCGCTTGCCCTCGTCCTGGACCTCGCGGGTGGTCATCATCGTCTGCTTGCGGTTGCGCTTGATGACGACGGCCAGGTCGACCAACGCCAGCGCGATCCCCGCCGCCACCCCGGCCCGCACCATCGAGGTGAGCGAGCTGCCGGCCATGGTGAGCACCGCGGCCAGCGACAGCCGGCCCGATCCCATGAGGGCCGGGACGAGGGACTGCAGCGTGATGTACACGGCCAACCCGACGGCAGCCGACTTCGCGAGCGTCTTGACCGCCTCCCACAGGGTCGTCGGGCTGAACAGCCGCTTGATCCCCTTGCCCGGGTTGAGCGACTCGGTACGCAACCGGAACACCGGGTGCACCCCGCCCCCCTGGGCGATGTTGACGACCACGGCGACCGCGACCACCACCAGGAACATCGGCAGCAGGATCCCGATCACGCTGCCGAGCCCGGCGCTCAGCGCGGCGAGGGCCCGGGCCGGCGACGGGTCGACCGCCACGTCCTTGACCATGAACAGCTGTTCGGTGACCGCCTCGCGGGCACGCACCACCACAGCGGGCATCATCGCGACCGCCGCCGCCAGCGTGAGCCAGCCGGTGAGGTCCTGCGACTTGCCGAGGCCGCCCTTCTTGCGGACGTCCTTCATCTTCTGCGGGGACGCCTTGTGGGTGCGTTCCTGACCGTCGGAGCTCATCGACCTGCCCCCACGACGCGGCCCATGAAGACCACCGAGTCGTCCGCGAGCCCGCCCAGCACGCTCGGCAGCGCGAGGACGGCGAACCCGACGAAGACGAGCGTGACCAGGACCTTGAGCGGGAAGCCCATCGCGAACGCGTTGAGCGCCGGAGCCACCTTGGTGAGCAGGCCCAGCCCGGCATCGGTGAGGAAGAGCACCACCACGAGCGGTCCGGCGATCTGCAGGGCGCCCGCGATCATCGCGGTCAGACCGGACGTCAGCTGCTCGGCCAGGGCCGAGGTGTTGAGCGACATGTCCAGCGGCAACGCGGTGAAGGTGCGCACCAGCCCGCGCAGCACCACCTGGTAGCCGTCGGAGGCGAACAGCAGCGCGACGGCCAGCCACTCGTAGAGCCGCATGATCGGGGCACCGTTGCTCTGGCTCAACGGGTCGTACGCCGCGGCCATCTGGAAACCACCGAACTGGTCGATCATGGCGCCGGCGGTCTGCACCGCCGCGAACACCAGGTACACCCCGAAGCCGAGCGCGAGCCCGATCACCACCTGCATGACCACCGAGCCGATGAACCCGCCCGTGGTGTCCGGCACCACCTGGTCGAGTCCCGATGACACCGCAGCCCCGATCGCGAGCGCCAGAGCGACCCGCACCGTGCCCGGCACCGCCTTGTTGGCGAACGGCGGGGCGATCACCAGGAACGCCGCGACCCGCACCGAGGCCAGCATCGTGGTCTGCACGGTCTGCAACGAGAGCGTCACGGCGATCGGGTCCACGGGTCAGCCCCCGACCAGCGCCGGCATCCGGGAGTACAGCTCGGTGGTGAACTCAACGAGCGAGGAGATCATCCACTGCCCGGTGATGAGCAGCGCGAGCGCCGCCGCCACCGCCTTGGGCACGAACGAGAGCGTGACCTCCTGGATCTGGGTGACCGACTGCACCAGGGAGACCACGAAACCGACCACGAGCGAGGTGATGAGCACGGGTGCCGCCAGCTTGGCGGCCAGCACCATCGCCTCACGCGCGATGTCCAGGACTGCTGCCGGGTCCATCAGCCGGCCCCGGAGTACGAGCCGAGCAGGGCCGTGATGACCAGACCCCAGCCGTCGACCAGCACGAACAGCAGCAGCTTGAACGGCAGGGCCACCATGGTCGGCGGCAGCATCATCATGCCCATGCTCATCAGCGCCGCGGCCACCACGAGGTCGATCACCAGGAACGGCACGAAGATGACGAAGCCCATGATGAACGCGCTGCGCAGCTCCGACAGCATGAACGCCGGCGCCAGTGTGGTGAACGGCACCGACTCCGCGTTGGCCGGGTTCTCCAGGTCCGCGGCCCGGGTGACGAGCGCGATGTCCTCCTCACGGGTGTGCGCGACCATGAACTCCGCGAGCGGCGCCTCGGCCGCGCCGACCGCCTGGGAGAACGTCATCTCACCGTGCAGGTAGGGCTGGATCCCGTCGGTGTTCACATCGGAGATCACCGGCGACATGATGAAGAGCGAGAGGAACAGGGCCAGCCCGGCCATCACCTGGTTCGGCGGCACGCCCTGCAGACCGAGCGCGTTCCGCGTCATCGCGAGCACCACGAAGATCTTGGTGAAGCTCGTCGTCATGAGCAGCAGCGACGGGGCGACCGACAGCAGCGTGACCGCCAGCAGCACGACGATCGAGCTCGACGGTGTGCCGTTCACACCGTTGATCGCGACCGAGACGGTGTCGCCCGCGGGGGTCGCCGGGACGGCCGGGGCGGTCGGGTCGGTGGGCGCGGCCAGCAGGTGGCCGACCAGGACGGCGAGGTTCACCGGCGCACCGTGCGTTCCTGCAGCGCGTGCATGGCGTCCTTCCACGACTGCGGGGAGAGCACCGAGCCGGCCAGCGGGGATGTGCCGCGCACGACGGCCTCCTCGACCGGGCTCAGCTGGGGGAAGGCCACCGGGCTGACCCGACCGGCGGAGGCCGCGGTGCCGGAACCGGTCGTGGACCGCGCACCCGCGCCCAGCAGTGCGACCGCAGGTGTCGTCTGCTTCGGCCGGCCCGGGCTCGTCGGACGCCCGGTGGAGGCCGCACGCGGCCGCGGCACCGTCGACTGGGCCGGTGCCGACTGTGGCGCCGCGAGCGGGACGACGACGGGGTTGAGCTCGGTGAGCATCTCCACCCGCTGCTCGCCGTAGCCTACCAGGATCCGCCGGTTGCCGACCGCGAGCACCGCGACGCCCGCGTGCCGGCCGAGCGCCGAACGGTCCACGATGCGCACGTGCGGCTCATCGGTGCCGCGCGCGGCACGGGACCCGCCCAGGCGCCGACCGGCGATCCAGATCACGCCGAGCACGCAGGCCAGCGCCACCGCGACCCGCAGGAACAGCCAGACGGAGTCCATGGCTACAGCGCCGTGTCCGGGCTGGCGACGATCTCGGTGATCCGCAGCCCGTAGTCCTCATCGACGACGACGACCTCGCCGCGGGCGATGAGCCGCCCGTTGACCATGACATCTGCCGGGCTGCCCGCGGTGCGGTCCAGCTCCAGCACCGCGCCGGGGGCCAGCTCGAGCACCTGACGCAGCGGGAGGCGGGTGCGACCGAGCTCCGCCGTGAGCGTCATCTCGACGTCGTAGAGCACCCGCATGCTGGCTCGCGGTGCGGGCACCTGCGGACCGCTGACCCGGGGACCGCGCAGCCGCACCGTGAACCACGCCAGGTCCTGGCCATCGGCCTGCAACGCGAAGACCTCGGTGTCCGGGCCGACCACATGGGCCACCTGCTCGGTGCGCGCGTTCTCCAGCACCCCGGCGCCCAGGGCTGCCGCGGCGGCCTCGAGCGCCGGCCGCAACGCATCGGCCAGGGCGATCGGGGCACCGCCCGCCGAACCCGCCGCAACGGCGTCGACGACCGCGGCATCAGCCACGAGCGCGAGCTCGGCGCTCGTCGACCCGATCAACGAGGCCACGACGGCCTCGGCACCGGGCGGCGGCGTCGTCCCGGGGCGACCCGGACCGCGACCAGCGGGGTGGCGGCGGGCACCAGGGCGGCGGCGGCGTCAGCGGCGGCCTGGGTGGTCGTCGCAGAGGCGGTGGGAGGGTTCATGCGTTTTGCTCCTCGACGGTGACGACCTGGCAGGCGAGACGGGACCCGTGGCTGCCGGCGGCGGCCCGGGCGAGGACGACGCCGTCGACGACCACGTCGAGCGGCTGGCTCGCGGGGTGGGCGAGCGGCAGCACATCGCCGACCTTGAGGTCGCCGATGTCACGGGGGTGCACCACGGATGGCGCGAAACGCACGGCGACCTCGACGGGCACGCCCTGCACGGAGGTCTCCAGGCGGGCCCGCGCCTGCGCCCGCACCCTGGCCTGCTCGGCGGCGCGGTCCGCGTCCGGCGCGTCCGAGGCGGGTTCGGTGAGCATGAGATCGGCCGGCAGCATGAGGGTGGCCACGTCGTGCCGCTCACCGACCGTGAACTTGAAGGAGGCGACGACCACCGGTTCGCTGGCCCCGACGGCCTGGACGAACTGCGGGTTGTACTGCACCGAGCGCACATCGACCGTGAGCGGCACCACCGAGGCGAACGTGTAGCCAAGGTCGTCCAGCGCCCGCTGCAGCAGGTCGCGGACCACGGTGAACTCGATGTCGGTGAGCTCGCGCTCCCGGTCGTCGCCGATGCCGGTGCCACCGAAGAGGTAGTCGACCCAGACGAACGCGGTGGCCACCGGGATCTGCACGGCCGCCACCTGGCGGGTCTGCTCGACCTGGCACAGCACCATGAGCGTCGGGCTCGGCAGGGTCGAGACGTACTCGTCGTAGGTCCGCAGCACCAGCTGGTCGGACACCACGGTGTAGGGCACCCGCAGGCGCGACGTGAGCTGGGTCCCCCACATGCGGGCGAACCGCTCGAACGCCATCTCCAGGCGGCGCGACTGCTCACGCGCCAGGGTCAGCGGGCGGCGGAAGTCGTACAGCTTGGGCTCGACGGTGCCGGATCGCTGCCGGGGCACGGCGGCGCCTTGCGCGGCAGGCTCGGAGACACTCACGACCGCCTCATCGGTGAGTGACAGCCAACTCTGAGGCACGTCGAGGTGAATCTTCTTCGCACCTCCCGTCCTGGGCGGTCTGCGGCTCGTCCGTCGAGCAGCTGCGAAGCGGTGCGGCGCCCTCCATGGCGCCCCGGATCACCGGCGGGGCCGGCGGTGAGCTGGGCTCACTGGGTCACGAAGTTGGTGAAGTAGACACCCATCACCTCCCCGTCGTAGATCTCCTCGAGAGTCGTCTCGAGCTCGGCGCGCATCGACTCGCGGGTCGCGGGGTCGGAGACCTCGGCCACCGTGTGACCGCTGAACAGCGTGATGGCGGCGTCGAGCGCCTTGGAGCCGTCGGGCTCCTCCTCCTCGGGCACCTCGTCGGTGAGCTGCAGCGCGAGCCCGATCCGCAGGTAGTGCCCCTCGGCGAGGTTCACGCTGATCGGGTCGATGACCAGCACGACACCGGGGCTCGGCGCCGGCTCCTCGACGACCTCCGTGGAGCCCGACTTCGGCGCCAGCACCAGGAAGTAGACGGCGGCAGCCACGGCGATCAGCAGGACCGGCCCGATGATCAGCAGCAGCTTCTTCTTCCCGCCGCCCTTCTTGCCGCCCTTCTTGCCGGCCCCCGGCTCCTCGGGCGGAGGTGTGGAGGACCCGCCACCGATCTTGCCTCCGCCGATCTTCGGCTGGGCGATCACACGTTGTTCGATGGGCATGACGTCTCCTTCCTCATGAGCTCGGTGCCGGTCGACGGCCCGGGCACAGGGCCGTTCATTGACCGGCCAGGGTCGGCAGCAGCGCCCGGACGTTGTCCGGGGCCGCGGACAGGACGACCAGGTCGACCCGACGGTTGGCGGCCATCGCCGCATCGTCGGTACCGGAGACCAGCGGTCGCGTGTCGCCGAAGCCGACGGCCTCGATCCGGGTGCCCAGGACTCCGTTCACCTCGACCAGGTGCCGCAGCACCTTGGTGGCCCGGTCGGCCGACAGCTCCCAGTTGCTGTCGTACTGGCCGGAGGTCGGCAGGGTGTTGGCGTGGCCCTCGATCGACAGGTCCTCGCCGAGACCGTTGAGGGTCGGGGCCAGGGAGTCGAGCACCCTCCCGGCGGCATCGGTCAGGGTCGCCGACTCGGGGGCGAAGAACACGTCGTTGGCGACCAGCCCGGCGACCAGCCCACGGGAGGTGATGCGGAACGTCACCTGGTCGCTCAGCCCCTGCGCCGCGAGGGCCGCGGCCATCGCGGCCTTGACATCCTCCAGGTGCGCCAGCTCGGCCTCCGCGGCGGCCACCGTCGGGTCGCTCGCGGCGTTCGCGACCGGCGTCGGGTTCGCCGCCTGCTCGCCCAGGCCCAGGTCGCCGGTCACCAGCCTCGAGGTGTCCTCGGAGATGCTGGTGTCCGTCTGCGGCGTGATGCCGTCCTGCGTCCCGGTGGTGCCGTCGAGCACGGACATCTGCGTGGAACCCTCGTTGAACCCGGCCGACAGCGAGCTGCTCAACGCGATGAACTTCTGCTGGTCGACCTGGCTGATCGCGTACATCACGATGAACAGCGCGAGCAGCACGGTGATGAGGTCGGAGTAGCTGATCAGCCAGCGCTCGGAGTTCTCGTGCTCCTCCTCCTCGTGGCCGCCGCGGCGTGAGCGCCCGCGACCGCCGTGCCCACTCATGCCGCTTCCTCCTGCTTCTCAGGTTTGGCGGGCTCATCGGGCAGCATGCTGCGCAGCCGCTCACCGACGAGCCGCGGGTTGGCGCCCGCCTGGAGGGCCAGCAGTCCTTCGAGCGTGACCTCCATCTGCGCGCACTCCAGATCGGAGAACCGCTTGATCCGGGCCGCGACCGGCAGCCACAGGACGTTGGCCGACAGCAGGCCCCACAGGGTCGCGACGAACGCACCGGCGATCGACTCGCCCAGGCTGGACGGGTCGGACAGGTTCGCCAGCACGTGCACCAGGGCGATGACCGTCCCGATGATGCCCAGGGTCGGCGCGTAGCCGCCCATGTCGGCGAAGTACTTGGCGTGCCCGCGGTCGGTGGTGCGCTTGGAGGCGATCTTGTCCTCGAGGATCATCCGCAGGTCCTCGGGGTCCGTGCCGTCGATCGCCGCCTGCAGACCGCCGCGCAGGAACGGGTCGTCGATGGTGCGGGCGGCGTCCTCGAGCGCGAGCAGGCCCTCACGTCGTGCCCGGTCGGCCAGGGACACCACCGTGTCGATGGTGGCGCCCGGGTCGGGGGCGGTGGCCGTGAACGCCTTCGGCAACGCCGCGAAGGCGCCCTTGACGTCCTTGAGCGTGTTGCCGGCGATACCCGCGCCGATCGTCCCGAACCAGACCAGGATCAGCGGGCCTGGCAGGATGATCGAGGCGGGCTCACCGCCCTCGATGATCATGGCGCCGAAGATGGCGGCCAGCGCCAGGACGATCCCGATGAAACCTGACGGGTCCATCACAACCCCCTGGGCCGGATCGGGACCGCCGGGGCGATCGGACGGTCGTCGTCACCGCGTTCGGTGTCGGATGTGCTCTGTGCGGTGAGCTGGCGGGCTCTGGCCAGGACGTGCGCGCGGTACTCGTTGATCCGGTCGATGACCTCGGCCATCGACTCCTCGACGATGTACTTCGTGCCGTCGATGAGCGTGAGGATCGTGTCGGGTGCACTGTCGACGCGCTGGATCAGGTCGGGGTTGACCCCGAACTGTCCGCCGTTCAGGCGCGTCATGACGATCACGGTGT
>JAKLPK010000018.1 GCA_022013895.1 Cellulomonas sp. | reverse complement strand
GGACGCGGTCGAGCTGGCCAACCGCAACGGCTTCCGCACGATGACCTCGCACCGTTCCGGTGAGACCGAGGACACCACCATCGCCGATCTGGCGGTCGCCACGAACGCCGGGCAGATCAAGACCGGTGCCCCGGCCCGCGGTGAGCGGATCAACAAGTACAACCAGCTCCTGCGCATCGAGGAGGAGCTCGACGAGGCCGGTGTCTACGCCGGCAGGAGCGCCTTCCCGCGCTTCAAGGCCTGACGGGCAGCACGTCCGGTGAGGGGCCGGTGACCTTCGGGTCACCGGCCCCTCATGCGTTCGGCGCGTCCTGTGAAGCGGGTGGGATCAGTCGGTGCGGCGGCGCGCCCGGACCGTCCCGTGTGCCGCGACGGGCACAATCGAGGGCATGCCCACCGCACGTCGCCCGCCTGCGCCTGCTTCGGCGCGCCCGGCGTCGGGGCGTGCACCGCGGACCGGTGAGACCTCGACCGGCCGTCCCGCACCGCCGCGCAGCGACCGCAGCCGACCCACCGGTCGGGCGCGGACCGGGGCGACGCCGTCCGGTGCCGCACCCGTCGAGCGGGTCACGGTGCCGAGGCTGTTCACGGCGCGGGCGATGGTGCTCGGCGTCGTGGTGCTGCTGGCCTTCGTGCTGGTCTACCCGACGTTGCACGCGTACATCGCCCAGCGTGCCGCGCTCGCGGCGCTCGACGCCCAGGTGGCGGCCGCCCAGCAGCAGAACGACGATCTGCAGAACGACCTGCAGCGTTGGCAGGACCCCGCGTACGTCACCTCACAGGCGCGTGAGCGGCTGGCCTTCGTGCTGCCGGGCGAGCGTGCCTACCGCGTCGTCGACCCGGAGACCGTGCAGGAGACGCCGACGGCGTCCGACGGTCCCGCGGGCGCGGTCCAGGACACGACGTCGTTGCCCTGGTACACCTCGGTGTGGCAGTCGGTGGAGGTCGCCGGCGAGGCCGCGGCAGGCTGACGTCCGCCCGTCGGGGTGCGCCCGGCTCGGGGGACAATGGCCCCGTGCCTGTTGACGCTGCTGACCTCGACGTCGTCGCCGCCCAGCTCGGCCGTGTGCCGCGGGGCGTGGTGGCGGTCGCCGCCCGGTGCGTGTGCGGGCGTCCCACCGTGGTGCGCACCGCGCCGAGGCTGCCGGACGGCACCCCTTTCCCGACGACGTACTACCTGACGAGCCCGGGCGCGGTGGCCGCCGTGAGCACGCTCGAGGCGGGCGGTCTGATGCGTGAGCTGACCGCGCGGCTCACCCAGGACGAGCAGCTGGCGACCGCCTACCGGGCGGCCCACGAGGCGTACCTGCGGGACCGGGAGGAGCTCGGCCACGTCGAGCAGATCGCGGGTGTCTCGGCCGGCGGGATGCCGACCAGGGTGAAGTGCCTGCACGTCCTGGTGGCGCATGCGCTCGCGGCCGGTCCGGGTGTGAACCCGATCGGTGACGAGGTCCTGGACCTGCTGCGCGACGTGTGGCGCCCGGACCGCTGCACCTGCTGACGGCGCGGGCCGGCGCACGGTCCGGCGCACGGGGCACCCGCACGGCGCTGGCAGGATGTCCCGGTGACACGTGTGGCTGCCATCGACTGCGGGACCAACTCGATCCGGTTGCTCATCGCCGACATCGCCGACGGGGCCCTGCACGATGTGGTGCGGCGCTCGCAGGTGGTCAGGCTCGGGCAGGGGGTGGACCGCACGGGTCTGCTGGCACCCGAGGCCCTGGCCCGGACGCTGGCGACCACGCGCGAGTACGCCGAGCTGTGCCGGCGGTCCGGTGTCGAGCGGGTGCGGTACGTCGCGACGTCGGCCACGCGGGACGCCGCGAACCGTGCGGAGTTCGTCGCGGGGGTGCTGGCGGCGATCGGCGTCGAACCGCAGGTGGTCCCCGGTGAGGAGGAGGCGGAGCTCTCGTTCCGGGGCGCTGTCGGGGTCCTCGCCGATCGGTTCGACGGCCCGTTCACGGTGGTCGACCTGGGCGGCGGGTCCACCGAGCTGGTGAACGGCACCGATCGCCCACGCGCCGCCTGGTCGATGGACGTCGGCTCGGTCCGGCTCACCGAACGGCACCTGCGCTCGGACCCTCCGACGCGTGACGAGATCGCGGGGGCCGCCGCGGATGTCGAGGCGGCACTGGACGAGGCGGCGCTGCACGTGCCGCTCGGTACGACCCGCACGCTCGTCGGGCTCGCCGGGTCGGTGACCAGCGTGACCGCCCACTGCCTCGGCCTGGATCACTACGACCACCTGCGCATCGACGGTTCGGTGCTGGGTGCGGACGCGGTGCTCGCGGCGTGCGAGGACCTGCTGCTGCGCACCCGTGCGCAGCGCGCCGAGCTCGGCTTCATGCACCCGGGTCGGGTGGATGTCATCGGGGCGGGGGCGCTCGTGTGGGCCCGGGTGATCACCCGGGTGCGGGCGGCCGTGGCGGCGTCCGGTGGTGAGCTCACGCAGGTCGTCACCTCGGAGCACGACATCCTCGACGGCATCGCCTGGAGCCTGGCGGGCTGATCGTGGTGGCGGTGCGCCGGTGTGTCGTTCTCGACGGTACTGCGGACAGCGCACTACTGTGCAACTCGCGCGACGGTGTCGGACCGGCCGCGGCGAACGGACGTGGAGGTGCCGGTGGACACGACCCAGCTGCTCAAGGGGGTGCTCGACCTCGCGGTGCTCGCGGTGGTCGAGGAGGAGGACGGCTACGGCTACGACGTCGTGCGCCGGCTGCGTGCCAGCGGCATCGACGAGGTGGGGGACGCGTCGGTCTACGGCACCTTGCGCCGGCTGTACGCGGCCGGTGCGCTCACGTCCTACGTGGTCCCCTCCGACGAGGGCCCGCACCGCAAGTACTACGGCATTAACGCCCAGGGGCGGACGTTGCTGGCACGTCAGCGCAAGGACTGGGCGAGCTTCGCCGACGCGATGAACCGACTGCTGGAGGACGTGGCATGAGCACCACCGTGATCGACGTCGCCGCCTACGCAAGGGCGGTGCGGGCCGAGCTGACCGGACTCGGGCCCGAGCAGGTCGAGGACCTCACCGACGGCCTCGAGGCCAACCTTGCCGATGCCCTGGCCGATGAGGGCAGGGGGATCACCGGCCAGGATGCCGAGGAGGTGTTCGGCCCCGCGGCCGAGTACGCCCGGGAACTGCTCACGGCAGCGGGTATCGCCGGGCCGGAGCGCGCACCGCGCAGGCGGCGCAGCGTCGGTCAGCTCCTCGACGCGCCGTTCCGCGCGTTGGCCCGGCAGGGCGACCGGGTGCTCGCCACCGTGCGGGGCGTCCCCGGCTGGGGTGCCGTCGAGGACTTCCTGCTCGTGCTCCGGCCGGCGTGGTGGGTGCTGCGGGCATGGGTGCTGTGGCGCATCCTCGCCGCGTTCGGCATCGGCTGGTCCGGCGCGCTGCTCCCGGGCTCGGCGGTCG
>JAKLPK010000158.1 GCA_022013895.1 Cellulomonas sp. | reverse complement strand
GGACCGCGTTGAACACCGCCTGCCGGAACCCCGTGAGCACCAGCACCGTGATGACGATGCCCTCGAGCACGACGATGCCCATCGCGTCCTGCCACGTCATCCCCGGCAGCACGGCGATCGAGAAGGCCACCACCGCGTTGATCCCGAGCCCGGTGGCCAGGGCGAGCGGGAAGTTCGCCCACACGCCCATGAGGATCGTCATGACACCGGCGACCAGCGACGTGGTCGCGGCGATCGTGGCGGGGGCCGCCAGCGCCTGCCCGGTCGCATCGCTGCCGCCGAGGATGATCGGGTTGAGCACGATGATGTACGCCATCGTGAAGAACGTCACGAGGCCACCGCGGACCTCGGTCCCGATGGTGCTGCCGCGCTCGCTGATGTGGAAGTAGCGGTCGAGGACGTTCGTGGGCGGCGCTGAGGGAGCCGCGGTCGAGGTGGACATGCCAGGCATCCTGGCACTGACCTGGGTGCGGTCACAGCACGCGTCCAGGAGCGCGCCGGAGGGGCGCACCGCTCCGGCGCAGTGCGCTCAGCGCACGCGTCGCCCCCGGGACGTACCGGCGTCCGGCCCGGACGGCAGGAGCGGTGGCACGAAGCGGTCGACCGCCAGCAGGACGGCCGCCGCGGTCACGGCGACCGCCAGGCACACCAGCACATCGCCCGCCACCGCGGCACCACCCAGCGCCCGGACGTCCAGGAACGGATAGGGCGGGGCGACGCCCAGCGCCGCCGCCGCGACCAGGACCACGGCCAGGTACGCCGTCGGCACGGCCGCAGCGAGCGCCGCGGCCCGCACGGTCAACCGGCCGCGACGGGACAGCACGACGAGGTCGACGGTCGCCGCCAGCGGAAGCACCTGGTGCACGATCTGCCCGTACGTCAGCCCGAAGGCCATCGGCCCCACAGCGGCCGACTCCGGTTCGATCAGCAGCCAGGCCACGACCCCCGCCACGATCGAGGCGACCGTCACGACGAGCCGGAAGCCCGCCGGTGGTCCGGGACGACCCCGGAGCTGGGCGAGGATCGACCACGACGCCACGACCAGGAGACCGAGCGTGGCCAGGGTGGTGAAGTAGACGAGCGGCACCACCTGGAGGAAGAGCCACACCCCGTTGGTCCCGACAAGCGCGAGCAGGACGATGGCCGTCCGCAGGACCAGCGCGACGACGGCGGCCGGCACCGAGGTGCGGAGCCCGGCGGGCCGTGCGGGCCCCGCGGACCGTGCGGGCCGGTCCGGCGGGAGGCGTCCCGATCCTGCCGGGTCGTGGCCTGCCGGGTCGTGGCCTGCCGGGCCGGGCCCCTCGGTGTCCTGCGACGTCGGTCCCACGCGGCCTCTCCGTTCCGGGGCAGCCGCGGTTGCGCGTCATCCGGCCCCGGCCAGGCTACCTGGGGTGCGCCGCGGGGCCCGGCCCCGTCGCCACGGGTCCGCGGTACCCGGCTACCCGGCCGCCGAGTACATCGTGACCCAGTCGAGCTGGACGTGACCGGCGGTCGCATCGGCCGGCGCGGCGCCGTCGAGCGCGGTCTCCACCTGGAAGACCAGGTGGAACGACGTGGTGGGGACCTGGAAAGTGTCCGATCCGACGGTCACCCCGTCGAGGATGGCGACGACCCGGCCGGCCGACCACTCGATCGTCGCCACGTGCCACCCGGACGAGGCGGCATCGACATCCGTGACCACCACCCGGGACGCCGACGGGGTCCCCGTCGTGGTGTCCCCGTACGGATGCAGGGCAGCACCGATCTTCTGGCCCGCGCTGAGGTCGGCGGTCTCGGGGAAGTCGATCTCGCCCTCACCCCAGTTGTTCGAGTCGGGCCACAGGAGGAACGCGATCTTGTACCGCGGCAGCACGTCCGCGCGGAACCGGAACGAGTACCGGCCGTACGTCTGCCCCCACCCGGTCGACGGCACCTTCGGCACCAGCGCGGACACGTAGTGGACGCCCTGCTCGGAGTGCACGTACCAGTCCAGGGCCCCGTTGCCGACCGAGATCACCTTGGCCGGGTCGTACCAACCGCGCTGCGAGGTGTCGGCGAAGCCCCGGTAGGCTACCCAGGACGAGGCGTAGGTCGACGAGGTGAAACCGCCGAGCGGGCTCGACGTGTCGAAGTTCTCCACGAAGACCTGCTTCCACCCCGGAAGGTCCCCGACGGGCGCCCGCGATGCGGAGGTCGTCGAACCGGTGGCCGAGGTCGCCGTCGCGGCCACCGTGAAGGACCGGCGCTGGCCGACGACCGACCAGGTCCCGCCCTGGTTGATGCACACGTAGTACTGGTAGGTGCCCGGCGTCAGCGTCTTCGTCGCCGAGTAGGTCGTGGCCTGCGGGCCGAGCACGGCGTTCTTCCGATGGGCGAAGTCGGCGTTGCTCGACGCGGGGCCCCGCGCGCAGACCGCATAGGCCGTCACGGTGGTGGTCGAGGTGGCCGAGACCGACGCCGAGACGGTGACCTGGGAACCGACCACGGTCGCCGTCAGCTGGGTGGCCGCGAAGCTGACGGACGCGGCGCCCGCCGGTGCCGCCAGGACGCCCACCAGGAGCAGGGGCACGGTCACCAGCGCCGCCACGACGCGGCGACGCCGGCCGCCGACGACGTGACGTGCGGTCCGGGCAGGGGGGTGGGTCATCAGGGGTCCTCTCGGTCGGCCCCGGGCGGCCAGAGCCCGTGGACGGAGCACGACGTCCCGCTCACCGCGACGCGGCATCGTCGTCAGAGGTGATCGGGAGTCCCGTCCGAGCGCTTGAGGGACCCCCGGCCGCACGCCCCCCGTTCGGCCCTACCCGAGAATCCGTGGACACTCCACGCACAGGCTCGTCGCCTCATCCGAGACTGGGGGCATGCACCCGCGTCCATCGAGCTCATGAGGGGAGACGGATCAGCGATGCCCGTCGGCAGCGTTGCGCGTCACCGCCCCCCTCGGCGGGCGACGGCCCTCATCGGCCTCATCCTGTGCACGGCCGCCTGCACCTCGACCTCACCGGCACCGGCCGCGTCGCCGGAGCCGATCGACCTGTCGGCACCGGGGTTCTGGACGGGCGTGACCCACGACCAGTACTCGGCCGACAGCTGGTTCGACGCAGGTTCCGTGGCTGCGGCTCGCACGGTCCTCACGGACGACGTCCAGATCCAGAACCAGTCGCTCATGGGCTGGGGAGCCAACAGCCCGGAGCCGTCACCAGGGGTCTACGACTGGTCGTCGCTGGACGCGCGGATGGGGCTCATCTCCCAGACCAACGGGACGACGGTGCTCACGCTGTGCGGTGCACCGGACTGGATGAAGGGCGGGACCGCCGGGACGACGGACTGGTCGCTGCTCGAGGTCGCCCCGACCCCCGAGCACTACCAGGACTTCGCCGATCTGGCCGTGGCGGCGCTGGAGCGCTACCCGCAGGTCCGCTACGTGCAGGTGTGGAACGAGATGAAGGGCTTCTTCGACGCCTCGACGAACACCTGGGACGTCGCCGCCTACACGGCGCTCTACAACACCGTCTACGACGCGATCAAGGCCGCCGACCCCACCGTCCAGGTCGGGGGGCCGTACGTCGTCATGGACTCGTGGTCCTCGGCCGCGGTGGCCTCGCACCCGTCCGCCATCTCCGGCGCGTGGGGGGTGCTCGACCAACGCCCGCTGGACGTGCTGACGTCGTGGCTGCAGGACGCGCACGGCGCGGACTTCGTCGTCGTCGACGGGTGGACCGGGACCAAGGACGAGGGTG
The DNA here is from genome assembly GCA_022013895.1 of Cellulomonas sp. Taxonomy (GTDB): domain Bacteria; phylum Actinomycetota; class Actinomycetes; order Actinomycetales; family Cellulomonadaceae; genus Cellulomonas. The sequence goes on along the minus strand of JAKLPK010000158.1, from coordinate 15,130 downwards.
TGACCACCGATCCGGTGACCGCCGCGCAGAAGTTCGCCGCCGTCGACACGTGGCTGGCCGAGCAGACCACCCTGCCGATCTGGTGGGCCGAGCTCCATGTGTCCGGCTCGGACGGCGCCGCGACCACCCCGGAGGCCCTCGATGCGGCGCTGAGAGCCGTGTTCACGACGGGTGCGCGGGTGGCACTGCTGTGGGACCCGCAGCACGACGACGGTGAGACCGAACCGTGGCTGTGGACGCAGGTCAGCGCACCCGGTGGCGGGCTGCGCGGACCCTACGACTCGGTCTGGAAGGACTGGTCCACCCGCAGCGGTTCGCCCTCGGCCAGCCCGTAGAGCTGCAGCAGGCGCCGCCCGAGCGCGTCCGTGGAGTGCTCGGAGCCGACGACCGCACGTGAGCCGCGGACGAGGGCCTCCCGCCGGCCGACATCGGCCAGCAGCTCGCGGACCACCTGGGCGCACTCGGCCTCGTCATCGGGCGCGACCACCACCATCGGGCGCAGGTGCACCGGCAACGTCACCTCGACCTCGCGCGACACCAGGCAGGGGACGCCCGCCCCGAGCGCCTCCAGCAGGGCGATCGAGAGCCCTTCCCACCGGGACAGCTGCAGGTAGAGGTCGGCGCGGGCCAGCGCCTCGGCCTTCGCCTCACCCGTCACCGGCGGTTCGAGCGCCATGTTCGCCGGCATGTACCGGCGCACCGCACGCAGCGCCGCCGGATCGTTGTGGTCCGGCGCCCCGCGCACAACGAGGTCGACCTCGGGCAGCTGACCGGCCAGCACCGCCATCCGGTCGAGCCCCTTCTGGACCACGTCGTACCTGCTGAGCGCCAGCAGACGAGGACGGGAGCCCGGTCGGACGGCCCGCGGCGGCGGGACCGTCATCGGCCCGGACTCCGTGACGTTGGGCACGTACCGGCACCGCGCGGTGGGTTCGATCGCCAGGACGTCGGCGCGCTCCGCATCGGACAGCACGGCGACCGCGACGGCCTGCCGCAGCAGCCGACGTTCGACCAGGCCGATCCAGACGCTCTTGCGCAGCCGGTCCCGGCGCCGCGAACCCGCCGAGAGCCCGCTGTGCGGCGACAGGACGAACGGGATCCCGGCCCTCGCCAGCCCCCACGCCAAGGTGAGGTGCGCCGGTCGGTAGACCGAGTGCAGGTGGACCACCGCGGGACGGGCCACCGTCGCCTGCGCGGCCAGTCGGCGACCGCCCCGCAGGGCCGCGAGGAGCCCCCCGTGCGGTGTGCTCACCTGCCGCGCCTCGATCCCCGCCGCCGTGAGTGCGGAGGCATAGGTGCGCACCGCGGTGGAGACGCCGTCGACGGGCGACGGGTTGCCCCCGAGGTTGACGAGCCAGACCGTCGTCACCGCGCGGTGCCCGCCCAGTCGGTCAACCGGCGCCGCTCACGGGCCGCGACGGCCACGACGTCCGCGGGGTCCACGTCCTGGAGCAGCCGCGCCACGTCCACCGCCGAGAAGGTCTCGAACTCGGACCACCGGTCCGCCATCCCGCACTGGGCCAGCACACCGGCGGTCTTGGTCGTGAAGTACGCGATGGCGTGCACCGGCGTCCCCGCGGACATGGCGAGGATCGCGCCGTGCAGCCGGACCGAGACCACCGCCCGGGCCGCCGCGAAGAAGGCCACCAGGTCCACCACCGTGAGGTCCTCCTCCACGAGCAGGGACCCCGGGATGGCGTCGGCCAGCCGGCGGGCCACCGGCCGGTCGTCCTCGATCACCGACGGGCCGAGACACTGACTGAGGACGACGACCCGATCGATCGACCCCTCGGCGAGGGCCGCCGACGCCCCCGCCGCCAGCTCGTCGACGACCCGGTCGGTCTCAGCGGCCTCGTGGTACGGGTGCTGCCGCGGGACCAGCACGAGGAACCGCTGCGGTGCGAGACCGTACCGGGCGGTGACCGCATCCACCTGATCGGCGGTGGGCTGCCGGATCGCGAAGGCCGTATCGGGTTCGACCCGGGCCTGGGGAACGGCCTGCGGGACCAGCTCGCGGAGCAGCTCCATGGAGTACTCCTCCCGCAGCACGATGCTGCGGGCCCTCGGCAGCAGCCGCCGCACCAACGCCCGGGAGGCACCCGTGCCGAACGGTCCGATCGTGTGCCCGACCAGGTCCACCGGGCGCCCGAGCCGGTCGGCCGCCCACAGCGGGTAGAGCAGCTGGAGGAGCCGCAGCGTGCCCAGCGGCCGCCGCTTCCCCGAGTCGAAGATGTTGCTCCCCCCGATGAGCACGACGCGGTCCGCACCGGAGAGCACGGACCTGATCCGCCCAGGCACATGACCGATGAGCATCCCCAGCAGGAGCGGGATCCACCCCAGGACCCAGGTCGCGGCAGTCCCGACCCCGTCCTTCGACCCGATGCTGGGCACCAGGCTCGGCCGGACGACCACATCGGGGCGGGCCGCCGTCACATGACGGAACGCCCGGGCGAACGCCGGGTCGTCACCGGGCAGGAGCGAGGCCACCACAGCCGTGCCCGCACCGGGCGGCGCGAGCATGTCCAGGGTCGCCAAGGTGATCGCGGAGTCGCCCTTGTTGTCGTCGTGCCAGTGGTTGACGAGCAGCACGGTGCTCATCCGGTCACCTGCACGACGACCACGGCCACCATGGCGACGAACGCGATGACGCTCAGGACCCGTGACGTGGGCCGCAGCCAGCGGATCGAACCAGCCTCGGTGAGCTCGCTCCGGGCCGCAGCCAGGAGCGATACCAGGGCGAGGACGGCGAGCGCAGCAGCGCCCGCGGTCACCATGGAAGCCGTACTCATCACTGACCACCTCGGGGATAGGCCGGACCGGACGCCAGCAGGATCTGGGCCGCCGCGCCCGCGAACACCGCGCCCGCGATCACGGAGACGGTCAGCAGGGTCGACCACACACCGAGGTAGGCGGTGGCCATCGAGACGAGCGTCACCGTGGCCAGGGACACGACCGGGACGAGCGCCAGGCCCTCGGTGACCGTCAACCGGAGCCGCGGGACCACGACGAGGCCCGGGGCGAGGATCAGGAAGGCCGCGACGGCCGGACCGCGCACGAGGGCGGGACCGCCGAGGACGGTGAGCGACGGTGCGAGCACGGCCAGCACCGCCGCCACCACGAACGGCGTGGTCGGGAGACTACCCGCACCGGGCCGCGCATGACGTGGTCGGCTCATCATTCCTCCGTCCCGGTCGGTTCGGTCAGCCGGTAGATGACCGCGGAGTCGTTGCTGTACACGCGGGTGAGCCACGGCACCCCGTCCAGCAGGTCGAGCAGCTGGTCGCCGTAGCCGTCGCCCAGCCCGTTGACGAGCTCGAGCTGCGCGAGCTGGGCGTTGTTCACGAACAGGTACGTGCCGTCGGAGTTCTCCGGGAGCGCCGCCCGGATGCTGACCGGGTCGAGGTCGACGAAGGCGTCGACCTTGGTCACCACGTAGTCGAAGTCCGAGTAGTTCTCGAACCGCCACGGCATGGTCGGTGTGACCACCACGATCGAGGCCCCCGCCGGCGCCAGGTCGTAGAGCTCGCGCACCGCGGCGACGTCACCGGCCGTCACCTGCTCGAACCGCTCGTTGCCGTAGTGGGCGACGATGTGCGCGGGGATGCCGACGAGCAGCACGACGGCGAGCGCGGCCCCGGCCCATCGGCCGAGCACCCGGCGGGGGACGAACGCCCAGGCCGCCCCGAGCGCCAGGAAGGGCAGCGAGTTGAGGAAGACCCGCAGCACGATCTCCCCGCCGTACGACTGCATGGCCACCAGCGCGATCGGGACGGCCGCGAGCGCCACGACGACGCCGTCCACCCGCCGCCGGTCCCGCCAGCGTCGGAACAGCCCGAGGAGCGCGAGGCCGCCGAGCGCACCGGCGAACGCGAACCGGACCATGAGGACGACCTGCCGCGCCGCGGAGCCACCGCCGACCCGGTCGCTCACGGCGCTCTGCAGGACCCCGTCGAGGTTCCCGATGTCGCCGATGATCGTCTCGAGGTGACCGGACCAGTACGGCTTCGCGGCGAAGGTCAGCCAGGCGGCGGCCAGCAGCGCGACGACCCAGACGACCTCACGTGGCCGCACCCGCCCGATCACGACGATCGCCATGAGCTGGAGCACCAGGACGATGGGGCTGAGCTGGTGGGTGCCGGCGAGCGCAGCGGCCAGACCGGTCATCAGGAGGAAGCCCCACCAGGCCCGGCCCTCCAGATGGACGATCGTGGGCAGCGGGGTGAACCACCGCGCACGCCGACCGGTGAGCGCGTCCCGCGGCTGGGTCCGCAGCGCGATCACCAGGAACGCCAGCTGGAGGATGACGCCGTACGTCTGCGGTGCGAAGTACGTCTGGCCCACCCAGTCGAAGGTCGCGTACAGCCAGACCGCGACGGCGGCGGTCCGGCTCGAGGCACCGAGCGCGCGGGTCAGCGGGTAGACGAGGGCGATGATGAGCAGCTCGGCGACGAGCGGGGCCCACCGCAGGTAGCTGACCACATCGGTCCCGGTGGCATCCGCGACGACGGCCATCGTCGTGAAGAAGCCCGGCCAGTTGAACCTGGCATCGACGTTGGTCAGCAGCTGACCGGCCGGGATCAGCTCGTTGACGAACCCCGCGTGCAGCCAGGCGACCGGGAACCGGGCCGCGGACTCCACGACCGCCGGTGTCCCGTGCAGCACGAGGACCTGGGCCCCGAGCAGCGCCGCGTCGATGAACGACAACCGCGGGAGCAGGACGAGGCGGGCCACTCCGAGCAGCACGAGCAGGGCGGAGCCGACGAAGACCCAGGGGCTCAGCGCCGAGATGAGGCCGAGGTCCGACACCCGGGTCTCATCGGTCCCGCTCCAGCCGAGGGCGACGAGCCCGACCGCCGCCGCACCGAGGACGATCGTCGCCCCGTCCACGAGGCTGCGCCGATCGGCGCTCCCGGGTCCGGGCGCCCGCTCGCGCCGTTCATCCACCGCAGTCATGAGGTACCACCTGTCGCATCTGCCGTGCTGCGGGTCGTCGAGGTGTCGCCGACCCGGGTGGCGCCGTCCGCCGCCGGGCCGGCCGGGCGCGCACGCAGCAGCCTGGGCAGGGCGAACGCCGCCGCCACCCCGACCACCAGCTGCGCACCGAGCCAGACGACGCCGGCGCCGATCACCCCGGTACCCGGGACGAGCACCAGGGTGCCCGCGACCACCAGGACGGTCATCCCGACCTGGAGCACGAGGATGTGACCGGGAAGTCGTTGGGCGCGGGCGACGGCCAGCGCCAGGCTCGTCACCGCACGCGGGACGCTGGCCAGGGTCAGGATCACCAAGAGCTCCGCACCTGGGTCGACGTACGTCGGGGCGTAGAGCGTGAGCAGCGGGCGGGCGAGCAGGGCGGCACCGACCGCCGCGGCCCCCGAGAAGAGCAGGACCCGGACGAGCAGCCCCCGCACGATCCGGGCCGTGTGCTCACGGGCCGCGACGATCTCGACCGTGGCGGACAACGAGACGGCGCCGACCGCCATGTCGACGGCCTGCACCAACGCCCAGACGACGGCGAAGGCCGCGCCCTGCGCGGCGCCGAGGATCTGCACCACCAGCACCGGCAGGTAGGCGGTCGACACAGCAGCCGCCGAGGTCCCCACCCAGTCGATCGACGCCATCCGGGCCATCCCGGCGAACGCCCCGGGTTCGGGCTCCGGGAGCCGCGCCGGGGACAGCCGGCGGATGAGGACCACGGTGATCGCCGGGATCAGCACGAGTAACGGGATGACGGTGGCCAGCGGGAGCGCCCAGATCCCCGTCCCGGCCAGGCCCACCAGGAGGCCGAGCTTGGCGAGACCGTAGAGGCCGTTCTCCCAGGGGATCAGCCCGTACCGGCGGGTTCCCGCCAACGCGGCGTCCTGGAGCGTGAACACGGTCCACAGGGCACAGGCCGCTGCGAACACCAGGCCACCGGTCCGCGGCCCACCGACCGCGACGACCTCCTCGGGTGCGAGGAGCAGGAAGTAGAGCCATCCGCCGAGGGCGGAGACCGGGACCGTCACGGCGTAGGTGATGAGCAGCAGCCGGCGGCCGCGGCGTCCGGCCCGGCCCAGGTAGTTCGGCAGCAGCAGGTAGGAGTTCAGCTGGCAGACCGAGCTCACGGTCATCACCGCGCCCACCCACGCCGCACCGGACCCGAGCGCGTCCGAGGAGACGACGCGTGAGGAGATCGCCCAGAAGACGAGTCCGAGGACCCCCGTGATCGCGGCGTTGAGCAGCAGGATGTGACCGCCGCGCATCTGCGGGTCGCCCGCCAGGGCACGCAGCCGCAGCCCCGCCCGCCTGGCCGCGGCCATCATGAGGTCACCACCGGTCGACGTCGGCGGCGGCCGGCCGGTGCCAGGCCGAACACCGCACCCGCCCGCTCCGTCCAGACCAGAGCGGCCGGGTACGCGTCCAGCCCCGGGTCCGTGATGCTCGCCAGCCGACCGACGGCCCGTGGCAGGACCCGTGCCAGGCTGCGCCGGAAACGGGCATCGTCGCCGGCCAGAGCCAGCGCGGCCGCCGTGAGCCCGGAACCCCAGGAGAACATCTGGGTCCGCAGGTCCTCGGGCGTGCCGCGGTGGAAGTGCCAGAGCACCGCATCGGGGGTGTAGAGCGCACGGTGCCCCGGCCAGAGCGCCCGGGTCATGAACTCGAGGTCCTCGCCGCCGCGCGAGCGACGCCCCGGCCCGAGCCCCTCGTGGAACCCGCCGACCCGCAGCCAGGTCTCGCGCGTGCACGCCATCGAGTTGCTCGCCCCCAGTCGCCCCAGCCGCCACGGGAACAGCGGGTCGACCAGGTGCTGCTCATCGCCGAACCATCGCGGGAGGGCGCCGTGGCCGAACCCGCTGCGCAGCTCGAAGGTCCGTTCGGAGTCGCTCGACAGCCGGGCGGGCAGCACCAGCCCGGTGACCACGGCGGCGCCCGCGTCGAGCCCTGCGGCGAGTGCTCTCGCCCATCCCGGGTGGACCACGGTGTCGTCATCGGTGAACGCCACGTACGGCTCGTCGCAGGCGTCGACGCCGGCGTTGCGGGCCGCCGACGCGCCCTTGCACGGTTCGGCCACGACGGTCACCCGTGGGTCGAGGTCGCGCAGCTGCTGCAGCTGCCGGTGGGGCTGACCGGCCACCGGGGCGTTGTCGACGAGGACGACCCGGGTGACGTCCTGCGCTCCGAGCACGGCACGGACGGCACGTCCCGCCGAGTCCACCCGGCCGGCCGTGGGGATGACGACGGCCACGTCCCGCGCCGACCGGACCGCAGCCGCACGGGGCGACGGCGACACCCGGTCCAGGACCCCGGCCGTCAGCAGCGTCTCGGGCGGCCCGTGGATCTCGACGAACCCGGCGCTGACACCGTCGTGCCTGACCAGCACGGTGGTCGTGCACCCGGGGCCGTGCTCGTCCGAGCCCGTGCGGACCTGCCACCGGCCGTCCGCACGGTCCGCGACCGCGAAGACGACCTCACCGCCCGTCGTCTCGGGTCTCGGCGGGTTGACGCCGGGGACGATGCGCCCCGCCGGGTCGACGGCCCCGGTCATGTGCTCTCCCCCGGGGTCCTCGTGAGGGTTCCGGACCCGATGAGCGACGCCTCGATCGTGCGGAGCACGGCCACCACGCTCCCGGGGTCCACACCCGCACGGTCGTAGGTCACGGTGAGCTGGAGCCGGCCCTTGATCTCGGTGGACGTGAGCCCGAACGCGTCGGGGCGTCCCGGGCGTCCTGCGACCACGAACGACGGGGCTCCCGACCAGGGCAGCGCGTTCACCCCGCGCAGCGGACCGATGACGGAGTAGTCCGGGCGGACCGGGAACGGACCGGGCGGCGCCGACCCGGGCGTCGCCCTCCGGGGGATGGCAGCGGCCAGCAGGCCGAGCACCGGACGCGCCTGGTCGAGCGCCCCCGCGATGGCGCGGTCGACGTCCGCCGGATCGTCCCACCGCGCGCGCAGCGCCTGCCCCGCGGCGAAGTTCCCGCGTACCACGGCGCCCGCCGGCAGGTAGCGGCGGCAGTCGACGACCACCGTGCGGATGTCGTCGCGGGGTGCGAGGCCGTCCGTGCGCAGGGCGACCTCGGCGAGGGCGATGAGCAGCGAGCTGCGGCGTACACCGAGGTCACGGGCCCGCAGCTTGAGGGAGCGCAGTGCGACGGGATCCACGGACAGGTGCGCCACGCCCGGGGAGGACGGGCGGCCCCCGCTCCCGGCGGGCGGTGCGGGGACCGCGTTCGCCCTGGGCAGCTCGCGGGTGCTGGTGACCACGGACCTCAGCGCGGCCCGGGTGACCCCGGCCGAGGTCGGTTCGATGAGCGGTGCAGGCAGCGCTCCGCCGAGGGCCGCCGCGACGATCCCGGACAGCGCGCCGTTGGCGATCCCGGCGTCGCCGAGCACATGGCACCAGGCCAGGGTGACCGAGTCCGGGCCCACGCCGAGCCGGAACGGCAGGTCGTCCTGCGGTGCGGCGTCCCGCGCGCACCGGTCCGCGAGCTCGGCGTCGACACCACGGCCCTCGGCCTCGAGCGGCGGCGCCGGCTGCACCAGGCGGCGGGCGAGCGCCTCGGGGTCCACCGACGTCCGGCGCCGGGCGGACCCGCCGCGGACCGAGGCCGCCGCCGGGCCGTCGGGGGCGGCCCGCACGGTCTGCGCGACCACCCGGCGGACCTCGTCGACCGAGGGGCTCGCGATCGGGCCGAGCGCGGCGTGGACGTACGTCCCCGCGAAACCCCGGTCGTACCACCGGGAGCTCGACGCCGTCACGGAGCGTTCCCGGCGGTGGGCTGCGGCGGCCGGCTCGGCGACACCTCGGGGGCGGCGGGCACCCGCACCCCGGTGACGCGTCCCCGGACGTACCCCGCACCGGTCGCCACGAGGACACCGACGATGGCCGACGCCGCGCCGAGCCCGTGGACGTCTCCCCGCACCGTGCGGCCGAGCTCACGTGCCACACCGCGCGGCAGGGTCGACGTGACGTAGCTCGTCTCGGACGCCAACGCGTCACCGGCCCCCACGTGCCGCGAGATCGCAGCCTTCGAGAGCCCTTCGGCGTACCCCCTGCGCAGGAGGTACCGGGCGGTCGCCCGCCCCTCGGTCACGGTGTGCAGGACGGTGGCGCCGGGCTCGTAGACCACACGTGCCTGCGGCTGCGCCTGCCGGGCGCGGATCGCCAGCTCGGTCTCCTCGCACCCCAGGGGCACGGTCCCGACGCGACCGACCCCCTCCAGGAAGAGGCCCACACCGTCGAAGACCTCACGACGGATCGCCATGATGGCGCCGATCGGGTTGCGCACATCCGCCCTGGTCGTCGGCATCCCGGTGTAGGCGCAGCCGATGGTCCAGTCCAGCTCGGCAGGGAACCAGCCCGGGCGCCGTCCACCGACCCAGCGGGGAACCGGCGCTCCACCGACCGCGACGACCTCGGGTTCGGCGAACGGGGCGCGCAACCGGGCGAGCGAGCCCGCGGTCAACGTCGCGTCGTCATCGAGGAACACGAGGATCTCGCCCGAGGTCGCCCCGATGGCGGTGTTGCGCGCACCGGACAGCCCGCGCGCACGGTCGTTGGGGACGATCGCGGTCCGATCGGCACCGGCCCAGCGTTCCCGGCTGCGGGCCAGCAGCTCGTCGTTGTGGTCGACCACGAGGATCAGGTCGTCGTCGGCCAGGAGCTGCGCGTGCGCCGCCTCGACCGCACCGCACAGGTCGTCCCATCGCTCCAGCGTGTAGGCGCAGAGCACGACGGACGCCGGTCGGTCACTCGGACTCACGGACCCTCCTCGTTCGTCGGACGACGGGAGGGATGCTAGGTGGTCTCGACGGGCATCGGAGATCGTGGGAGATCGACGATGCCGCGCCCGCACCATCGCCCACTGCCCGGATTGCCCTGACCGTACGCGATGGCTTGTGACGTTCTTGTGAACTTCCTCCTGATTCGGCCACCCGGCGGCTGCGGGCCGGACCGGGCGGGCGGTCAGCGGGGCCGGCGCTGCCCCCGTCGTGGCGAACCCGTCCGCCACTCCGCGTCGAGGTCGGCCCTGATGCGCCGCGCGGCCCGGCCCGGGGTCAGTGCGAGGCGCGCATTCGGCAGGCTGGGTGCCCACGCCTGCCACAACCACCGACCGACCCGGGCGACACCCACCGGGTCGTGGCTGTCGGGCATCCGCCCCGGTGAACGGCCGACCAGGGGCCCGTCGCCGGGTGTGCGCGGACGCGGGATCCGCCTCCGACGGCGTCCGCCGGGCATCTCACCGACCGGATTGCCGGTTGTGCCCGGATCCTGCGGACCCGTAGCCTTCGTCACGCCGCACTCCAGGCACTCATCGAGTGAAGCCCGGGCGTCGTCATCGCCCCGGGCACGCACCACCGTCGACTCGGACGCCGCAGTGCCATCCAAAGGGGCTCAACGTGATTCATGCTGCCAACTCTCAGCTGTTCAGGGTCTCCGTCGTCGTGCCTGCCCGCAACGAGGAGCAGAACATCGCCTGGGTACTGGATCGGATGCCCTCCGAGGTTGATGAGGTGATCCTTGTCGACGGAAACTCGGATGACGGCACCATCGCCGCGGCCCAGCGGAGTCGACCGGACATCATCGTGGTCCACCAGACGCGGCGAGGCAAGGGAAACGCACTCGCCTGTGGTTTCCAGCGGGCCACCGGCCACTACATCGTGATGATCGATGCCGACGGGTCGATGGACCCGGTCGAGATCGGCGACTACCTGGCCGCGCTCGTCGACGGCGCCGACTACGCCAAGGGGTCCCGTTTCACGTCCGGCGGGGGCAGCGACGACATCACCGCACTGCGGCGGCTCGGCAACGCGTTCCTCAACGTGACCACCAACGTGCTGTTCCGCAGCCGGTTCTCCGACCTGTGCTACGGCTACAACGCCTTCACCCGCGAGTGCCTGGAGGCGTTCGCCCTGCCGGACCCGCACACGGCCGGGGTCGCCCAGTGGGGCGACGGGTTCGAGATCGAGACCATGATCAACATCCGGGTCGCACGGTCCGGCGCCGCGGTCCGCGAGGTCCCCAGCTACGAGTACGAGCGTCGTTTCGGGCAGAGCAACCTCAACACGTTCCGCGACGGTTTCCGCGTGCTGCGCACGATCGTCACCGAGCGCTTCACGACCGCCCCTCAGGCCGTGGCCACCGCCACCACGACGGCGAGCCGCCCGGCGTTCGTCCTCGACCTCGACTGAACGACGCCGACCGGCGTCACGGCACGACGATGGACAGGCAGCCCTCGCCGTAGCCGGGGATGACGACCTTGAGGTCCTCCCGCGGGACGTAGGCCATCACCCACTGCGCGACATCGGCCGGCAGCCACTCGCCGGGGGCGTACACACCCTCGAGCGTGACGTGCGGCGCGCCGTCGCAGTTGAGCAGGGAACCGGCGACGTTGATCGCCTCGCGCAGGTTCTCCGAGATGGAGTCGGTGAGGCCGACGTTCGCGGACTCCTCGGCCGTGCGCGCGGGGATCAGCCCGAGCGCCGCACCGATGTACGCCGACAACGGCAGATCGGACACCCACAACGCCGCGAGCTTGTGGCCCGGCTGGGCGTCGAACACGCCCACGACCACGCCGCCCTCGGACTGCGGGTTGACCATGTCGGCACCGGTCTCGACCTCGACCTCACGCCCGAGCAGCATCTGCAGCGTCTCGCGCACCTGCTGCGGGGTCGGCAACGGTGTGCCTCTCATGCCAGCACCGGTTCGATGACGTCACGGAAGCCCTCGGCCGTGAACGGTTTGGCGATGAGGAACAATGCGCCGGCGGACTCGGCCTGCTCCCGCATCTGCGGTGAACCCTCCGAGGTGACGAAGCCGAACGGTGTGCCGAACCCCGCCGCACGCAGCGACTTCAGCAGCTCGATACCGGTCATCTCCGGCATGTTCCAGTCGGACAGCACGACATCGGGCTCATCGGCCTGGACCGTGGCCAGGGCCTCGACACCGTTGGACGCCTCACGGACGTCCCAGTCGTAGCCCGCCTGACGCAGGGTGCGAATGACGATCTGCCGCATGACACGGGAGTCGTCCACGACCAGTACGCGGATCACAGCGATCTCCTTCCTTCTCAGCCGAACAGCCAGACGGCCACGACGATGGGTTGGCCCCGCCATGACAGGCGAAGCTCCTGGCTCAGGGAACCACCCTCATGCGGCGGAAGCTGGGCCGCCACCTGCGGCAGCCCCAGGGTTCCCTGGGTCGGTAGCAACGCCTTGACGTTCCCGCCGACGACGTTGGCGATCTCACCGAAGGCGTCCACCAGGTCGGGGCCGTCGACCGGCTCGTCGTCGGCCATCATGAGCAGGGCGCGCGCCAGGGCGTGCGCCGTCTGCGTCTCGGTGGTGAGGGCTGCCCGGCCCCGCCAGTCGCCCAGCAGGTCCACCCAGGCGTAGAGCGGGTCGGCGAAGATGGGTAGGTCCCCTTCCCAGGGGAGCAGCAGACCCTCGTCACCGTCGATCATCGCGGAGAACACTGACTCGGCGATCGCGAAGACCGAATCCGAGTCGACCATGGCGCTCATACGTACTCCTCCGCCGGGACGAGGCCCAGCCACTCGAGCTTCTCCCGGATCGCATCCGCGGTGAAGGGTTTGATGAGGTACTCGTGCGCGCCCGCGGCCAGCGCCCGGACGATCTGCGACTGCTCCGACTCGGTCGTGACCATCATGAGCGTGATGTCCCGCAGCTCGGGGTCGGCCCGGACCTGCGTGACGAAGGTGAGCCCGTCCATGACGGGCATGTTCCAGTCGATGCACGCCAGGTCGACGTGCACACCGGACTCGAGGACGTCGAGCGCGGCCTGGCCGTGCTCGGCCTCCACGGTCTCGAAGCCAAGGTTGTGCAGCGTCCCGGACACGATGCGCCGCATCGTGCGCGAGTCGTCGATCACCAGTGCTCTCATCGGGCTGCTCCTGCTCGGGTTCCCAGGGCGGACGGGGACGAATAGGCCGGGAGTGGACGGATCGCACCGGCCGTGGCCGGTGTCGCCTGGGACGGCACCCGCGCGGGGGCGCTCCCACCCGCGCGGACCGGCCGGTAGACCGAGGCCGCGCCGACGGGGACCCGTTCCCAGGTGCCGTCGACGCCGATCGTGGTCTCGGCGGCGCCGAGCATGAGCGAACCCTCGGGTGACAGCACGGAGGCCATCCGCCGCAGGATCTGCTGCTTGGTCGGCAGGTCGAAGTAGATGAGCACGTTGCGCAGGAAGATCACGTCGAACCGGCCGGGGGGCGGCGAGTCCAGCAGGTTGTGCGGGCGGAAGCTCACCCGGGCCCGCAGGTCGGAGCTCACCTGCCACTCGGTCCCGGAGCGGGTGAAGTGCCGCACCATGAGCGGTGCGGGCAGCCCCCGGTTGATCTCCAGCTGGGAGTACTTGCCGGTCCGGGCCCGGTCGAGCACCTTCTCCGACAGGTCGGTCGCCAGGATGTCGAAGGTGACGGTCGGCGGCAGGACGTCGAGCAGGGTCATGGCCAGGGAGTACGGCTCCTGGCCCGTCGAGCACGCCGCCGACCAGAACTTCAGGTGCACCGGACGGTTGCGGGTGGCCAACAGCTCGGGCAGCAGGTGGGCACGCAACGCCAGGAACGGCGAGTTGTCCCGGAACCACGAGGTCTCGTTGGTGGTGAGCGCCTCGACGATCGCCCGCTCGCCGACCGTGTCGTGGGCAGCGCGGACCTTGTCCACGTAGGCGTCGACCCCGGCCAGCCCGTGGGTGCGGGCCAGCGGCAGCAACCGGCTCTCCACCAGGTACTCCTTGCCCGGGCCGAGCTGGATGGCGCTGCGGGAACGCACCAGCGCCGCGACCCAGCTGAACGTGTCTGCGTTGAGCGCCATCAGGAACGTCCTCCCGTGAGTGCGCCGTGCAGGCGGCGGTCGACGGCCTGGGCCACCTCGGTGATGGGGAGCACGCGGTGGGCGAGCCCTGCGGTGGCCACCGCGCCCGGCATGCCCCACACGACGGAGGTCGCCTCGTCCTGCACGTAGACCGTGCCGCCGGCGGCGATCAGATCGGCGCAACCGGTGCGGCCGTCGGCGCCCATCCCGGTGAGGATGACGGCGAGCAGGTTGCCGCCGAGCACCTGGACCGCGGAGCGGAACATGACATCGACCGACGGCCGGCAGAAGTTCACCGGAGGCCCGTCGGTGAGCACGGTCTTGACCGAGGTGCCCTGGCGACGCAGCTCCAGGTGATGGTCACCTGCTGCGATGTAGGCCACACCCGGTTGCAGGGTCTCGGCACCGGTGGCCTCGACCACATGCGTCGCCCCGAGCCGGTCGAGCCGGGCTGCGAGCTGACGGGTGAACACCGGCGGCATGTGCTGGGTCACCAGGATCGGCACCGGCGGCGGGGTCCGCAGACCTTCGAAGAGCCGGGACAGCGCCTCGGGACCGCCGGTCGACGAACCGACGATGAGGGCGTGCACCGGCCGGGCCGGCGGCTCGGGGCGCAGCGCGTACGGCCGTGCGGCCTTGGGCGCTGCGGCCACCGCGCCGGTCGAGGTGCCTTTCGCCAACGGCCGCCGGGCGCCGACGAGCGCCTTGACCTTGGGGATCAGGCTGTCGGCGACCTGCTGCCTGGAATCGGCCAGCCCACTGGTGTTGGTCGGCTTCGTGATGTAGTCCGTCGCACCGGCGGCCAGGGCCTCCAGGGTGGCGGACGCTCCGCGCTCGGTGAGCGTGGAGAACATGATGATCGGCATGCGGTGGCCGCCCTTGCGGAGCGTGCGCACGGCCTCGATACCGTCCATCTGCGGCATCTCGATGTCCATCGTCACCAGGTCCGGACCGAGCTGGGCGGCACGCGCCTGGGCGATGAGCCCGTTGGACGCGGTACCGACCACCTCGATCTGAGGGTCGGCGTCCAGGACCTCGGTGACCAGGCGCCGCACGACGACCGAGTCGTCGACGACGAGAACCCTGATCGGGGTCATGGCTGCTCCTTCCGGGGAGGGTGGGTGACGGTGGGCCGCTCTGCCATCCCAAGGATCGGCAGAGCGCGCCCGTTCAGTAGGTGAACCCGTCAGTAGGTGAACTTGGTGACCTCGGTGTGCAGGGTCGCTGCGAGCTGTGCGAGGTCGGCGACGGCGACGCCCATCTTCTGGGCGACATCGGTCGAGGCGTTGGCCGCCGAGGCGACCCCCGTGATGTT
>JAKLPK010000157.1 GCA_022013895.1 Cellulomonas sp. | reverse complement strand
GGGGGCCTGGCGCTGCGGGGCCCGGCCGGCGGGGGCCTGGCCGGCGGGGGCCGGCCGGGGTCAGGGGCGGAGGTCTCGGCGGGGGGTCAGGGGGAGGTCGGCGGGCAGGAGACGACGCACCCGCCGGGCGATCTCGGTGGGATCGCGTAGATCCTCCTTGGTGAGGCGCAGCACGGTCCAGCCCGCTTCGACGATGGCGTCATGGCGCCGCTTCTCCCGGACGAGCGAGTCCGGCTCGAGGTACTTGACTCGTCCGTCGTACTCGATCAGCAGTCGCCACCGGGGCAGGCCGAGGTCGGCCCAGAACACGCCGAGCCTCGTCGTCACCGGCACCTGGGTCGCGGGCACGGGCAGCCCGGCGAGCAGGAGTGCGAACCTGGTGGCCGTTTCCGGGGCCGATTCGGCGCCACCGTCGGCGTAGGCCACGACGGCCCGAGCCCGGACCACACCGGTGCGACCCGCCAGAGGCACGAGCAGCGCCACCATGTCCTCACGTCGAGCGCCCGCGCGTAGGGCTGCGTCGGCCACCACCAGAGCCTCGAGCGGTCCCGAGCTCCTTGCGCAGTCGACCGCTGTGAGGGCCAGGTCGGTGACCGGAAGCGCACCGACCTCGGCGAGGTGCTGCCCGTCGAGGTCGCCGGTGTGCCTGGCCACCGTCCGGTCCCGGGTCGATCCCGGGCGTCCGGGCTGACGCAGGTGCGTCGACTCCGGCACCCGCCAGACCGGCAGACCCCAGATCAGTGCGGCCGACTGGTGGCTGAACCAGTGCGGTCCCGTCAACCGCTGGTGGACCGCGACGATGCGGGCCAGCGCTCGCTCACGCCCCGGGAGGGCGGACGTCGCGGGCACATAGGCACCGAAGCACAACCGTTCCCACTGTCCGCTCCGCATCCGAGCGGCCACCGTCGAGCCCAGGTGATCCCGAGCCAGCAGCACCGTAGGGAGCGGGGACGGAGCGGGCGCGACGACCCCCGGGCGTGCTGACATGCGACAAGACTCCCCCGCCCGCCGCTCCCCCCGAGGCCCACCACGCGCCTTACCACGCCCCCGACGCCTGAGGACGGCTCACCCCTCCCCGCCGGCTCATCCCCCCAAGCCCGGGCTCCGCCCTCCCCACGCCCCCGCCCGGTTCGGCCCACCTTCGCCATCTCGGCTCAGATCTCAGCCGATTCGGCGTCAGAGGGCCGAACCCACCGGGTGGGGTGGGGTGGGCGGGCTGGGCCGAACCCACGGGGTGGGGTGGGGCGGGCGGGCTGGGCCGAACCCACGGGGTGGGGTGGGGCGGGCGGGCTGGGCCGAACCCACGGGGTGGGGTCGGGTGGGCCGCAGGGTCAGGCGTTGCCCTCGAAGAGCGAGGTCACCGAACCGTCGTCGAAGACCTCGCGGATGGCGCGGGCGATGATGGGTGCGATCGACAGGACCGTGAGGCCGTCGAACCGGTGCTCCTCGGGGACGGGCAGGGTGTCGGTGATGACGACCTCGCGGGCGCCGCACTGCTGGAGCCGCTCGCACGCCGGATCGGACAGCACGCCGTGGGTCGCCGCGACGATGACGTCCTTGGCGCCGGCCGCCATGACGACACGGACGGCCTCGGAGATCGTGCCGGCGGTGTCGATGAGGTCGTCGACCAGGACGCAGGTCTTGCCCTCCACGTCACCGACCACGCGGTTGGCCACGGCCTTGTTGGGCGTGCGGATGTCGCGGGTCTTGTGCACGAAGGCCAGCGGGCCGCCACCGAGCTTGGCCGCCCACTGCTCGGCCACCCGGATGCGGCCGGCATCGGGCGAGACGACCGTGACGTTCTGGGTGTCCACCCGCGTGCGGACGTACTCCACGAGGACCGGCTGCGCCCACAGGTGGTCGACCGGGCCGTCGAAGAACCCCTGGATCTGCGCGGCATGCAGGTCGACGCTCATGATGCGGTCGGCGCCGGCCGTCTTGAACAGGTCGCACATGAGCCGGGCCGAGATCGGCTCGCGGCCTCGGTGCTTCTTGTCCTGCCGCGCGTACCCGAAGAAGGGCGCGACCACCGTGATCGTCTTGACCGAGGCCCGTTTGAGGGCGTCGACCATGAGCAGCTGCTCCATGATCCACTGGTTGATCGGCGAGGCGTGCGACTGCAGGACGAACGCGTCGCTGCCCCGCACCGACTCGACGAACCGGGTGTAGATCTCGCCGTTGGCGAAGTCGTACGCCGTGGTGGGGACGAGCTGGATGCCCAGGTGGTCCGCGACGTCCTCGGCCAGCTCGGGGTGCGCCCGGCCCGAGACCAGCACCAGACGCTTCTCGCTGTCGACCGTGACGAGACCGGTCATCGGTCGCTCTCCGTTTCGTGGGTGCTGCTCGGATCGACGGGCTCACCGGAACGGGCCCGTTCGGCCGCCTCGGCGGCGGGGGTGCCGGGCCGGGCCCGCTGGACCCAGCCCTCGAAGTTGCGCTGGCTGCCCTGGCTGACGCCCAGCGCACCGGCAGGCACATCACGCCGGATCACGCTGCCGGCGCCGGTGTAGGCACCGTCACCGACCACGACGGGTGCGACGAACATGTTGTCGGCGCCCGTGCGGGCGTACGAGCCGATCACCGTGCGGTGCTTGTGCACGCCGTCGTAGTTCACCGTCACCGACGCCGCTCCGATGTTGGTCTCGACCCCGATCTCGGCGTCACCGACGTAGGACAGGTGCGGCACCTTCGACCCGCGGCCGATGGTCGCGTTCTTGGTCTCGACGAAGGTGCCGATCTTGCCGTGCTCGCCCAGGATCGTGCCGGGCCGCAGGTAGGCGAAGGGGCCGACGCTCGCACCGGCCCCGATCACGGCGTCCGAACCGTGCGTGCGCACGATCGACGCACCCTCGCCGACCTCGACGTTGGTGAGCGTGGTGTCCGGGCCGATCCTTGCCCCGGCGGCGACGGACGTCGCACCGTGCAGCTGGGTACCGGGCAGCAGCGTGACGTCCGGGGCCAGGTCGACGTCCACGTCGACCCACGTGGTCGCCGGGTCGACCACGGTGACACCGGCGCGCATCCAGTCCTCGACGGTGCGGCGGTTGAGCTCGGCGCCCAGACGGGCGAGCTGGATCCGGTCGTTGACGCCCTCGACCGACATGACGTCGTCGGTGCGCAGCGCGCGGACATGACCGCCCTCGGCGCGGGCCAGGGCCAGCACATCGGTGAGGTAGAGCTCGCCCTGCGCGTTGCTCCGGTCGATCCGGGCGAGCGAGCGGCGCAGCACGGCGGCGTCGAACACGTACACCGAGGTGTTGATCTCGTCGACCGTGCGCTGGGCCTCGTCCGCGTCGCGCTCCTCGACGACGGCGAGCACGTCACCGGTCCCGGCCTCCCGCAGCACCCGGCCGTAGCCCGTCGGGTCCGGGACGACGGTGGTGAGCACCGTCACCGCGTTGGCGTCGCCGTGGTGGGCCGCGAGGAGCTCGGCGATCGTGCCCGCGTCGAGCAGCGGGACGTCACCGGCCATCACGACCACCGCGCCGGTGACCGGCTCGACCCCGTCCAGCGCCTCGAGCGCGACCTGGACGGCGCGGCCGGTGCCCGGCACCTCGTCCTGGTCGACCAGCACGACATCCGGGTCGACGATGAGCACGTGCTCGGCCACCGCGGCCCGGCCGTGCCGCACGACGACGGCCAGCCGCTCCGGGGCCAGCGCTCGCGCCGCGGTGAGGACGTGGCCCACGAGGCTGCGTCCGCCGATCTCGTGCAGCACCTTGGGGGTGCCCGAACGCATCCGGGTTCCTTCGCCCGCAGCAAGGACGACGACTGCAGCCGGGCGGGGGATCGTCACCGTTGTTGCGCTCCTCGCGATCGTCCCCGCGTCGAGACAGGGGGCTGGTTGGCCCCCGAACTCTACCGCCGCAGCCGCCCGCTCCCGCCCGGGACCGCGACGCCCGCGGGGCTCCGCCCCCAGGATTCGAACCTGGACCGCAAGGCTCCAAAGGCCTGCGTGCTGCCATTACACCAGGGCGGACCGCGGCCACCCAGTGTGCCAGCCGTGAACGTCCGGTCGTGAGCAGGCGGCATGATGGCCCCGTGACCAGCGAATCCAGACGGACCGCGCGCTCCCGGATGACCGGGACGCAGCGCCGCGCCCAGCTGCTCGACGTGGCGCGCCGGCTGTTCGCCGAGAAGGGCTACGACACCACCAGCATCGAGGAGATCGCGGCCCGGGCCGAGGTCTCCAAACCGGTGGTCTACGAGCACTTCGGCGGCAAGGAGGGCATCTACGCCGTCGTGGTCGACCGTGAGGTGCAGGCGCTGACCGGTGCACTGACCGATGCGCTCGAAGGCGGCGGCCACCCGAAGGTGCTGCTCGAACGCACCGCGCTCGTCCTGCTCGGCTACATCGAGAACAGCGAGGACGGGTTCCGGATCCTGGTGCGGGACTCCCCCGTCGCGCAGGCCACCGGCACCTTCTCCAGTCTCATCGGGGATGTCGCGACCCAGGTGGAGCACCTGCTCGCCGAGCAGTTCCTGCGCCAGGGGCTCGACCCACGCACCGCCCCGATGTACTCCCAGATGCTGGTCGGGATGGTCGCGCTCACCGGTCAGTGGTGGCTCGACGCGCGTAGCCCCGCGAAGGCCGAGGTGGCCGCTCACCTGGTCAACCTCGCCTGGAACGGGTTGTCCGGGCTGGAACGCAGCCCGTCGCTCACCGGGCACACCCGGAGTATCACGACGTGAAGAATCTCGACGTCGCGTAATCTTCGTCCATGACGAGGGAGCCGGTCGACGAGGTGGCGCGGATCGTCACGGCCTGGCGTCGCGAACGACCCGACCTGGACGTCCGCCCCATGGAGGTGCTGTCCCGGGTCAGCCGGCTGGCGCGGCACCTCGATCTGGCCCGGCGGGCGACGTTCGCCGAGAGCGGGCTGGAGACCTGGGAGTTCGACGTCCTGTCGGCGCTGCGCCGTCAGGGTGAGCCCTACCGGATGTCCCCGGGTGCCCTCCTCACCGAGACGCTCGTGACCAGCGGCACGATGACCAACCGGATCGACCGGCTCGTCGAGCACGGGCTGGTGCACCGCATGCCCTCGCCCGATGACCGGCGAGGCGTGCTGGTCGAGCTCACCGAGGAGGGCCTGGCCCGGGTCGACGCCGCGCTGGAGCTGCTGCTGCAGGCCGAGGAAGGACTGCTCACCGGACTCACCGAGGCGGATGTGCGGCACCTGGCCGATCTGCTGCGGGACGTGCTCGCCCCGTTCGACGCGTCGTGACCTGCGCGACGGACCCGGCTACTCGGCCATCTCGGCGACGGTGAGCCAGTCCTCCTCGACCCGGGCGCGTTCGGCGGCCAGGTCGCGCAGCTTCGCGTCGAGCACCAGCACGGCTGCGTGGTCCGTCGCGTGCGCCGCCATGTCGGCGTGCAGCCGGCTCTCCTGCTCGGCCAGGCGTTCGAGTCGACGTTCCAGCCGCGCGACCTCCTTGCGGGCCGCGCGCAGATCGGCTGCGCTCGGCGCCACGGGCGCCCCGTCGTCCGGCGCCGCCTGGGACGCCGGTTCCGGCACGGCACCCGGGACGACAGCACGCAGCCGCAGGTACTCCTCGACCCCGCCCGGCAGATCACGCAGGCTGCCGTCACCGAGCAGGGCGATCTGCCGGTCGGTGACCCGTTCGAGCAGGTAGCGGTCGTGGCTGACGACGACGAGGGTGCCCGGCCAGCCGTCGAGCAGATCCTCCACGGCTGCCAGGGTGTCGGTGTCCAGGTCGTTCGTCGGCTCGTCGAGCAGGAGCACGTTGGGCTCGCCCACCAGCAGGCGCAACAGCTGCAGACGCCGCCGCTCGCCGCCGGACAGGTCCTTGACGAGCGTGCGTGAGCGATCCCGGGTGAAGCCCAGCCGCTCGACGAGCTGCGCGGCCGTCAGCTCCTTGCCGCCGACGACCACCTGGCGCCGTTCGCGTTCGACGGCCTCGAGCACCTGGAGGTCGGCCAGCTCGTCGAGGTCCTCGACGTCCTGACGCAGCTCGGCGAGCAGCACGGTCTTGCCCCGGCGCACCCGGCCGGACGTCGGTGCGAGCTGACCGGACAGCATCCGCATGAGGCTCGTCTTGCCTGCGCCGTTGACCCCGACCACACCGACCCGGTCCCCCGGGCCGAGCCGCCAGGTCACCCTGTCGAGCAGCACCCGGTCACCGAACGCGAGCGTGACGTCCTCGACGTCGAGCACATCCTTGCCCAGCCGCGCCGTGGCCATCCGGGTGAGCTCGAGCGGGTCACGCGGGGCCGGTTCATCGGCGATGAGCTCGGCGGCCGCATCGAGCCGGAACTTGGGTTTGGAGGTGCGCGCCGGGGCGCCGCGACGCAACCAGGCGAGCTCCTTGCGCAGCAGGTTCTGCCGTTTGGCCTCGACGGTGCTCGCCTCGACGAGCCGTTCGGCCCGGGCCAGCACGTAGGCGGCGTACCCGCCGTCGTACTGGTCGACACCGCCGTCGTGCACCTCCCAGGTGCGCAGGCCGACGGCGTCCAGGAACCAGCGGTCGTGGGTGACCACGACGAGCGCACCACGGCCACGGAACCGCTCCACCAGGTGCTGCGCGAGCCAGGCCACCCCTTCGACGTCCAGATGGTTGGTCGGCTCGTCGAGCAGCAGCACCTCGTCGTCCCGCGTGAGCAGGGCGGCCAGGGCGACCCGGCGGCGCTGACCACCGGACAGCGTGTTGACATCCGCGGCCAGGTCGACGTCGGCGAGCAGA
The DNA here is from genome assembly GCA_022013895.1 of Cellulomonas sp. Taxonomy (GTDB): domain Bacteria; phylum Actinomycetota; class Actinomycetes; order Actinomycetales; family Cellulomonadaceae; genus Cellulomonas. The sequence goes on along the minus strand of JAKLPK010000157.1, from coordinate 9,198 downwards.
CCGCTGTGCACCGCGCGGATCTGCGGGTCGGCCGCCCAGACATGCTCGGCCGCACCGCCGTGGATGGCGGCCAGCACGGTGCCGTCCTGCAGCGCATCGCGCTGGTCGAGCATCGCGACCCGGGTCCCGGCCAACCGGGTCACCCGCCCGGAGTCCGGTTCGGCCCGCCCGGCGAGCACCCGCAGCAGCGTCGACTTGCCGGCCCCGTTCGGCCCGACGACGCCGATCCGGGCCCCGTCGTCCAGGCCGAGGCTCACGCCGTCGAGGACCGCCCGGATACCGAGGGTCAGGGTGACGCGGTCGGCGCCGAGCAGATGGGCCACTGGTCCAGTCTCCCAGGCCGGACGCGACGTGCCGACCGCGGCGGCCGGCTGGCGGCTCAGATGTCAGGTCCGCGGGCAGCCCGGCCGGCAGCTCAGCTGGCCGGGCTGCGCAACGCCTCGCCCAGCTTCACCCGACCGCCGGTGCGCAGCACCGAACGCTCGTAGATCCGCGCGGCCAGCATCACCACGGCGACCGTGCAGGCGACCAGCAGGACGAGCGAGATCAGCGGTTCCGCCCAGCCGACACCGCCCAGGAACAGGCGCACCGGCATCGCGACCGGCGCGCTGAACGGGACGTAGGAGGCCACCGCCAGCACCGTCGGGTTGTCGTTGAAGAACACCACGACGAAGTACGGCGTGATCGTCAACCACGTCACGGGCTGGATCACCGCGCCCAGATCCTCCATCCGGGAGACCAACGAGGCCGACGCGGCGTAGATCGCGGCGAGCAGCACGAAACCGACCGCGAAGAACACCACGAACCAGGCGACGGGTGCGCCCACCAGGGTGAGCACATCGTCGCGACCGGTCACCGCCAGCCCGATGACCGCGACCGAGGACAAGGCGGCGATCTGCCCGAGCGCCAGCACGCTGTTGCCCAGCACCTTGCCCGCCAGCAGCGCCCGGACCGGGACGGCGGACAGCAGGATCTCGACCACCCTGGTCTGCTTCTCCGTCACGGTGTTCTGGGCGATCGTCGAACCGAAGGTGATCGCCGCCATCATGAACACCAGCCCGAAGGCCAGGCTCACCACGTAGCGGACCGCACCGTCACCGGCACGCGCGGGTTCGAGGACCTCGACGTCCGGCCTCACCGTGAGCGCGTCGACCACCACCTCCGGGGCGCTCTGCAGCACCACGAGCCGCAGTGCCGACCCGGTGCCCGGGAGCACGGCCGCCTCGACCGAACCGTCCCGGACCGCGGCGATCGCCGCGTCGTCATCGGCCACCTCGACCAGGCGGATCCCCGCCAGGTCGTCGACCTGCGCCGCGACGGACGTCGGCGCGGCCACCGGGACGGCCTCCTGCACCCGGTCGGCGAGCACCGAGGACGCGACGATCCCGGCGAGGACCGCGAGCAGCAGCAGCGCCGACGAGATGAGGAACGCCTTGCTGCGCAGCTGGGTGGTGATCTCGCGGCCGGCGACCAGGAGCGTGGCGCCGCCGAGCGACGGCGGCGCGGGGCGGGGGTGCGCCGGTGCGACGGGGGCGTTCATGCCGCCACCTGCTCCCCGCCGTGCCGGGCATCGTCCGCCATCAGCTCACGGAAGATCTCCGCCAGCGACGGCACGACCGGCCCGAACCGGCGGACCGGACCGCGGTCGAGCGCGGCCCGCAGCACGAGCTGGGCGGTCTGCTCATCGGCGTCGAACACCGCCTCGTCGGCTGCGAACTCCACGACCTGGACGCCCGGGACCTCACGCAGCCACCCGGTGTCCGAGGCGACCAGCTCGTACCGCGACCCGGCGTACGTGGTCTGCAGCTCCTCACGTGCCCCCGCCGCGACGATGCGCCCGCCGGCGATGATCACGAGGTCGTCGCACAGCCGCTCCACCACATCGAGCTGGTGCGAGCTGAACAGCACAGGGGAACCGGCGCGGGCGTGCTCGACCAGCACCGACGCCACGGCGTCCACCGCGATCGGGTCGAGGCCCGAGAACGGTTCGTCCAGCACCAGCACGTCCGGGTCGTGCACCAGGGCCGCGGCGACCTGGGCGCGCTGCTGGTTGCCGAGCGAGAGCGAGTCCACGGCGTCCCCGGCCCGGGCGCCCAGGCCGAGGCGGTCCAGCAGCTCCAGCGCTCGGGTGCGCGCGGCCTCGGCCCCGAAACCGTGCAGCCGGGCCAGGAAGGCGAGCTGTTCGGCGACCTTCATCCGCGGGTACAGACCGCGTTCCTCCGGCATGTACCCGAAGCCCCGCCGGGTCGCCGGGTCCAGCTCACGGCCGTCCAGCCGCACCACACCGGCATCCGGGGTCAGCACCCCCATGACGATCCGCATCGCCGTCGTCTTGCCCGCCCCGTTGCCCCCGACGAACCCGGTGGTCCGGCCGCGGCGGACCACGAACGACACGTCGTCCAGCGCCCGGCGCTCCCCGAAGGTCCTGGTCACATGCTCCAGCTCGATCACCCGTGTCACGCTATCCGCGACGCCCCGCCCACCGCCTCGGCCACCGGGCCGATCCTGCTCTCCGTCGCAGGACGGAGATCAGCCGACCAGGCCGTGCTCGTACGCGTAGACCACGGCCTGCACCCGGTCGCGCAGCCCCAGCTTGGCCAGCAGGTTCGACACATGCGTCTTGACCGTGGCCCGCGAGACCACCAGGGCGGCGGCGATCTCGTCGTTCGACATGCCCCGGGCCACCAGCAGCAGGACCTCGCCCTCACGTTCGGTCAGCAGGTCACCGTCCCGGTCGGGTGTCCGCGCCGGACCGCCGGCGACCGCCCGGGCGATCACGGCCCGCGTCACCTCCGGCGAGAGCAGGCCGTCCCCCGCGGCGGCCGCGAGCACGGCGTCGGTGAGCTGGGCGGGTCGGGAGGTCTTGAGCAGGAAGCCGCACGCACCCGCCTGCAGCGCCGCCACCAGGTAGTCCTCCCGGTGGAAGGTGGTGAGGATGATGACGGCCGCCCGTACCGCGGGGTCCGCGACCAGCTCACGGGTCGCCGCCAGACCGTCCAGCCGCGGCATCTGCACATCGAGGCACACCACATCGGGGTCCAGCGCCCGGGTCAGCTCGACCGCCTCCCGTCCGTCGGCGGCCTGACCGACGACCTCGATCTGCGGGTGCGCCCCCAGGATCGTCGCCAGCCCCGCCCGGACCAGCGCCTCGTCATCGGCCACCAGGACGCTGGTCATGGCGAGGCCACCGGGACGGTCGCACGCACCACGAACCCACCGCGCGACCGCGGCCCGACGTGCAGGGTGCCACCGTCGGCGCCCACCCGTTCCTGCATGCCGAGCAGACCCAGCCCCGAGGACGGCAGCCGGGTCAGCGGCCGACCGCCCCCACCGTCGTCCGAGACCTCGAGCTCGACCGATCCGGGCAGGTAGCGCAGCCGCACGGTGGCCTGTGCCGTCGGACCGGCGTGCCGACGGCTGTTGGTGAGCGCCTCCTGGGCGATCCGGTAGAGGTTGAGCGAGACCAGAGGCGGCAATGGCCCGGCCGTGCCGACCACCTCGAGCCGCACCGGCATCCCGGCCTGGGAGGCGTGCTCGACGAGCTCGGGCAGCCGCGCGACGCCGAGCTGCCCCACCCGTTCGCCGTCCTCCACCGAGCGTTCCTCGCGCAGCGTGCCCAGGATCGAGGCCAGCTCGCGCACCGCGTCACGCGCCGACTCCTGGACCTGCTCGACGGCGACCTGGGCCCGGCTGGTGTCGCCGCCGTCGAGCATCGTCGAGGCGACGGCCGCCTGGACCCCCATCGCCGCGACGTGGTGGGCCACGGCATCGTGCAGCTCACGCGCGATCCGCAGCCGTTCGAGGGCGACGGCCTGCTCCTCACTGCGGCGCTGCGCGGCCGCCAGCTGCCAAGTCCGCCACGCGGTCCGGGCGCGTTCGCGGGCCGCCGACCAGGCGTGCTCGCCGAAACCCCAGGCACCGGCGAAGTAGACGACGTTGGTGAGCACCTGGATGAGCAGGTAGGCGGCCAACGGGGAGAACGCCCCGACGCTGGACAGCCCGGTGGACTCCTCCGGATCGGCGACCGCCTGGAAGATCGCGATCATCAACCAGCCGAACATGATGACGACGACGGCGGCGCGCACCCAGAGCGCCCGGCGCCGGTCGGGATCCCAGGCGCCCACGGTGTAGAGCGCCATGAACAGGGCCACGTTGGAGACCAGCGACTCGGGCACCCCCACGACCTGCCCGACCACGAACGCCGCCGTGACCACGACGAGGACGGCCGACGGGAACCTGCGCCGCCAGGCGAGCGGGGCCGTGACAGCAGCCAGCAGGAGGATCGAGACGACGCCCGACGCCGGGTCCGTGCGTACCCCGGTGGTGCGCCACAGCACCATGGAGAGCACCGCGCCGACGAACAGCGCGGCCGCCAACCACAGGTCCGTGCGCTGCTCCGCCTCCCCCGCCGGCTCCCGGCGCCAGTCGGGCTCGTCCGGGTCGGTCACCTGCACGGCCACCCGCACCCCGTCGGAGGACTGCTCACTCACCGACGGACACCACCCGGGCCCCGGCCACCGGCCCGGACGCGGTGAGCACCCGGTCCGCGACACCGGCCGCCGTGAACGCCGCAGCGAGCGCCAGGGCGTGCTGCGCGGTGCGGGCCAGCGCAGCGACCGTCGGCCCCGAACCCGAGAGCACCACTCCGAGCGCACCGCTGTCCCTGGCCACCGCGAGCGGTTCGGCCAGCCGGGGCGCGATCGCGACGGCCGCGGGCTCCAGATCGTTGTGCAGCGCGGCCCCGAGGGCGTCCGCATCACCGGCCCGCAACGCCTGCATGAGGGCGACGTCGTCACCCCGTTCGAGCGGCGCCCCACCCGAGGCGTCGGGGCGGTAGCCGTGCAGGGAGTCGAAGGCCCGGAAGACCGCGGGCGTCGACAACCCCTCGTCCTGCACGGCGAAGGCCCAGTGGAACTCGCCGCGCGACATGGCGGGCGTGAGCAGGTCACCGCGTCCGGTGCCGACCGCCGTGTGCCCCGCCAGGGAGAACGGCACATCGGCGCCCAACGAGGCGGCGAGCGACGTGAGCTCGTCGCGACCCAGCCCGGTGCCCCACAGCTCATCGCAGGCCACCAGCGCGGCGGCGGCGTCGGCCGAGCCGCCGGCCATGCCACCGGCCACCGGGACGCCCTTGATCAGGTGCAGGTGCACACCGTCGTCCACCCCGGTGTAGCGGGCCAGCGCACGTGCGGCGCGCACCGCCAGGTTCGTGTCGTCGAGCGGGACCTGCTCGCTGCCCGGCCCCTGCGCCGTGAGCGTCACGGCGTCGCAGGCGGTGGCCAGCACCTCCTCGTAGACCGAGACGGCCTGGAAGACGGTGGACAGCGGGTGGTAGCCGTCGGCGCCCGGCCGGCCTACCCGCAACGAGAGATTGACCTTGCCCGGCGCACGCACCCGCACCCGACGCCCGAGGTCCTGCGCCGCGCTGCTCAACGCACCCCTGCCCCGGCCACCGGGACCAGCCGTTCGGCCAGCGCGGCGAACCCCGCGATGTCGATGCGTTCACCGCGGTCACCGGGATCCAGGCCGGCGGCCTCGAGGGCCTGCACGGCGGCTGCGGGCGACCCAGCGAGCTGGGCCAGAGCGGAGCGCAGCATCTTGCGGCGCTGGGCGAAGGCCGCATCGACGACTGCGAACACCTGCTGCCTGCTCGCCGCCGTCGACGGCGGTTCACGCCGGTCGAGCCGGACGAGTGCCGAGTCCACGTTGGGCACCGGCCAGAACACGGTGCGGCCCACGGTGGCGACCCGGCGCGCGGTGGCGTACCAGGCGACCTTGGCGCTGGGCACCCCGTAGGTGCGGCTGCCCGGCCCCGCGACCAGCCGATCGGCGACCTCGGCCTGCACCATGACGAGGGCGCGGTCGAGGCTGTCGAACCGCTCCAGGAACGTGAGCAGCACCGGGACGGCGACGTTGTAGGGCAGGTTCGCGACCAGGGACGACGGTGCCGGACCGGGCAGCGACGTCACCGTGAGGGCATCGGCCGTGACGACCGTCAGCCGGGCCCGCCCGGTCGAGTCCCGCAGGACGACCGGGCCGTCGGCACCGGACCCGTCGACCCCGGACCCGTCGGACGCGACCCCGGGCTCGACCCGCAGACCGGGTGCCTGGGCGGTCACGGTCGACGGCAGCAACGCGGCCAGCACCGGGTCGATCTCCACCGCCACCACATCTGCTCCGGCGGCGAGCAGGCCCAACGTCAACGAGCCCAGGCCCGGACCGACCTCGACGACGACCTCACCGGGTTCGACCGACGCCTGGCGCACGATCTTGCGCACCGTCCCGGCGTCCAGCACGAAGTTCTGGCCGAGCGCCTTGGTCGGCCGGACCCCGGCAGCCGCCGCCAGCTCGCGCACGCGCGCAGGGCCCAGCAGCACCGGCTCGTCCACGCTCATACGTCGAGGCTAACGGGCGGACCGGTACGCACCGACCCGCCCGTCGTCCGGGCCGCGGACCTGCTCAGCTGAACAGGCGCGGTCCGCAGTGCGGCCACTGCCCGGCCCCGGACCGGTCGTAGAGCGCCTGGGCGCGCGCCGTCTGCTCCTCCGCCGAGGCCTGGGACGGCAGACCGCTGCCGCCGACCCCGGCCCAGGTGGACAACGAGAACTGGTAGAGGCCGTGGTACTTGCCGTTCGCCGAGACCGCATCGACCCGGCCACCCGACTCGCAGGCGGCCAGCGCGGCCCAGTTGAGGCCCCCGCTGGCGGCGCTCGCGGCAGCCGCCTGCGCGACGACCACCGGACGGGCCTTGGTGCCGACCGCCACCACCTCGTCGACCGGGGCCGACGTCACCTCGTCGGAGAGTGTCACGCGGGTGCGTTCCACCCCGTCGGCTGTCGTGACCCGCTGCACCTGGGTGCGCACCCCGGCGACACCGGCCGTCACGACCTTCGTGGTGCCCACGTAGCGGGCCGGGTCGTCGACGGTCGAGGAGGCGTACGCCACCTCACTGGTCACCGTCACGTCCTGCACGACGACGCGGGTGACGACCACCTGCACACCGTCCCCGCCGTGACGGACCGTGACCTCGTCGAGCGGACCGAGCACCACGTCGAGCGCCGCGAGCGCGTCACCGACCGACACGTCGGGGTCGGGCGCCTCCAGCGTCGTGCCGTCGACCAGCACCTCGGCCGGTCCGTCGAGCGCCAGGTCCAGCGGCAGGTCGAACCGGCCGCCCGGGGCGGACCGGGACACCACGAGCGACACATCACCGGCGCGCGCGTCCAGCGTCTCCAGCGCCTCGTCCGCCGTCAGCGCGGTGGTCCACACCGCCTGCTGCACACCGTCGCGCAGCACCGTGATGAGCTGGGCGTGCCGCACGACGATCGTCGAACCGTCCTGCAGCGCACCGCCGACCGAGACCGTGTCGCGGGTGCCGACGGCCACGTCCTGGGCCTCGAGCAGCCCGGACACCGATCCGGCGAACGTGGACAGCGTGCGGGTCTGCCCGTCGACGTCGAGGGTCACGGTCTTGTGCGCATCAGCGACCGCGGCACCCGCTCCGGCCAGGACCACGACGGTGGCTCCTGCGACCACGACGAGCGCGCGTCGACCCCTCCTGCGTCCGGTGCCCGCGGGGGCTCCCGCCTCGGCGGCGGGGTCTGCGTTCGACGCCTGGGCGTCGCGGCTGCGGTGGGGACGCAGGGAGAGGGTCGAGAACTTCACGGGGCTCCAGCCGTCGGTGGGTCCGGGCACGGGAGCACCGGGTACCGGCAACGCTGCGCACGGGGCCGGGGGGCCACCAGGGCTGGCGCTCGGGCGCTGTACGCCCACGTCGGTCCCGGACCTACCGATCCGGCCTTCACGGGCTTGGTCCGCCCGTCAGCTCCTGCTCGAGGAGGCCCGTCTCATCGGGCCCCACGCAGGAACGAGAAGCGACCGTAACCCGTTCGTGACAATTTGCCAAACCTCGGCAGCCCCGTCCGGGCAGCGCCGGGGGGTGCCGCGGTCAGTACCAGCCGCTCGACTGCAGGTGCTGGTAGGCCGAGCAGGGGGTGCCGTAGCGTCCCGAGATGTACCCGAGCCCCCAGGTGATCTGGGTCGCCGCGTTGGTCTGCCAGTCGGCGCCTGCGGAGGCCATCTTCGACCCCGGCAGGGCCTGCGGGATGCCGTACGCGCCCGAGGACTTGTTCTCCGCGTTCACCCGCCAGCCGCTCTCCCGGTTCCACAGCGCGACCAGGCAGGCGAACTCCGCATCGTCCCAGCCGTGGGACGCCATCATCGACTGCGCGACGGCCTGCGCCGACCCCGGGTCGACGTTCGTCACAGCCGGTGCGACGGCGACCTCCGCCGTCCCGATGTGCTCCACCCGGGTCACCGGCTCGGTGGTCACGACGGAGGCGACCGCCGTACGGCCGACGACGACACCGCCGACCACCTCGAGCTGGTAGGTGGTGGTGCGCACCCCGGCCTTCCCGGCGGTCACCACCTTGGTGGTGCCCTTGGTCAACGTCGCGTCCTCGATCTGCTCGGTCTCGAACGGGATCGACTCGACCGCGCTCTCGCCGGTGCTCGCCGAACGGGTCACGAGGACCACCAGCCCGTCGACCGCATCGGCGTCGAGCGGCACGGACACCTGATCACCGTCGTTGAGCACCAGACCGACGTCCTTGAGGGCGTCGCGGACCGTCCCACCGCTCGTGCTCGCCTCCAGGGTCTGCCCGTCGACCGCGACGTGCACCACCTTGGGGGTCGAGACCCGCAGCACGTCCCGACCGAGGGCGTCCGACCGGGATGCGGACAGCCGGACGTCGGAGTCGCGCAGCCCGAGCTCGTCGACGGCCTCGCCGACCGATGTCGCCGTGGTCCACACCGTCTGCTGCGCACCGTCGATCTCGACGTCGAGCTGACGGGCGTGGCGGACGACGACCTGCGAACCGGACGAGACGGACTGGTCGAGCGCCGGGACGACGAGATCGTGCTCACCGACCGTGATGTCACCGGCGGCGAGCAGGTCACCGACCGTGCGTGCGAAGCCCTCGACCGTGACCTCGGTACCGTCGACCTGCACCGGCACCGACTTGTGCAGCAACGTGAACGCGCTGGTCGAGGCCACGACGAAGGCCAGGACGAGGGCCTGGACGACCAGCCGCAGCGGCTTTCGGGCCGGCGGCTGCTGGCGGTGGCGGCGGCGCTGGTCGCTCACGCAGGTCCTTCCGTCTCGGGGTCGGGCGGCCCGGTGCTGTCAGCACCCGGGCG
>JAKLPK010000156.1 GCA_022013895.1 Cellulomonas sp. | reverse complement strand
CTGTTCGATCTGGCTGCCGAGCTCGGCTACGAGTTCGTCCTCGTCCCGCGCGGTTCGGACCTCAAGGTCAGCCCGCCATGAGCGCCACGAACGTGCTCGACCTGTGGCTGAGCGGCGAGCACCTCGGTGAGATCGAGCGGCCGCGTTCGGGGGCCCTCCGGCTGCGGTTCGACCCCGAGGTCGTCGCGGACAGGAGGGCCGGAAACGATTGATTGCGGCTGGCGCCACACGGCGGCGCCCCCTCGTCAACGGCCCCGTCGCACGAGAAGCGATCACCCGTGATTCGCGAGGTAGTACGCCGCCATGTACGCGTTAGCGAACAGCTCGAAGTGCCCACCTACGACGAAGGTTGCGCGGCCCTGGCCATCCGAGGGCCCCGTGCAATCGGCGAACGGCCGAGCAGTGGGAACAACAGTCCGTGTGCCGCACCTGAGCCCGATCGCCACACAGTGACAACCTCGTCGGCTAGGGGCTGGGTCTTGAACGCTACGAGGGCCGCTTCACGGATGATCCTGGTCGTTTCGTACTTCGCCGTCTCGCCGCCTGCCGTGCGCTTGGCCGCGAGCTCACGTTGACGCCTTGCGACGTGGTCTGTGACTGCGTCCGTATCCGCGTGGTCGGCCAGGCTCTGGAGGACGCGCGGGTACTTGTGGTGCTCGTCCTGTTGGTATGTCATGACGTTTCGCGCGCGCTCAATGCGCTTGGCGCAGCCGTCCGGGGCCAAGACCCAGACCGCGGTGGCGGCACCGATCAGCGCAGTGCGCGCCAGCGTCTGCTGGGCGAAGGCGAACAGGTTGGGTCGGTTCGGCACCTGGACGTCGATGTGCGCGCGGATCGCCTGAAGATGCTCGATGGCGACCGTGAACCCGCTCCGTGCCACTTACGAGACGGCGAAGGGCGGCCTGTCCTCATCATCCCTGGCCAGTTCGCTGCCGGAGAGGGGAGTGAACGGACCCTGGATCCGTCTCCACCGATCGAGGGTGACGAACGTACCCCTCACGACTGTCTCGTCGTCGACGTCCTCACCGCTGCCTGTGCCGTCGGCCGTTGGGACGAAGCGGGGCTCGCTCATGCGGAGCATGCTCTCGCATTGCCTGCGCCCGAGGCGCCTCTTGCCTGGATGGGCCACACCCCGGGGCGCGGTGGCGCGCAGCGACGCCGCGCTCATCGACATCACCGTGCACTTGGCTTCGGCGCCTCGGTCGTCCCTCGGGATCGCCTCGTCGTCGGGTCACCACAAGGACACTTCGCGGACCGCATTCGATCGATGCCGTAGGGCGTGGATCGGCTTCTCAGCGCTTGTCAGTGGGTGCGCTTCTGCGCCTTGAGCCGCACGAGGTAGTTGTCGCCAGCTGGAGTCAGCTTCCAGTAAACGGAACTGTCGGAGACGGTTCTCTTCTTCGTTCCCGTCGTGATGATTCCCAGGGCGCGCAACTGAACAAGCACGGTTCCCCACGAGGAGTCAACGATCTTGACAGAGGGGTGAGTGAGCTCACCCCAGGCTCCCGCGTCCGCACTCAGCTGGCCCGCCGAGTGTTGGCAGAGCACATTCCGAAGGCTTGGCTCGGGGGCTTCGTCGATCATGAAGGGGCCAAGGATCGAGACGATTTGATCCCAGGAGTACTCGCGCTCAACGGACTGCGGAACGTCGTTATACAGCATCTGCGACACGCTGAACGTCAAATCGACACGATCGTCACCGTGCGCGAAGGACTCATCAATCACCACCTGGTCTGCGCGATCCGCGAGTTCTGCGCGCTCCTTCTCGGCTAGTGCCGCGCGTAGTTCGGCCACCTCCGCCCGCATGGTGTCCGTCATCGCCTGGTCGCCGCGAACCCATCCTGGGCGCGGCTGCGTCTTCATGGCCCGGACCAGCCCGCGGGAGACTACAGAAGCGAGTTCATCGGGAGACGTGAACTGCTTGACCATCCGCTGCATGACCTTCAACCGGAAGTCATCCAGATTCGCGCGTGCCTCCGGGTCCATCTCGGACCGACCTGCAGGGATGGAGTCAGGGTCACCGTGCACAAAACCAAGGACCGGGATCCCCTTGGAGACTGCGTAGTCGTACTCCATCTCCGTAAAACTGATGCCGGATGCGCTCACTGATCCGTAGCGGCCACCGACAATGACGACGTAGTAGTCGGAGAGGTCGATCACTTCGCGGATCAGGGTCCACTGATCGGCGTCAGCAGCGGGGAACAACTCCATGCCGGCGGGGATGCAGTCGAGCTCGAGCAGCGCCTGGATCACCGTCCGGCGTTCTTCAATGAGGTCTACATAGGTTGAACTCACGAACACCTGGTGACGTGCCTCGGCACTCCCTGTCATGTCCCGAATGATACGGCGGTTCCTGCCGCGCGGGCTCGAGGGCGCGGGTGGCCCGTTTCAGGGCTGCCCTGAACCGATCGTTTCCGGGGAGGGCCCGCCCCGGCCGCGGCGGAGTGGACCGGAACCCGTGCCCACCCGGAAGGTCATTTCGGTTCGACGCGGCTCCGGTGATGGGCTTCGGTCGCTGAGCCCACGCTGTGGACCGCCACAACCTGCGGGACAGGCAGTCGCGCTGGCTGGCGCGCACCGGTCGCGTCAGGTCCGGCCGGCCGTAGTCGCGCTCAGCGCGGCATGACCGGATGATCGCATCGAACGACCCGAGGCTCAGGCGCCTACCTCGCTCTGCGCGCCGCAGCGGCTGCTCGCCCCCGCGCCGCGACCTGCACGTCCGGGCCGCGGACCAACGCGGCGACCAGTTCGGGGTCATAGCGATCGAGGATCTACCAGCGGCGCACCAACGAATAGCGGTCACTTGGTGTAGCACTGCGCGGCAAGACCTCGAACGCTATGGCAGCAGCGTCCACTCATGGCGATGCGGCAACGAGCACGTCGGGCAAGCTCGCTGCGCTGCTCAACAGAACGGTGCCATAACGCTCGGTCACCTTGCCCTGCCGCAGGCGATGCGCCCACTGCTTTTCCGTCACGACGACGTCGCAGTAGACCGCCGCGACAGGAAGGGCCAGGATGTCGACGAAGTCGTTCGGCTCCCACCGTTGTTGCGTTTGTCGGTGCTTGGCGGCCCGCATGATGTTGGTGACGTAGCGGGTGGGGAGATCGTCTAGGAATTCCACGAGTTTCCGGATGGAGAGGTCGGCCGTGAACTCATCGTACGACATGCCAATCCGCTCTAGAGCTTCGCTGAGCGGCGGTCGAATGTCGCGGAAGTCGGTGCCGATGACGGCTAGGTCGATGTCGTATCCGGTCAGCCTGTGCTTGGCGATCTCTGCGGCGACCCGGTTCTCGAAGTCGACGAAGCGTCGGGCGTGGTCGGATGCTGCGTGTTCAAACCCGAGGGCGCGATAGTCGTTCGGTCCAGCTTCCAGCAGTCCGACCTCGACGGCGGTGTCCACAGCAGTTTGAAGCTGAGCCCGCAGTGCACTGGACAGCG
>JAKLPK010000155.1 GCA_022013895.1 Cellulomonas sp. | reverse complement strand
GGTCAACCCGCTCGGGTATCGCCTGGGCATCACCACCGACCATCGCAGCCGTTGGTTCGCGGACTCGACGAAGCCGGGTCAGCGGTACCGCGACTACGTCCGCGAGGACGTCAAGATCCGCAAGCTCATGGGCACCGGTCTCGAGCGCGCGGGCATCGCCCGTGTCGAGATCGAGCGGACCCGTGACCGCGTGCGCGTCGACATCCACACCGCCCGGCCGGGCATCGTCATCGGCCGTCGCGGCGCGGAGGCGGACCGCATCCGTGGCGAGCTCGAGAAGCTCACCGGCAAGCAGGTGCAGCTCAACATCCTCGAGGTGAAGAACCCCGAGATCGAGGCGCAGCTGGTTGCCCAGGGCATCGCCGAGCAGCTCGCGAGCCGCGTCTCCTTCCGCCGCGCCATGCGCAAGGGCATCCAGTCCGCGCAGCGTGCCGGCGCCAAGGGTATCCGCGTGCAGGTCTCGGGCCGCCTCGGCGGTGCGGAGATGAGCCGCACCGAGTTCTACCGCGAGGGGCGCGTGCCGCTGCACACCCTCCGGGCGAACATCGACTACGGCTTCTACGAGGCCCGCACCACCTTCGGCCGCATCGGCGTGAAGGTGTGGATCTACAAGGGTGACGTCACCGAGAAGGAGTTCGCCCGCGAGCAGGCGACGGCCGCACCGCGTCCGTCCCGCGGCCCGCGTGGTGACCGTCCCGAGCGCGGCGGAGACCGCGGCCCCCGTGCCGCCGGCCCGCGTCGCGACCGTGAGGGCGCCCCCGCCACCACCCCCGCTGCCGAGGCGCCCGCTGCGGCAGCCGAGGCTCCTGCCACCGGAACGGAGGCCTGACCATGTTGATCCCGCGCAGGCTGAAGCACCGCAAGCAGCACCACCCGGGTCGTTCCGGCGCTGCCACCGGCGGCACCACGATCTCGTTCGGTGAGTACGGCATCCAGGCCCTCGAGCCCGCCTACGTCACCAACCGGCAGATCGAGGCCGCCCGTATCGCCATGACCCGTCACATCAAGCGTGGTGGCAAGGTCTGGATCAACATCTTCCCGGACCGCCCGCTCACCAAGAAGCCCGCCGAGACCCGCATGGGTTCGGGCAAGGGCTCGCCGGAGTGGTGGATCGCGAACGTCAAGCCGGGTCGGGTGCTGTTCGAACTGGCGGGCGTCGACGAGGAGCTGGCGCGCGAGGCCATGCGTCGCGCCCAGCACAAGCTGCCGATGAAGACCCGTTTCATCGCACGTGACGGAGGTGCCAGCTGATGACGATCGGGACCCCGGAGCTCGCCACGACCGAGCTCGACGCGTTCGACGACGACAAGCTGGTCGCCGAGCTGAAGAAGGCCAAGGAGGAGCTGTTCAACCTCCGCTTCCAGTCGGCCACCGGCCAGCTGGAGAGCCATGGCCGGCTCAAGGCCGTCAAGCGCGACATCGCACGTATCTACACGGTCCTGCGTGAGCGCGAGCTCGGCATCCGTACTGCCCCCAGCGCAAGCGAGTGAGGACGATGAGCGCGAACGAGAAGGCCCCCGTGGCCGACCAGGCGTCGACGACGGCCACTGCCGAGGTCCGGCCCTACCGCAAGACGCGCCGCGGCTACGTGGTGTCCGACAAGATGGACAAGACCATCGTGGTCGAGGTCGAGGACCGCGTGAAGCACGCGCTGTACGGCAAGGTCATCCGCCGTACCAGCAAGGTCAAGGTGCACGACGAGCTCGGTACGGCAGGCGTCGGCGACCTCGTCCTCATCATGGAGACCCGGCCGCTGTCAGCCACCAAGCGGTGGCGTCTGGTCGAGGTCCTCGAGAAGGCCAAGTAGTACTCCGGCCCGCCGGAGCCACCACATCCGTTCGGCCAGGCTCGGATCCCCGCAAGGGATGAGCCGAGAACCCGCCAGACGACAGGAGCAGGTCAATGATCCAGCAGGAGTCGCGACTTCGAGTCGCCGACAACACGGGTGCGAAGGAGATCCTCTGCATCCGCGTGCTCGGCGGCTCCGGCCGTCGCTACGCCGGCATCGGTGACGTCATCGTCGCCACCGTCAAGGACGCCATCCCCGGCGGCAACGTCAAGAAGGGCGATGTCGTCAAGGCAGTCGTCGTGCGCACCGTCAAGGAGCGCCGTCGGCCGGACGGCTCGTACATCAAGTTCGACGAGAACGCCGCAGTGATCCTCAAGAACGACGGCGAGCCGCGCGGCACGCGCATCTTCGGCCCCGTCGGTCGCGAGCTGCGCGACAAGAAGTTCATGAAGATCATTTCGCTCGCACCGGAGGTGATCTGACCATGGCCAAGATCAAGAAGGGCGACCTCGTCGTCGTCATCTCGGGCTCCCGGAAGGACCGCGGCAGGCAGGGCCGCGTCCTCGAGGTGCTGACCGACCGCGACCGTGTCGTCGTCGAGGGCATCCACCGGGTGACCAAGCACACGAAGGCCGGCACGACGAACCGGGGCACGCGTACCGGTGGCATCGAGAACGTCGAGGCCCCGATCCACATCAGCAACATCATGCTGGTGGACCCGGAGACCAAGAAGGGCACCCGGGTCGGCTATCGCAGCGAGCAGGTCGAGCGCGACGGCCGCACCCGTACCGTCCGGGTCCGGGTCGCGAAGCGCTCCGGGAAGGACGTCTGATGACCACCACCGTCGAGGCTCCGGCGATTCCTCGTCTCAAGACGAAGTACGCCGAGCAGATCAAGCCGGCGCTCCTCGAGCAGTTCGGGCACGCCAACGTCAACGAGGTGGCGCGCCTGGTCAAGGTCGTCGTCAACATGGGCGTCGGTGAGGCCGCGAAGGACTCCAAGCTCATCGAGGGCGCGGTCCGCGACCTCACGCTGATCACGGGGCAGAAGCCGACCGTGACGCGGGCCCGCAAGTCCATCGCGCAGTTCAAGCTGCGCGAGGGCATGCCGATCGGTGCGCACGTCACGCTCCGTGGCGACCGCGCCTGGGAGTTCCTGGACCGCCTGCTGTCGACCGCGCTGCCCCGCATCCGCGACTTCCGCGGTTTGTCGGCCCAGCAGTTCGACGGCAACGGCAACTACACCTTCGGGCTGACCGAGCAGTCGGTCTTCCACGAGATCGACCAGGACAAGATCGACCGGGTCCGCGGCATGGACATCACGGTCGTCACCACTGCGACGACCGATGACGAGGGGCGCGCTTTCCTCAAGCTCCTCGGCTTCCCGTTCAAGGAGAACTGACCATGGCGAAGACCGCCCTCGTCAACAAGGCGCTCGGCAAGCAGAAGTTCGCGGTCCGCGCCTACACGCGCTGCCAGCGCTGTGGCCGGCCGCGTGCCGTGTACCAGAAGTTCGGCCTGTGCCGCATCTGCGTGCGCGAGATGGCGCACCGCGGCGAGCTGCCCGGTGTCACGAAGAGCAGCTGGTAACCGACTCCCGACGCCGGTAGGTCTGCGCCACTGAGCGCGGATACCCCGGCAGGAAGGGCTGACGCCCGATGACAATGACCGACCCGATCGCCGACTTCCTGACGCGGATTCGCAACGCGAACTCTGCGCACCACGACACGGTGACGATCCCCTACTCCAAGCTCAAGGCCCGGATCGCGGAGATCCTCGTCGCTGAGGGCTACATCGCCAGCTGGACCACCCAGGAGGCCACGGTCGGCTCCGAGCTCGTGGTCACGCTCAAGTACGGGCCCGACCGCGAGCGCTCGCTCGCGGGGGTCAAGCGCGTGTCCAAGCCGGGCCTGCGCGTGTACGCGAAGTCGACCAACCTGCCGAAGGTCCTCGGTGGCCTCGGCGTGGCGATCCTGTCCACGTCCTCCGGCCTGCTGACCGACAAGCAGGCCGCCAAGAAGGGTGTGGGTGGGGAAGTCCTCGCCTACGTCTGGTAACCCCCCGAGACGGAAGGAGCAGAGCCATGTCTCGTATCGGCAAGGTCCCCGTCCCGGTTCCCGCCGGCGTCGAGGTCAACATCCAGGAAGCCGTCGTGACGGTGAAGGGCCCCAAGGGCACCCTCAGCCACACGGTGCCGGCACCCATCGAGGTCGCCAAGAACGAGCAGGGTGCCATCGTGGTGACTCGGCCGGACGACGAGCGGGTCTCCCGTTCGTTGCACGGTCTCACCCGCACGCTGATCGCCAACCTCGTCACGGGTGTGACTGAGGGCTACACCAAGAAGCTCGAGATCGTCGGCACCGGTTACCGCGTGCAGGCCAAGGGCACGGACCTCGAGTTCGCGCTCGGGTTCAGCCACTCGGTCCCCGTGAAGGCGCCCGACGGCATCTCGTTCCAGGTCGAGTCGCCGACGAAGTTCTCCGTGTCGGGCATCGACAAGCAGCAGGTGGGCGAGGTCGCCGCCAACATCCGCAAGATCCGTAAGCCCGAGCCGTACAAGGGCAAGGGTGTGCGGTACGCGGACGAGGTCGTGCGGCGCAAGGTCGGAAAGGCTGGGAAGTAAGCCATGGCGATCTCCATCAGGGGCAAGGGCAAGGGCATCGCGCGTCAGCGCCGTCATCTGCGCCTGCGCAAGAAGGTCACCGGCACGCCGGCTCGTCCGCGTCTCGTCGTCACCCGCTCGGCACGGCACATCACGGCCCAGGTCGTCGACGACACCATCGGCCAGACGGTCGCATCGGCGTCGACCGTCGAGTCGGCGCTGCGCGACCTGTCCGGCGACAAGACGGCCAAGGCCCGCAAGATCGGCGAGCTGATCGCCGAGCGTGCGAAGGCCAAGGGCGTCGAGGCTGTCGTGTTCGACCGCGGCGGCAACAAGTACCACGGCCGCGTGGCCGCGGTGGCGGACGGCGCACGCGAGGGCGGTCTGGCACTGTGACCACGACGACGAAGACGAAGAAGAGGACCATCTGATGGCTGCACCAGCTCGCAGCAACACCGGCGCCCAGGGCGGCACCGGCGGCGACCGCCGCGACGGTGGACGTCGCGAGGGTGGGCGGCGCGATGCCGCCGAGAAGAGCGCGTTCCTCGAGCGCGTCGTGACCATCAACCGCGTCGCCAAGGTCGTGAAGGGCGGTCGGCGGTTCAGTTTCACCGCGCTGGTCGTCGTCGGCGACGGCGACGGCACGGTGGGTGTCGGTTACGGCAAGGCCAAGGAGGTGCCCGCGGCGATCGCCAAGGGTGTCGAGGAGGCGAAGAAGAACTTCTTCCGCGTCCCGCGCATCCAGGGCACCATCCCGCACCCCGTGCAGGGTGAGGCCGCCGCTGGCGTCGTCTTCATGCGGCCGGCCTCCCCGGGTACCGGTGTGATCGCCGGTGGTCCGGTGCGCGCCGTGCTGGAGTGCGCCGGGATCCACGACGTGCTGAGCAAGTCGCTCGGCTCGTCGAACTCGATCAACATCGTGCACGCGACGGTGGCAGCGCTCAAGGGGCTCGAGCAGCCTGAGGCCGTGGCCGCCCGTCGTGGGCTGCCGACCGACCATGTGGTGCCCGCGGCCATCCTGCGCGCTCAGGCCGCCGGTCTGGCCGCCAAGGCCGATGCCTCGAAGGTGGGTGCCTGATGGCCCAGCTCAAGGTGACCCAGTTGAAGTCCGCCATCGGCGGCAAGCAGAACCAGCGCGACACGCTGCGCTCCCTGGGCCTGAAGCGGATCGGTGACGTCGTCCTCAAGGCGGACCGTCCCGAGATCCGCGGCATGGTCACCACGGTGCGTCACCTGGTCGCGGTCGAGGAGGTGGACTGATGGCTGACGAGAAGGCTGACGTGACGGCCGAGGAGGCCCCCAAGGCGAAGGCCCCGAAGGCCGCTGCGGCCAAGAAGCCGGCCGCGGCGAAGGCAGCCGCCGCTGCTGCGCCGGAGGCGTCCGCGACCGTCGAGGCCTCGGCCCCGAAGGCGAAGGCGGCCAAGGCTGCACCGAAGGCCAAGTCCAAGGCGGCCTCGGCCCCCAAGGCCGTCGAGGCGGCGGGGCACGGTGGCACGCTGCGCGTGCACCACCTTCGTCCGGCGGCCGGTGCGCACACCCCCAAGACCCGGGTGGGTCGCGGTGAGGGCGGCGCCCGAGGCAAGACGGCGGGTCGTGGCACCAAGGGCACGAAGGCTCGCTACCAGGTGCCGACGGCGTTCGAGGGCGGGCAGATGCCGCTCCACATGCGGCTCCCGAAGCTGCGCGGCTTCAAGAACCCGTTCCGCACCGAGTACCAGGTCGTCAACCTGGACCGGCTGGCCGAGCTGTACCCGGTCGGCGGCGCCGTCACGGTGGCCGATCTGGTCGCCAAGGGCGCGGTCCGCAAGGGTCTGCCGGTCAAGGTCCTCGGGACCGGTGAGGTTGCGGTCAAGCTCGCGGTTGACGTCGACAAGCTGTCTGCCTCGGCGAAGGACAAGATTCTCGCCGCTGGCGGGAGCGTGACGAACGGCTGAACGTCCGGGACGCGGGCCGAGGTCGTAGGACGTCGTCGGCCCGCGTTCGTTCGTATCGGCTAGGGTGCTCCGGGGCGTAGGCGCACACCCGGACCCCCGCCGGTCGGCGCCCTGCCGACCGCGAGACAGCCGCCCTGGGCGGCCCAGGAGGACAGGTGTTCAGCGCATTCGTGCGGGCGTTCAAGACGCCCGACCTGCGGCGCAAGCTGCTCTTCACGATCGGCATCATGGTCGTGTTCCGGATCGGTTCTTTCCTGCCGACGCCGGGCATCTCATACTCCAACGTCCAGACCTGTATCGACCAGGCCGGTTCGAGCGACACGCTGCTGGGCTCGATCAGCCTCTTCAGCGGGGGCGCTCTTCTGCAGCTCTCCGTCTTCGCGCTGGGGATCATGCCGTACATCACGGCGAGCATCATCATCCAGCTGCTGCGCGTGGTGATTCCGCGCTTCGAGGAGCTGCACAAGGAAGGTCAGTC
>JAKLPK010000154.1 GCA_022013895.1 Cellulomonas sp. | reverse complement strand
CGCCCGCGCACCGTGCCACCGACCAGGTGCAGCGTGATCGACGGGCGCCCGGCGAGCAGGGTTGCGACCGGCAGCGAGTGGGTCACGACGGTGAGCTCACGATCCATGGGCAGCATCTCGGCCAGCCGGACCGTGGTGGTGCCTGCGTCGATGATCACGGAACCAGACTGCGGCACCTCGTCGAGCGCCGCCTTCGCGATGCGCTCCTTCTCGGGGGCCAGCACCCGTTCGCGATCCGCCACAGCCGGTTCGAAGCCGAGCCGCTCGACGGGGATCGCGCCGCCGTGCACCCGCCGGAGCAGCCCGTGGCGCTCCAGCACGGTGAGGTCGCGGCGGATGGTCTCCGGGGTCACGTCGAGCTGTGTGGCGAGCGCAGCCACATCGACCCGGCCCTCGGCCCGCGCGCGGGTGAGGATCTCCTGGTGACGCTCCGGTGCGTACACGTCGTTCGACTCCGTTGTCCAAGCGATCGGCCCGATGCCGATCAGGTCATGCACCCATGGTGCGACTGCAGATGTCCGGTGTCAACAGATTCCCACACACTCAAATCGAAACGGGGACCCGATCGGCGGGAATCGCAGGACGATCCGGACTTTGGTCACACCGGACGCGCGCAGCGAGGCCACGAGGCCCGTTCGGACACGACGGCGGGGCACCGAGTGCCCCGGAACGGACCCCCGGTCCCCGGACGAGCCGTCGGCGCAGGTCAGCGAGGCTGGTAGGGCGAGACGACGACCTCGACGCGCTGGAACTCCTTGAGGTCCGAGTACCCGGTGGTCGCCATGGCGCGACGCAGTGCGCCGATCAGGTTGAGGGTGCCGTCGGCCGTGCGGCCCGGACCGAACAGGATCTGCTCGAGCGTGCCCGCGGTCCCGACCTCGACGCGCTCACCGCGCGGCAGGTCGGGGTGGTGGGCCTCCGACCCCCAGTGCAGGCCGCGCCCCGGAGCCTGCTGCGCCCGGGCCAGCGCCGCACCGAGCATGACAGCATCCGCACCGCAGGCCAGCGCCTTGACCAGATCACCCGAACGCCCGACGCCGCCATCGGCGATCACATGCACGTACCGGCCCCCCGACTCGTCGAGGTAGTCGCGGCGCGCGGCCGCCACATCGGCGACGGCCGTGGCCATCGGCGCATGGATGCCGAGCGAGAGCCGGGTGGTGTGCGCCGCTCCCCCGCCGAAGCCGACGAGCACACCCGCCGCACCCGTTCGCATCAGGTGCAGGGCCGCGGTGTACGTCGAAGCCCCACCGACGATCACCGGGACGTCGAGCTCGTAGATGAACCGCTTGAGGTTGAGCGGTTCGGTCCGACCCGACACGTGCTCGGCCGACACGGTCGTCCCACGGATGACGAACAGGTCGCAGCCCGCCTCGACCACGGTGCGCCAGTGCTCCTGGGTCCGCTGCGGCGACAGCGCACCCGCGACCGTCACCCCGGCGCTGCGGATCTCCTTGAGCCGGGCCGTGATGAGCTCGGGCTGCACCGGGGCGGAGTAGATCTCCTGCATCCGGGCGGTCGCCAGGTCCGGGTCGAGCTC
Source organism: Cellulomonas sp. (assembly GCA_022013895.1). Taxonomy (GTDB): domain Bacteria; phylum Actinomycetota; class Actinomycetes; order Actinomycetales; family Cellulomonadaceae; genus Cellulomonas. The sequence goes on along the minus strand of JAKLPK010000154.1, from coordinate 15,437 downwards.
GGCGATCTCGTCGAGCAGGGGCTGCGGGTCCTCGTACCGGGTCCACAGACCCTCGAGGTCGAGCACGCCCAACCCACCCAGGCGCCCCAGCTCGACGGCGGTGGCCGGGCTCATCACCGAGTCCATCGGCGCGGCGACCACCGGCAGCTCGAAGTGGTAGGCGTCGATCTGCCAGCCGACCGAGACCTCCTCCGGGTCGCGGGTGCGCCGGGAGGGCACCACGGCCACGTCGTCGAAGGAGTAGGCCCGCCGCCCGCGCTTCCCGCGCCCGATCTCGATCTCGCTGCTCACACCCCCAGGCTACCGGCGCGCCCCACCACCCGGTCCCAGCCTCCCCACCCCCGGCCCGAACTGGCCCACCATCCGCCCCGGCCACCCCGGCCAGCCCGGCCCAGCCCCACCATCCGCCCCGGCCGCCCCCACCAGCCCGGTCCAGGCCGGTCCAGGCCGGTCCAGGTCGGTCCAGGCCGGTCCAGGCCCACCATCGCCCCCGGCCAGCCTCTCGGACCCAGCCCGCCCGAGGCACGCCGATCGGGCCCAGCCGGCCCACATCAGCCCCAGTCCGGCCACCATGGACTCCGGCTCGGCCGACACACGCCGATTCGGCCGAGATCTTGGCCGATTCGGCACCGGAAGGCCGAAGCGGGCGGCGCGCTACGGCAGGCGGCTGAGGGCCGGCGGCTGAGGGCGGGCGGGGGCCGGGCTGAGGGCGGGGGTGGGGTGGGAGTGGAGTGGGAGTGGGGGGCTGGGGACGGGAGGTCAGGGGTGGGTGGCGTAGTGCTCGGCCTGGGTGATCTGGTCAGGGCTCGGGCGGACGCCGGTGTAGAGCACGAACTGCTCCGCGGCCTGGCGGGCCATCACCTCGTCGCCGCGCAGCACGTCGAGCCCCACCGCGTCCGCCAGCTGCACCAGCGGCGTCGCGACCGGCAGGTAGACCACATCGAAGGCGACCTGCGCGGCGCGCACGGCCGCATCGCCGAAGGCCACCTCGTCGGCCTCCGGCCCACCGGCCATCCCGACCGGTGAGGCGTTGACCAGCAGCTGGGGCTCCAGGCCGGCGAGGTCACGCACGACGTCCACGCCGTAGCGGGCGGCCAGCGCCTGCCCACGGGCCAGGTCACGCCCCGGCGGGACCAGGACCGCGCCCTCGGTGAACCCGGTATCGACCAGCGCCGCCAGCACGGCCTTGCCCATCCCGCCGCTGCCGAGCAGCGCGAACGGCAGCGCCCGGTCGACGCCATGGTCGTCGAGCATGCCCCGCACGGCCAGGTAGTCGGTGTTGTACCCGGTGAGGACCCCGTCGTCGTTGACGATCGTGTTCACCGAGTCGATGACCGCGGCCGACGGGTCGAGGCGGTCCAGGAACGGCATGCACGACTCCTTGTAGGGCATCGACACGCTCGCGCCCCGGATGCCGAGCGACCGGATGCCGCCGATCGTCGCGGCGATGTCCGACGAGGTGAACGACTTGTAGACGTAGTTCAGCCCGAGCGCGTCGTAGAGGAAGTTGTGGAACCGGTTCCCGTGGTTGCCCGGCCGCGCGGCCAGTGAGATGCACAGGAGCGTGTCGCGGTCGATGCGGTTCACCATGTACCCAGCCTCGCAGAGCGCACAGCGCAGTGAGCGGCGGTGCGGGTCCGGCCGCCCGCGGGACCGCGGCGAGGCTCCCGGGCCGTGTGGGTGGCCGGTGCCATCCTGCTCGGACGACGACACCGGAGGTGTGCACGGATGGACTGGCGGCACGGGCCGATGCTCGGCTTCGATACGGAGACCACGGGTGTGGACGTCGAGGCGGATCGCATCGTGACCGCTGCCCTCGTCCATCGGGACGGTGCGGGCACGCGGGTGCGCACCTGGCTGATCGATCCGGGCGTCGAGATCCCGCCGGCCGCGACCGCGATCCACGGCATCAGCACGCAACAGGCACGTGAGCAGGGTCTCGAACCGGCCGATGCGCTGGAGCAGATCGCGGCCGAGCTCGCCGGGGCGCTGGCGGCCGGGGTCCCGGTGGTCGCCTACAACGCGGCCTACGACCTGTGCCTGCTCGATGTGGAGCTGCGCCGTCACGGCCTGGCGACGCTGCCTGACCGGCTCGGCCGGGAACCCGGTCCGGTGATCGACCCGCTGGTGCTCGACCGCGCCGAAGACCGGTTCCGACGGGGCAAGCGCCGGCTCGGCGACCTGTGCGCGTTCTACGGCGTCATCGAGGCGGGCTCGCTGCACAGTGCCGACGTCGACGTCGTGGCCACTCTCGACGTGCTGGGCGCGATCCTCGATCGCTACCCGCACCTGTCCGCGATGGGCCTCGACGAGCTGCACGCCCGGCAGGTCGCGGCGCACCGGGAGTGGGCCGAGGAGTTCAACTCCTGGCGCACGGGCCAAGGTCTGGAGGGACCGGGCGCCGACGTCACCTGGCCCGTTCGCACACCCGCCGGCACGTTGTGGTGACCGCGACCGGCGCGGCACCCAGCACGGGCGCCGTGCTCAGCACCGGCGCGGCACCCCCGTCGAGGTGAGATCAGACCGACGGGGCGTGGGTCCGGAACCTCAGCCGGAGACTGGGTCCGGAGCCTCGGCTCCGAGCTACCGGGCGGAGTAGTTGGGCGCCTCGACGGTCATCTGGATGTCGTGCGGATGCGACTCCTTGAGCCCGGCGGGGGTGATCCGGACGAACTTCCCGCGGGCCTGGAGCTGCGGGATCGTGTGCGCGCCGACGTAGAACATCGACTGGTGAAGACCGCCGACGAGCTGGTGGGCCACCGCCCCGAGCGGCCCCCGGTAGGGAACCTGGCCCTCGATGCCCTCGGGCACGATCTTGTCGTCCGACGGGACATCGGCCTGGAAGTAGCGGTCCTTGGAGTAGGAGACCCGGCCGCGCGAGGCCATCGCCCCGAGCGAACCCATCCCGCGGTAGTGCTTGTACTGCTTCCCGTTGACGAAGACGAGCTCACCCGGCGACTCGTCGCAGCCCGCCAGCAAGGACCCGAGCATGACGGCGTCGGCACCTGCGACCAGCGCCTTGGCGATGTCGCCCGAGTGCTGCAGGCCACCGTCACCGATGAGCGGCACGCCGGCCGGTCTGCACGCCTGAGCCGCGAGGTAGATCGCGGTGATCTGCGGGACACCGACCCCAGCGACCACACGCGTGGTGCAGATCGAGCCCGGTCCGACACCCACCTTGACGGCGTCCACGCCCGCGTCGACGAGCGCCTGGGCGCCCTCCCGGGTGGCGACGTTGCCGCCGATCACCTGGGCACCTCGGGTGGCCGGATCCGACTTGAGCCGCCGCACCATGTCGAGCATGAGCCGGGCGTGACCGTTCGCGGTGTCGACCACCAGCACGTCCGCACCGGACTCGACCAGGGCGGTGGCCCGCTCCCAGGCGTCCCCGTAGAAGCCGATCGCGGCGCCGACCACCAGGCGGCCCTCGCCGTCCTTGGTGGCGTGCGGGTACTGCTCGGACTTCACGAAGTCCTTGACCGTGATCAGCCCGGCCAACCGGCCGGCACCGTCCACCAGCGGCAGCTTTTCGATCTTGTGCTTGGCGAGCAGCGCGGCGGCGTCGTCGCGGGCGATCCCCTCCGGCGCGGTGACCAGCGGCATCGACGTCATGACATCGCGGACGCGGCGGGTGGCGAACTCAGCGGCGGGCACGAACCGCAGGTCACGGTTGGTGATGATGCCGAGCAGCCGACGGTCCTCGTCGACCACCGGAAGACCCGACACGCGGTAGATGCCGCAGAGCCGGTCGAGCTCGTCCAGGGTCACATCGGGCCCGACGGTCACCGGGTCGGTGATCATGCCCGACTCCGAGCGTTTGACCAGGTCGACCTGGTGGGCCTGATCGGCGATCGACAGGTTGCGGTGCAGCACGCCGACCCCGCCCTGGCGGGCCATCGCGATGGCCATCCGCGCCTCGGTCACCGTGTCCATGGCCGCCGAGACGAGCGGGACGCGCACGTCGATCTCACGGGTCAGGCGCGAGGTGGTGTCCACCTCGGAGGGGATGACATCGGTCTCGCCCGGCAGCAGCAGCACGTCGTCGTACGTCAGTCCGACGAGGCCGAACGGGTCCTGGGTGCGTTCGGTACCGTCCACCGGGCCATCCTACGCGGAGCGCACCGGCTTCCCGGGGCGCGCCCGGTGCGGCTCGAAGGCGCTCAGTGGATGAGCCCGCGACGCATCCCGATGGCGACCGCCTGGGCCCGGTCGGACGCCCCGAGCTTGCGGAAGAGCCGACGCGCATGGGTCTTGACGGTGTCCTCCGACAGGTAGAGGTCCTGCCCGATCTGGCCGTTGGAGCGTCCGTTGCTCATTCCGACGAGCACCTCGAGCTCCCGCCGGGTGAGCGGGGCCAGCGGTGGGGCCGGGGCGCTGGGCGCCGCCGAGACCACCCCGTCGTCGACCGCGACCGGCACGGCGTCGGGCCGTTCCTCGCGACCCGGCACGGTGCCGTTGGCCAGTGCGGCGTGCACGTGGGCGGCAACGGCCGCGAGCTCCGACCGGTTCACGTCGGGGGTGAGGAAGCCCCGCGCGCCGAGCGCGAGGGCACGTTCGAGAGCAGGCGCGTCATCCGGCCCGGCCAGCATGACGACCGTGGCGGACGGAGCGACGGCCCGCAGCCTGCGCATGGCCTCCGCGGGGCCTGGAGCGGGCAGGTCCGCGTCCATGAGGACCACGGTCGGCGCCAGCCGACGCGCGAGCGTGACCAGCTCGTCGGCCGACGCAGCCGCGCGTACAGGAGCGAGCAGCGGGACGCCGAGCGAGGTCACCACGATCCGTTCACGGATCGATGCGGTCCCGTGGCACACCACGACCCCGGTCATCTGCACTCCCTCCTCCACGACATGTGCCCTGTTCGAGGCACCGAACGCCCTATCGGCTGCCGGGGTCCCTCTTGTGAGTGACGTTGTCGGACGGACGTCCGATCCGGTGCAGGTTTCGCCCGCTCCGGCCGTCATGGGCTGCCGGGCAGGTCTGTGAGGAGCACGGCACGCAGCTCGTGGATGAGTCCGGCGGCGGACCGCGCGCGCTGGACCGCCGGTCCCAGCGGGACCAGACCGAAGTCCTCGGGCGGGACCATGACGAGCTGCGGCAGGTCGGGCCGTTCGAGGGCCAGCTCGCCGACCAGGGACAGGTCGTCGCCGACCCGTTCGGAGACCGTGACGACGGCCCGGGCCCGCGTCATGGCCGCCAGCTCGACGAGGTGGCGACCGATCACCGGTCCGGACACCAGTCGCGCATCCACCCCGGGGATCGCGGCAGCCACCGCGTGCAGCACGAGCGGGCGGGGCGATCCGGGCGGCGCCTGCAGCAGCACGACGCCTCCGGCCGGGTGCCGGTGCCGTTCGGCGGTCAGCCGCCGGACGGCCTCGACGACGGCCTGCTGGAGCGAGAGGACGGCGTCCTGTCCTGGCCGGTCCAGGACCGTCCGGAGCAGGAGCAGGTCACGAGCCGGTGCGACGAGGCCCGTCCACCAGTCGACGGCGTCGTCCTCGTCGCCCAGCTCCAGGAGTGCTGCGAGCCGCCCGGCATCGGCGGCCAGCGCGGCGTCGACGACGGCCTGCGGTGAGCGGTCGGCGCCCAGCAAACGGGCGCTCTCATCGGCCGGCGCCCCGAGCGCGACCCGCGCCGCATCCGACGGGGCCAGGCCTTCGACTGTGAGCCGCCGCATGACCAGCAGCCGCCCCACATCCTGAGTGGAGTACCGGCGGTGCGCCCCTGCCTCGTGCTGGCTCGGGCCCAGGCCGTAACGCCGGTCCCAGGTGCGCAGCGTGGCGGGGGCGACCCCGAGCCGCCGCGCGACGGCGGCGACGGCCAGACCCGGCGCCTGGTCGCCCGGGTCGGTGGGGTCAACGCTGCTCACCCTGCGATTCTGCCAGTCGGACCGCATCCGGTGGCGCGATCGGGACAAGCTTCACCTGGGCGGACTGACCAGCGACGATGCTGGGCGTCGGCCCAAAGCGTGCCAGATCGCAGATACGCTGAATGAGTATTGAACAACTTCTGGCGCGGTTGTAACGTGGCGCCACACGCTCCGCCGGCGCAGCCGATGCGCCGCGGAACTCACTGACAGGGAGCACCCATGGCTGAGATCTCGCGACTGCCCGGACCTGTGATGGACCTGTGGGAGTGGCAGTTCGAAGGTGCCTGCCGCGACGGTGACCCGACCCTCTTCTTCCACCCGGAGGGCGAGCGCGGCGCGGCCCGCCGCCGCCGCGCCGAGGCCGCCAAGGCCATCTGCGCCACCTGCCCGGTGCTCACCGAGTGCCGCGAGCAGTCCCTCCAGGTCCGCGAGCCCTACGGCGTGTGGGGTGGCCTCTCGGAGGAGGAGCGGACCGAGATCGTCGCCCGTCGCCAGCGGGCCGCGCGGGCGCACGCCGGCTGACCTGACCGCCCTCCTCGGACGACGAAGGCTCCCTCCCGACATCGGGAGGGAGCCTTCGTGCTGCCTGGCTCGAACTGCGAGGCTCAGCAGGTCACTTCTCGACGACCGCCAGCACGTCACGGGCCGAGAGGATCAGGAGATCCTCGCCTGCGTACTTGACCTCGGTGCCGCCGTACTTGGAGTAGATGACCTTGTCACCGACCTTGACGTCGAGCGGGACGCGGTTGCCCTTGTCGTCGATGCGGCCCGGGCCGATGGCCAGGACCTCGCCCTCCTGGGGCTTCTCCTTGGCACTGTCCGGGATGACCAGCCCGGAAGCGGTGGTGGTCTCGGCCTCAAGGGCCTTCACCACGATCCGGTCCTCGAGCGGCTTGATGGAGACCGACACTGCGGACCTCCCCTTCGCGTGTGAGTAGTACGTCGATGTCTGGTGCGCACCGTCGGGCCGCCGTCGTCGCGGGTTCCGGAGCCTGAGGTACGCGCTGGCACACTCACCTCGAGAGTGCCAACGGGTCCCACTCTAGGAACCGGTTAGCACTCGGTCAAGGCGAGTGCCAGACCCCGTCCCGGCGGCCGGCCGGCCACCGCGTGCAAGGATCGCCCCATGGACGCCGACGGCCTGTCCCGCCTCATGCGCCCCGACGGCTGGGCCCTGCTCGAAGCCCTCCCGCCGTACGACGAGCACGAGGCGATGCACCTGTCCGCCCAGCTCGCCCGGCGCGGCGTCGACCCCGCACTCGTGGCCGCGGCGCTCACCCAGTCCCGGTTGCGGGCCAAGGCAAGGACCAAGCTCGGCGACTTCGCCGCCGGCATGCTTTTCACCCAGGAGGGCCTGGAGCAGGCGACCCGGCTCGTCGTCGCGGCGCACCACGCCCGCCGGTACCGCGACGCCGGTGTGCGGCTCGTCGCCGACCTGACCACGGGCCTGGGGGCAGATGCGCTCGCCTTCGCCGGGGTCGGGCTGCGGGTGATCGCCGCGGAGCTGGACGAGGCCACCGCGGCTCTCGCCACCGTCAACCTCCGATTCTTCCCCGAGGTCGAGGTGCGGCACACCGACGGTCTGACGCTGGATCTGACCGGTGTGGACGCGCTCTACGCCGACCCGGCGCGACGTCGGCGGTCCGGCGGCCGCGTCTTCGACCCTGCCGCGTTCAGCCCGCCTCTGGACGCGGTGCTCGCCCTGCGGGAGAAGGTCCCAGCCCTGGGCATCAAGCTCGGTCCGGGTCTCGCCCACTCGGCCCTCCCGTCCGACGCCCACGCCCAGTGGGTCAGTGTCGACGGCGATGTCGTCGAGGTGGGGCTGTGGTTCGGCCCGCTCGCCCCGGAGGGCAGCGGGCGCTCGGCGCTCGTGCTGAGCGGCGGGACGGCCCACACCGTGTCCACCGGACCGGACGAACCCGCACGGCCCCCGGTCGGCCCGGTCGGCGCCTACCTGTACGAACCCGACGGCGCCGTGATCCGCGCCGGTCTGGTGTCCGCGGTCGCGGACGAGGTGGGTGGCCGACTCATCGACCCGACCATCGCCTACGTGACCGGTGGCCACCCGGTGCGCTCGGCCGTCGCCACCGGCTACCGCGTGCTCGACAACCTGCCGTTCGGGGTCAAGACGTTGCGCGCCTACCTCCGCGAACGCGGCATCGGCGTCCTGGAGATCAAGAAGCGGGGAACGGCCGTGACCCCCGAGCAGCTGCGCAGTCAGCTCGCCCTGCGCGGCGAGGGTTCGGCCACCCTCGTCCTGACCCGGGTGGCAGGCGCCCAGCGGGTTCTCGTGGTCGAGCGCATCTGACCGCCTCCGGCCCCGGATGTGAACGCGGTGCACCACGACGTGGACACCCGGCCGCGCCCTGCCGCGGGTGCCGCGTCGCACGGCCGACACCTGCGCAGCCGTGCAAGGATCGCGCCATGCATGCCTGGACGGGACGCACCGGGGACGGAGCCGCGTGATGGCGGCACCCGCCCGGCTCGGGTTCGCCGCCTCGCCGCGCTCCACCGTGGGTCTGGAGTGGGAGGTCGCGCTCGTCGACGCCGACTCCGGGGACCTACGACAGGCCGCCTCAGCGATCCTCGCCCAGGTCTCCCCCGACGGCTCCGAGCACCCGGCGATCAAGCAGGAGCTGCTGCTCAACACCATCGAGGTCGCCTCGGGCGTGTGCCGCACCGTCGGCGAGGCGACCGGGGACCTGCAACGCGCGCTCGACCAGGTCCAGGAGATCGCCACGCCACTGCGGATCGAGCTGGCCGGTGGCGGCACCCACCCGTTCGCCCAGGCGTCACGGCAGAAGGTCACCGACAAGGAGCGGTACGCCACCCTCATCGACCGCACGCAGTGGTGGGGCCGGCAGATGCTGATCTACGGCGTGCACGTGCACGTGGGCATCGAGGACCGGGACAAGGTGCTGCCGATCTCGCGGGCACTCATGACGGTGTTCCCGCACCTGCAGTCGCTGTCCGCGTCCTCGCCGTTCTGGGGCGGGGAGGACACCGGGTACGCCTCCAACCGGGCGCTGCTGTTCCAGCAGCTGCCGACCGCGGGTCTGCCGCCCGGGTTCGACGAGTGGCCGCAGCTCGAGCAGTACGTCGGCGACATGCTGCACGTCGGCGTCATCGACCAGTTCAACGAGCTGCGCTGGGACATCCGGCCGGCACCGCACTTCGGCACGCTGGAGATCCGGGTGGCCGACGGTGCGACGAACCTGCTCGAGCTCGGTGCCGTGAGCGCACTCACCCACTGCTTCGTCGAGCACTTCTCGACCCTGCTCGACCAGGGGCGCCCGCTCCCCACGATGCCGACCTGGTTCCTCCAGGAGAACAAGTGGCGGTCGGCCCGCTACGGCATGGACGCGATCATCATCACGAACGACGCGGGCGACGAGGAGCTCGTCACCGATTCGGTCACCCGCTGGGTCGCCGAGCTTGAACCGGTGGCGGCCCGCCTCGGGTGCACGCGCGAGCTCGCCCAGGTCGCGACCATCGTGCGCCGCGGCGCCTCGTACCAACGTCAGCGGACGGTCGCCCGCCGCAACGACGGCGATCTGGCCGCTGTTGTCCGGTCGCTGGTGGACGAGATGCGGGCCGGCCGCCCGCTCTGAACCACGCGCCGGCTACAGCTCGACGTCGATGTTCCAGCCGGTGCCGTCGGCCGACCCCGTGGTGGCGGAGGACGACGTCGAGGACTCGGACTGGCTGCCCGAGGAGGAGTCATCGGCCTGCGCAGTCGCCGAGGTCGCCTGCTGACGCTGTGCCTGCTGGTTCTGCAGCGCGGCGATCCGGGCCTCGATCATGGCGATCTGCTGGGTGAGCAGCTGCTGCTTGACCTCGGTGGTCTCGGCGTCCTCGTCGGACGTCGCCAGCTCCTTCAGCTCCTTGTTGAGCTGGGTCAGCTGCTTGTTGAGAGTGGCGATCTGCCTCGTGGTGCTGCTGCTTCCGCCGCTGCTCGCGGTGGACCCGACGGCCGAGACGCTCATGGTGGTCCTCCTTGTAGGTCACCCGTCCAATCGGCAGGCGTGGCACCACCTGAGCGGCGGAGTGCGCCTCACAGCGGATTCTTATGGAGCGACCGTTCCGCGGGCACCGGGTCCGGGTGGGGTCAGGCGAGCACCTGGGTGAGCGGCATCGTGGAGTCCACGCCGAACCCGGGCGGACTGGCGGGCAGACCGCGCGCGACGACGGCCGAACCGAGGGCCGCGATCATCGCGCCGTTGTCGGTGCAGTACCGGATCGGCGGGATGCGCAGCTCGATCCCGGCCTGCTCGCACCGTGCGGCAGCCAGTTCCCGCAGCTGGGAGTTCGCCGAGAAGCCACCACCCACCACGAGCGTGGAGACGTGGTGCGCGCGGCAGGCGGCGATGGCCTTGGCGGTGAGCACATCGGCGACGGCTGCCGAGAACGAGGCGGCCACGTCCGGGAGCGGGACATCGAGCCCCGCGTCCTGGCGGGCCTCGACCCAGCGCGCGACGGCCGTCTTGAGACCCGAGAACGAGAAGTCCGTGGCGTGACTCGCCTGGTCCTTGGCCGCGGTCAACCCGCGCGGGAACCGGATGGCGGTCGGGTCGCCCTCGCGGGCGAGGCGGTCGATGTGCGGGCCGCCGGGGTACGGCAGCCCGAGCAGCCGGCCCACCTTGTCGAACGCCTCCCCCGCCGCATCGTCGAGCGTGGAGCCGAGCTCGGTCACGTGCACGGTGTCCTCGAGCAGCAGCAAGGAGGAGTGCCCGCCGGACACGACGAGCGCCAGCACCCGCTCATCGAACGGCCCGTGCACCAGCTCATCGACGACGGCGTGGCCGATGACGTGGTTCACGCCGTACAGCGGCCGGTCGAGCGCGAGCGCGAGCGCCTTGGCCGCAGCCGTCCCGACCGTGAGCGGACCGACCAGCCCCGGTCCGGCGGTCACCGCGAAGGCGTCGACGTCGCTCAACCGGGCGCCGGCGGCGTCCAGCGCGCGGGCCAGGGTGGGGACCATCGCCTCGAGGTGGGCGCGCGAGGCGATCTCCGGGATGATCCCGCCGAACCGGGCGTGCTCATCGACCGAGGACGCGACCTCATCGGCCAACAGCTCGTAGCCGCGGACCAGGCCGATACCGGTCTCGTCGCAGGAGGACTCCAGACCGAGGACGAGCGGGGCAGACACCCTCTCAGGATAGGTGGACAGCGCCGTCCCCCGAGTGGGCGAGGTTTCTCGAAACGATTCGACACGATGCCCGTCCGCGCCCTACCGTGATGTCACGGGCAGTGGGCACCCCTTCCTCGCGGTGTGGTGCAACGCCCCCGTCCCACCCGGTCCACCGCTCGTCGGAGCACCCGCATGACCACCAACCTGACCTCCGGGCCGCCTGCCCGCCTCATCGCCTCCTTCGCACTGCCCCTGCTCGTGGGCAGCGTCGTCCAGCAGCTCTACTCCCTCGTCGACGCCGCGGTCGTCGGGCGGATCCTCGGCGTCGATGCGCTCGCCGCGGTCGGCAGCACGGGCGGGCTCGCGTTCCTGCTGATCGGGTTCACGCTCGGCGCGACCAGCGGTTTCGCCATCCCCGTCGCCCGCGCGTTCGGCGCCGGTGACGGGCGCGCGCTGCGGCAGGCCGTGGTCGCCGGGACGCTCGCGTGCGTCGGGATCGCCGCGGTGCTCACCGCGGCCTCGGTGCCGACCGCGCGCGCGATGCTCACCGCCCTCAACACACCCGATGAGCTGCTCGACGATGCGACGACGTTCGCCGCCGTCCAGTTCGCCGGGCTCGCCGCGATGCTCGCGTTCAACTACCTGTGCGGCGTGATCCGGGCGCTCGGCGACTCCCGCACACCGCTGATCCTGCTGGTCGGCTCGTGCGTGCTCAACGCCGGCCTCGTGCTGCTGCTGGTGGGCCCCCTGCACACGGGCGTGGCCGGGGCCGCGGGCGCGACGATCATCGCCCAGGTGCTGGCGACGTTCGTGGGGCTGTGGGTCATCGCCCGACGGATGCCCGATCTGCACCTGCGGCGTACCGACTGGTCAGTCTCGGGCCCGGCACTGCGCGAGACGCTGCACATCGGGCTGCCGATGGGCTTCCAGATGTCGATCATCGCGATCGGGGCGCTCGCGCTGCAGTACGCCATCAACGGGCTCGGCTCGCAGTCGGTCGCCGCGTTCACCGCGGCGATGCGGGTGGATCAGCTCGCCATCGCCCCGTTGGCGGCCCTCGGTGTCGCGATGGCGACCTTCGTCGCCCAGAACCGCGGCGCACTGGCCTGGGGTCGGATCCGGCGGGGCACGGCGCAGACCACGGCCATGTCCGTGGGCGCGGCGGTCGTCGTCGGTGCGGTCACCATCATCGCGGGCCCCACCCTCGTGGAGTCCTTCGTCGGCCCGGGCCACGAGGACGTGGTCGAGCTCGCGCGCACCTACTTCTGGATCAACGGCCCGTTGTACTCGGTGGTCGGCATGCTGTTCGTGCTGCGCAACGCCTTGCAGGGGCTCGGTCTGACGGCCTGGCCGACGATCGCCGGGGTGTTCGAGCTCGTCGCGCGCACCGCTGCGGCCCTGCTGCTCGTCGGGCCGCTGGGGTTCGTGGGCGTGTCGATGGCGGCGCCCCTCGCCTGGATCGGCGCGCTGCTGCCCCTGGTCGTCGCCTGGCGGTGGCGCCGGCGTCGGCTGCTGGAGGACGAGTCCATCGCCCTGCTCGAGGAGTCGCTGCCCGAACCCGCCACCACCTGACCAGGAGGTCCGAGGCGACGGATGGGCGGGTGTGACCTGATTCACATCAATCATCGGACGAATCCGGGATGGTTGAGTGTTCAATGTCCCATGACGACGGACCTGAACCTCACCGGCCTCGAGACCTCGCTCAGTGGATCGCTCGCGATCACCGAGCACGACGCCGACCTGCTCTTCCGCGAGGCCCGCACCGTCCGGACCTTCACCGATGAACCCGTCACCGACGCCGATCTCCAGACCGCCTGGGACCTGGCGAAGTGGGGCCCCACGGCGATGAACACCGGACCGCTGCGGGTGCTCGTCGTCGCCGGCCGACAGGCGCGCGAACGTCTGGCCACCCACATGAACGAGGGCAACCGCCAGCGGGTCCTCGACGCCCCGGTGACCCTGGTCGCCGCGGCCGACACCGGCTTCCACACCAAGCTGCCCCTGCTCGCACCCCACGCCGCAGCGCGGGTCGCCCACCTCGAGGACGCCCCGCAGATGCGCTCGGCCATGGCCCGCACCAACGCGCTGCTGCAGAGCGGCTACCTCATCGTCGCGCTGCGCGCTGCCGGGCTAGGGGTCGCGCCGATGAGCGGGATGGACGCCGACGCGATCGATGACGACCTGCTTGCCGGCACCGGCTGGAACGCACTCGTGGTGCTCAACGTCGGTCACATCGTCGGCGACGGCGGCGCCTTCCCCCGTGCCCCGCGCCTGGGCTGGGACGAGGCCTCGATCACCCGGTGAGGCAGGCCGGCGCGACGGGCCGATGGGCGGGGCGGCGTCGGCACCCGGGGCGTGATGTCCGAATCCTGGACGTTGGTCCCGATGTGACCGGCTGCGCGGTGAACACCACCCGGCCGACGGCCGAAGCGCGCCGATGCATCGTTCAGCCGACTGAGTGATCTGCCGATCCTGCTTCCATGGCACGGCACCTCGCGCACGATCATCGCCCGGTCACCGTCGCACCGGCACCGGCACCAGACCTCGCCGTGCCCGTCGAACGGACGACGACCCCCGCCGTGGCATGGCGGCTCCTGGTCGCACCCACCGACGGACGTCGGGTCCCCGGCACGCTGGTCGTCACCGCCGGGGCGGCACTCATCGTCGCGGTGGACCTGCTGGCGCGCCTGCTGCTCACCGGGATCACCCAGCCGGCAGCCACCGTGCTGCTCGCGTTCGCGACCGTCGCCGCGGCCACCGCCGTCTACCGGGTCTCGGCGCGGCTCGCGGCCCCCCGCCCGGTCCGCCTCGCGGCCTGCGCCGTCATCCTCCTCGTCCCGCTGTGGCCGGCCCCGGTCCCGCCCGCCGACGCCGCGCTGCTGGCCGGAGCCGCAGGGTGCGCCGCCGGGCTCGCGCACTGGGCGCGCAGCGGACGCCGCTTCAGCGGCGGTGAGCTCGCCGTCTTCGCCGGGCTGCCCGCCACCCTCGCCGCCCTCAGCGGCCCGCCCGGCTGGGCGGCGGTCGGCATCGGACTGCTGGTGATCGCGACCGTCGGTGTGGCCAAGCACCAGCCGGCCCGCCGCACCGGTGTGCTGCTCGCCGGTCTCGGCACGGCCCCCGCGCTGGCGGTGGCCGGCTGGACCTGGCGCACCGGCACCGTGCCCGAAGGTGCCGGCTGGGACGGTCTCCTGCTGCTCGCCGTCGTGCTCGCGCTCCTGGTCGCCGCCGGCGCCCTCGTGCGACGGACCGCGCGATGAGCACCCCGCGCAGGATCGGGACCTGGCTGGTCGACGCCGGACTCATCAGTGCCGACCAGCTCGACTCCGCGCTCGCCCAGCAGCGGGCCCAGGGCGGACCGCTGGGACGCCACCTCGTCCTCGACGGCAGCCTCAGCCGGCTCCAGCTGTACCGAGCGCTCGCGACGCAGTGGGAGGTGCCGCTCGTCGACCTCGTCGCGCAACCCCCCGAACCCGGGCTGCTCCAGGACACCGACCTGACGGCCGCCGCCGACGAAGGCTGGCTGCCCTGGCGCAGGCAGGGCGAGGTGCTGGTCATCGCCACCAGCACCGAACCCACGCCCGAGCTGCTCGCCCGGGTCGCCCGCCGCCACGGCGCATCCCGCGTCGACGTCGTCGCCACCACCGACTGGGACGTCACGCAGGCCGTCCAGGCGCAGTTCCGCGACCATCTGCTGCACCGTTCGGCCGAGGAGTTCGCGAGCAACCACGCCGAGCGTTCAGCCAAGTACGGCCTGGTCACCTGGCAGCGAGCGCTGCCCGTTGCGGCCGTCGCACTGCTCGCCGTCGGGCTGGTGATCGATGTGCAGGTCACCACGATCATCGCGTTCGCCGTCGCCAACGTCGCCTTCAGCATCAACGTCCTGTTCAAGGTGGTGACCGCACTGCGTGCACCGTCCGTCGCTCACGCTGCGGCCCGGCGGCACCGCGCACTGGCCGAGAGCCGAGCCGCCCAGGGCGAGCTGAGCACCTGGGGCGTCGCCGAGGAGGACCTGCCGGTCTACACCGTGCTGGTCCCCGCCTTCCGTGAGGCCAACGTCATCGGCCAGGTGATGGAGAACGTCGGATCGCTCGACTACCCGACCTCCAAGCTCGACGTCCTCGTGCTGCTCGAGGAGGACGACGCCGAGACGATCGCCGCCGCCAAGGCCTCCGCACCGCCGGAGTACGTGCGCATCCTCGTCGTGCCGCGCGGTGCGCCCCAGACCAAACCGCGCGCGTGCAACTACGGGTTGGCGTTCGCACGCGGCCGGTACTGCGTCATCTTCGACGCCGAGGACCGACCCGACCCGGACCAGCTCCGGGTCGCCGTCGAGGCGTTCCGGCGCGACGACGTCGAACGGGCGCACGGCATCGCACCGGACCGGCCGCTGGTCTGCGTCCAGGCCGCGCTCAACTACTTCAACGCCGACTACAACGTCCT
>JAKLPK010000017.1 GCA_022013895.1 Cellulomonas sp. | reverse complement strand
GGGTGGCCGAGGAGTTGGTGAGGTCGGCGTTCGGGTAGAGGTAGAGGATCTCGTAGTCGGCGAAGCTGATCGGCGCAGCCGAGGCGTTGTAGACCTCGATGAACTCGTAGCCGTCGGCGCCGGAGACGTTGGACGAGTCGGGGAGCAGCTCGGTGACCTCGAGCGCCGCGCCGGTGCCGGTGGGCGCGGCAGTCGCCGTGGGCTCCGTGGTGGGCGTGGGCTCGGCCGTCGCGGTCGGCTCGGCGGTCGGGGTCGGCTCCGTCGTCACGGTCGGCTCGGGCGTGGCGGTCGCCGTCGGCTCCGTCGTCGGCGTCGGGTCCGGACCGATCTGGTCCACGGTCACCGCACCGGGTGTCGGGACCACGGCCGATCCGAGCACCACGGCCGCGGGTACGGCGCTGTCCGTGGGCAGACCGAAGGTCGCGACCTTGTCGACGCCCACCGACCCCACCGGGTAGTACGACCAGCTCACGGCGGCACCGGCCGAATCGATGACGCGGACTCCCCGGTCGCCGGTGTTGGCCAACCCGGCCTGTCCGGTGGCCCGCACGACGGGCACGGTCACCTCGGCACCCGACACCGCCGCCCAGTAGGCGCGGAACTCGGCCTCGGTCTTCGCGAACGCGTCCACCGTGGTCGAGGTGTAGGAGATCCACACGAGGACCGATGACCGCGCCGGGACCACGGTGCCGGCCGGGAGCGTCAGTGCGACGTCCTTGGTCCGCACATCCGTGTTCACGTACGTGTACGCGAGCGAGTACCCCTGGGCCGACAGATCGATGTCGGCGGTCGTGGTGTTCGCCAGCTCGACGTACTCGAAGTTGTCGTAGCCCGTCGTGTCCGGGGCGATCTCGGTGACGAGCAGCGCGGGTGAGCCGGCCGCCTGGGCCGCCGGGGCGAGGACCCCGACGAACGCACCCGCTGCCAGGAGCAGGGACAGTGATGCGCCGATCCCGCGGGCCATGTGACGCCGTCCAACGGCTCTGGTGTGCATCGCTCTCGTCCTTCGTCGGCCCCCGCCCACAGTTGACTGCGTGACCGTAGGAGACGCGGATGACCAGGACCTTCGCCCAGGTGAACGCCCGGCATCGGCCGGGCGTCAGACCGGCGAACCGACCGACCAGCGCCGGGCGGGCCGGGCCCACCGCCGGGTTAGGTCCAGCGGAAGAGGCGGCCGGCCAGCGGGACGGTGACGAGGGACCACGCTGCGAGGACGGTGAGGGCCTGGGTCGGGAACGGCTGACCGGCCCAGCCGGCCGTCATCGCCTGGGTCGCGGCGCCGAGCGGCACGTAGGCCGCGATCTGCTGGACCAGGTCCGGCATGAGCGGCAACGGGAACCACACCCCCGCGAAGAACAGCGAGACGAAGTAGAGCGTCATCCCGAAGCCGGTGGCGGCCCCCGCCGTCGGTGCGACCGCCGCGACGAGCGAACCGAGTCCGAACGCGGCGAACGCCGCCAGCACGAACGCGAGCAGCACCGTGACGGGCTGGGCGGGGGCCGACACGTCGAGCACGACGCTCGCCACCCCGATCGCGAGCCCTCCCGCCACCAGCAGCGCCAGGACGTTGACCACCACCTGGGCGGCGAGCAGCCGGGACGGGGCGACCGGGGTGGCCGACAACCGGCGCAGCACACCGCGTTGGCGGTACCCGGCCATCGTCGCGGGGTAGCCGGTGAGGGCCACCGTCGCGACCGCCAACGACAGCACGATGGGGGTGTAGCCGGTGATCGCGCTGATCGTCCCGAGCACCGGATCGGTCGCGTCGTACGGGTCGTCGGCCCACGGCATGAACAGGCCCAGGGTGGTGAGCAGCAGGGCCGGGAACACCAGTGTGAAGAACCAGGTGCCCGGGTCGCGGAGGTACAGCCTGGCCTCGACCCGGATGAGGGCGAGCAGGGGCCGCGGTCGGCGGGCCCGAGCCAGTCGCTGCCGGCTCGTCGGCTGCTGAGCGGTCGGGTGCTGGGCGGTCATGCCGCCGCCTCCTTCTCGGTCCGGGTGAGGTCGAGGAACGCGTCCTCGAGGTTCGGTGCCTCGAGGCGGAGGTCGTCGGCGCGCAGCCCCGCACCGGCGAGGGCGACGAGCACGTCCTGCACCATCTGGTTCGTCCCGTGGAGCACCAGACGGCCCTCGACCAGGCTGATCCCGTGGACGCCGGGGATCGCGTCGAGCAGCCCGTCGGGGACCGGACCGTCGGGGACGAAGGACAAGGTGCGCCCGGTCCGGACGGATGCGGCGAGCTCGGCGGGCGTCCCGGTCGCGACAACGGTGCCGTCCGCGATGACCGCGATCCGGTCGCACAGCCGTTCGGCCTCCTCCATCAGGTGGGTCACCAGGAGGACGGTCACCCCGGAGGCACGTACCTGGCGCACCAGGTCCCAGGCCTCACGCCGGGCGTGCGGGTCGAGGCCGGTGGTGAGCTCATCGAGGATCGCCACCTGGGGACGCCCGATGAGCGCGAGCGCCACCGACAGCCGCTGACGCTGACCACCCGAGAGACGGTCGAACCGGGTGCTGGCCTTCTCGGCGAGACCGAGCTCGGCCAGGAGGGCGCCCGGGTCTGCCGGGTCCGGGTAGAACGCGGCGTACAGGTCGAGCGCCTCGCGCACGGTGATCCGCGGCTGGAGCTCACAGGACTGGAGCTGGAGCCCGACCTCCTGCCGCAGCCGCGCACCGTCGGCCCACGGGTCGAGGCCGAGCACCCGGACCTGCCCTCCGTCGGCCCGGCGCAGCCCGCCGATCATCTCCACGGTGGTGGTCTTGCCTGCTCCGTTGCGGCCGAGCAGCCCGAAGATCTCGCCGCGGCGCACGGTCAGGCTCACGTCGCGGACCGCGTGCGTGGACCCGTAGGCCTTGTGCAGCCGGGTCACCTCGATGACGGGGTCGTCCATGATCTCTCCAGGGTGTGCGGGGCCCGCCCGTCGCCTGGGTCGGTGCGGGCCGGGGTCGAACCGGAGGACAGGGTCAGACGGCGGGGAGCCGGATGGGGGCGCGGATGCTGAGCAGGGCGAACGCTGCGGCCGACGCCAGCGCCGCACCGGTGACGAGCGCCGCGACGACCCCGATCTGACCGGTGGCCACCCCGCCGAGAAGGATCTGCCCGACGTCCCCGCCGGAGGACCCGAGCACGACGAGCAGCGGGCCGACGGTCAGCGGCAGCGCCAGGGTCCCCCACCAGCCCGACACCCGCTGGTACACGATGCCGACGAGCAGCCCGGACAACGACGCGACGACAAAGCTGCCACCGAAGTCCATGAGCAGCACCCCGATCCGGGTGCCGGTCGGATCGAGACCGTCGTGCACCTCGAACGACCACCCGGCGGCCTGGTGGACGAGCCGTTCGAGCTGGAGCAGTGCGACGAACACGACACCGTGCGCGAACCCGATGACGAGGTGCGCACCCAGCGATCCGCGCACGAAGCTGCGCCGGGTCATCCCGGCCGCCACGTGGATCCGCAACGATCCCGCCACCAGCGTGATCGCCTGGGAGAACAGGAACCAGGCCACGGCCTGACGCCCGTACCCAATGAACGAGAAGCCGAGCGGCGCGTACTGCGCGGTCGCCACAGCCACCACGGCGGTCGCCATGACCCAGAACCACGCGCTGTAGACGGCCGCGCGGCGCAGCTCGGTGCGCATGGTGAGCAGGGCCGGTGAGGGGACGCCGGGCAGCCTCGACGCGTTCATCGTTGCTCCCGGGGGTCGGTGAGGTGGACGAACAGGTCCTGGAGCCGGACGGGCCCGAGCTCGAGACCGTCCCGGCGCGCCCGGTCGTGGTCGTCCCGTCCGAGCTCGGCGAGCAGGGTGACCTGGGCGGTCCGGCCGAGCTGTTGCCGTCCGAGCACCTCGCGGCCGGTCGCGAACGCCTCGACCCGATCGGCCGGTCCGGTCACGGCGACTGCCCGCGCCCGCAGCGACTCGGCGTCCTGGGCGACGAGCACCCGCCCCCGGTCGAGCACGATGACGTCCTCCAGCAGCCGGTCGATCTCATCGATGAGGTGGCTCGACAGCACGATGGTCCGCGGGTGCGCGAGGTAGTCGGCGAGCAGCGCGTCGTAGAACGCGTACCGGCTCGGGGCGTCCAGCCCGAGGTGCACCTCGTCGAGCACGGTGAGCGGTGCCCGGCTGGCGAGCCCGACGACGATGCCGAAGGCCGAACGCTGCCCGCGGGACAGCTTGGCGAGCCGGCGTCGCGGGTCGAGGGCGAAGGTGTCCATCAGACCGGCGGCGACCTCGGGTGCGAAGAAGGGGCGACGGTCGGCGACGAAGCGCAGCACGGCGGACATCCGCTCGTCGGGCGGCAGGTCGCCGGCCTCACGCACCAGGCAGATGTGCGGCACCAGGTGCTCGTTCTCCCACGGGTCCTGCCCGTCGACGAGCACCTGCCCGGCGCTCGGCCGGCGGAAGGCCGCGAGCAGGGTGGCGACGGTGGTCTTGCCCGACCCGTTGCGGCCGAGCAGACCGGTGATGGTGCCGGGCCGGATCTGCAGGTCGACGTGGTCGAGGGCGGTGACCGAACCGAACCGTTGGGTCACGCCCTGCAAGCTCACGCCGAGCCCGGGTGCGGTCGGGCCGGTCATCGCGCTTGCTCCCGTCGGGCGGCGTCGCGCGCTCGCAGCCGGGCGACCACCTCGTCGAGCCCGATCCCCAGGACGGCGGCCTGGTCGGCGACCGGATCGACGACCTCGGCGAAGAAGGTGTCCGCGCGGGCGGCCCGCAGCTGTTCGCGGGCGCCGGGGGCGACGAACATGCCGACGCCGCGGCGCTTGTAGAGCACACCCTCGTCGACGAGCGTGGCGAAGGCCTTGGCCGCGGTGGCGGGGTTGATCCGGAAGGTCGTCGCGTACTGGGTGGTCGACATGACCTGCTCCTCCTCCCCCAGGGCGCCGGACAGCACGTCGTCGCGGATCTGATCCGCGATCTGCACGTAGACGGGGTCACGCCCGTCGAACACGGTCAGC
>JAKLPK010000153.1 GCA_022013895.1 Cellulomonas sp. | reverse complement strand
TGTCGCGCGGGTCCTTGCCGACGCTGGTCACTTGCCCTCCTGGTCCGTGCGGCCGAGGAACGCGTCGAGCGCGCCGGCCGTGAACACGACGTCGTCGGAGACGAGCACGTCGTAGGTGTTGAGCTGGTCGACGACGAGCAGATGGACCCGCTCGACGTTCCGCAACGACTTCCAAGTGATCTCGTCCGCCCGCTCGACCACGACGAGCACGTGACGACGCTCGGAGAGCAGGTCGAGCACAGCGATCGCGGTCCTGGTCGACGGCGCCTCGCCCACGGCGAAGCCGGTGACGACGTGCACGCGCCCGGCGCGGGCCCGATCGGACAGGGCGCCGCGCAGGGCGGCCGCCTTCATCTTCTTGGGCGTGCGCTGGCTGTAGTCACGCGGCTGCGGTCCGTGGACCGTGCCGCCGCCGGCGAACTGAGGCGCACGGGTCGAGCCCTGACGGGCGCGGCCGGTGCCCTTCTGCTTGTACGGCTTGCGACCGCCGCCGGAGACCTCGCCACGCGTCTTGGTCGAATGCGTGCCCTGGCGTGCCGCAGCGAGCTGCGCGACGACGACCTGGTGGATCAGCGGGACGTTGGTCGGCGCGTCGAAGATAGCGGCGGGAAGCTCTGTCGAGCCCGCCACCGCGCCCTTCGCGTCGACCACGTCGATCGTGAGCGTGTCAGTCATGAGGTCACGCGCCCTTCACTGCGGAGCGGACGAGGACGACGCCACCGCGCGGTCCGGGGACCGCGCCCTTGAGGAGCAGCAGGCCCCTCTCGGTGTCGACCGCGTGCACGGTCAGGTTCTGGATGGTGAGCTTGTCGCCACCCATCCGGCCGGCCATCTTCATGCCCCGGAACACCCGGGACGGGGTCGAGGCCTCACCGATCGAACCGGGCTTGCGGTGGTTGCGGTGCGAACCGTGGGAAGCGCTCACGCCGTGGAAGCCGTGACGCTTCATCACACCGGCGAAGCCCTTGCCCTTGGTCGTTCCGGAGACGTCGACCTTGGAGCCGGCCACGAACACGTCCGCGGCGATCTCCTGCCCGAGGCTGTACTCCGCGGCATCGTTGGTGCGCACCTCGGCGACGAAGCGACGCGGCGTGACACCTGCCTTCTCGAAGTGGCCGCGAAGCGGCTGCGTCACCTTGCGGGGATCGATCTGCCCGGTCGCGAGCTGCACGGCCGTGTAGCCGTCAGTCTCCAGCGACCGCACCTGTGTCACCACGTTGGTGCCGACGTTGACGACGGTCACCGGGACCAGACGTCCGGCCTCGTCCCAGACCTGGGTCATGCCCAGCTTGGTGCCGAGGAGCGCCGCGACGGCGCGATTGTTCTGCGGGGTCACCATGACGATCAGTTCCTTCCCGCCGTCACAGCTTGATCTCGATGTTCACGTCAGCCGGCAGGTCGAGGCGCATGAGCGAGTCGACCGCCTTCGGCGTGGGATCGATGATGTCGATGAGCCGCTTGTGAGTACGCATCTCGAAGTGCTCGCGGCTGTCCTTGTACTTGTGGGGCGACCGGATGACGCAGAAGACGTTCTTCTCCGTCGGCAACGGCACCGGGCCCACGACCGACGCACCAGCGCGGGTCACCGTGTCGACGATCTTGCGCGCCGAGCTATCGATGACCTCGTGGTCGTAGGACTTGAGCCGGATGCGGATCTTCTGTCCCGCCATGGCGTCGTCTACTTCTCTCTCTTCGAACCGGTCCGTCCTACCGACCCCCGCACTCGGGCGTGTCGCTCTTGCGACCCATCTCCGCGCGCGTACCTTGCGATGCGGGATCGGTGGTTGCGGTCGAGCTCCACCACCAGGCTTCCCCGGGGTGTGTAGCCCTCCACGTTTCGCGCCCGGCCGGACGTGGCGCATGACGCACCACAGCCACAGCGGGCAACCCGAGCAGTCTGCCAGACGAACGCCCAGAACTCCAATCCTGGCCGCGACCGGTCCCGGCAAGACCTCGGACCGGCCCTCTGGCGGGCCCTGTGCCCTGTCCCCGACCAGCTCCCGCCGGCTCCCAGGTGCTCCCGACCAGCTCCCGCCACGACCCCAGACGGCGACAGCGCCACAGAACCCGAGCACAGGCGCCGGCACCGCCTCGCAGCCGAACCTCGCTGCCCGGAGCGGGTGCGCTCGGCGAGCCGCCGGTCGATCCACGGCGGGAACAGCATCGACGACATGACAAAGGCCCGGGTCCCGCTCTCGCGGTACCCGGGCCCTGCCGTGACGTCAGCGGACGTCTGAAGAGGCACCCCGAAGGGCGGACCTCACTTGACGATCTTGGTGACCCGGCCCGAGCCGACGGTGCGGCCACCCTCACGGATGGCGAAGCCGAGGCCCTCCTCCATGGCGATGGGCTGGATGAGCGTCACGTGGATCTCGGTGTTGTCGCCCGGCATGACCATCTCGGTGCCCTCGGGCAGCGTGATGACACCGGTGACGTCCGTGGTCCGGAAGTAGAACTGCGGGCGGTAGTTCGCGTAGAACGGGTTGTGACGCCCGCCCTCGTCCTTCGCCAGGATGTAGACCTGGCCGTCGAACTCCGTGTGCGGGGTGATCGAGCCCGGCTTCACGACGACCTGACCGCGCTCCACCTCCTCGCGCTTGGTGCCGCGCAGCAGCAGACCGACGTTCTCGCCGGCCTCGACGTAGTCGAGGATCTTGCGGAAGGTCTCCACCGAGGTGACGGTGGTCTTGATCGCCTTCTCCTTGATACCGACGATCTCGACCTCCTCGTTCACCTTGAGGCGGCCACGCTCCACACGACCGGTCACGACCGTGCCGCGACCGGTGATCGTGAAGACGTCCTCGACCGGCATGAGGAAGGGCTTGTCGACGTCGCGCACCGGCTCCGGCACGTTCTCGTCGACAGCCTCGAGGAGCTCCTCGATCTTCTTCGACCACTCCGGGTCGCCCTCGAGCGCC
Organism: Cellulomonas sp.; assembly: GCA_022013895.1. Taxonomy (GTDB): domain Bacteria; phylum Actinomycetota; class Actinomycetes; order Actinomycetales; family Cellulomonadaceae; genus Cellulomonas. Next base: position 2,251 of record JAKLPK010000153.1, on the reverse strand, counting down.
TTGAGCGCCGAGACGCGGACCACCGGGACGTTGTCGCCGTCGAAGCCCTGCGCCGTCAGCAGCTCGCGGACCTCGAGCTCGACGAGCTCCAGGATCTCCTCGTCGTCAACCACGTCGGACTTGTTGAGCGCGACGAGCAGGTACGGGACGCCGACCTGGCGAGCCAGGAGGACGTGCTCACGCGTCTGCGCCATCGGCCCGTCGGTCGCCGCGACCACGAGGATCGCGCCGTCCATCTGGGCGGCACCCGTGATCATGTTCTTGATGTAGTCGGCGTGACCAGGAGCGTCGACGTGCGCGTAGTGGCGCTTCTCCGTCTGGTACTCGACGTGCGCGATGTTGATCGTGATGCCGCGAGCCTTCTCCTCCGGCGCCTTGTCGATCTCGTCGAACGGCGTGAAGGGGTTCAGATCCGGGTACTTGTCGTGCAGCACCTTCGTGATCGCGGCGGTCAGCGTCGTCTTGCCGTGGTCGACGTGGCCGATCGTGCCGATGTTGACGTGCGGCTTCGTCCGCTCGAACTTCGCCTTGCCCACTGGGAGTCCTCCTCAGGACTGGGTAGTCATTGCCCGCTGGCAGCCACCTGACGGTACCTGCTTCACGGACGGTCCTACGGGTCGGTATCTGAACTTGCTCGGGTCGCCCCGTGGACTTACTCGCCCCGGGTCTTCTTGATGATCTCTTCGGCCACGCTACGAGGGACCTCGGCGTAGCTGTCGAACTGCATCGAGTACACCGCACGGCCCTGCGTCTTGCTACGCAGGTCGCCGACGTACCCGAACATCTCCGAGAGCGGGACCTGCGCCCGGATGACCTTCACACCGGTCGCGTCCTCCATGGACTGGATCATGCCGCGACGGGAGTTCAGGTCGCCGATGACTTCACCCATGTACTCCTCAGGGGTGCGGACCTCGACAGCCATGATCGGCTCGAGCAGAGCCGGGTCGGCCTTGCGGACCGCTTCCTTGAGGATCATCGAGCCGGCGATCTTGAACGCCATCTCGGAGGAGTCCACCTCGTGGTAGGCCCCGTCGAGCAGCGTCGCCTTGACGCCCACGAGCGGGAAGCCCGCGAGGACGCCGAGCTGCATCGCGCTCTGCACACCCGCGTCGACCGACGGGATGTACTCACGCGGGATACGACCACCGGTGACCTTGTTCTCGAACTCGTACAGCTCGCCCTCGGCGGGGTCGATCGGCGCGAAGGACATCTGGACCTTCGCGTACTGACCCGACCCACCGGTCTGCTTCTTGTGCACGTAGTCGATCTTGTCGACCGCGCGACGGATCGTCTCGCGGTACGCCACCTGCGGCTTGCCGACGTTCGCCTCGACGTGGAACTCCCGGCGCATGCGGTCGACCAGGATGTCGAGGTGGAGCTCGCCCATACCGCCGATGACGGTCTGGCCGGTCTCCTCGTCGTGCTTGACGCGGAAGGTCGGGTCCTCCTCGGCGAGCTTCTGGATGGCGACCGACAGCTTCTCCTGGTCACCCTTGGTCTTCGGCTCGATCGCCACGTCGATGACGGGCTCCGGGAAGGTCATCGACTCCAAGATCACCGGTGCGGACGGATCGCTCAGGGTCTCGCCCGTCGTGACGTCCTTGAGGCCGATGAAGGCGTAGATGTGACCCGCCTGGGCCTCCTCGACCGGGTTCTCCTTGTTGGAGTGCATCTGGAAGAGCTTCCCGATGCGCTCCTTCTTGTTCTTGGTCGAGTTGAGCACCTGTGCGCCCGTGGCCACCTTGCCCGAGTACACCCGGACGTAGGTGAGCTTGCCGAAGAACGGGTGCGTCGCGACCTTGAAGGCCAGGGCCGAGAACGGCTCGGTCGAGTCGGCGTGCCGCACGACCTCGATCGACTCGTCCTTCATGTCGTGCCCGACGACCGACGGCACATCCAGGGGCGACGGCAGGTAGTCCACGACGGCGTCGAGCATGGGCTGGACGCCCTTGTTCTTGAACGCCGACCCGCAGAGCACCGGATACGCCTGCGAGGAGATCGTGAGCTTGCGGATGCCGGCCTTGATCTCGGCGACCGTCAGCTCCTCGCCGCCCAGGTACTTCTCGAGCAGCTCCTCCTCGGTCTCGGCGACCGCCTCGACGAGCTCGGCGTGGTACTTCTCGGCGAGCTCGCGCAGGTCGTCCGGGATCTCCTCGATCTCGTACTTCTCGCCGAGCTTGGTCTCGCCGTGCCAGACCAGCGCCTTCATCTCGACGAGGTCGACAACTCCGGTGAACGCGGACTCGGAGCC
>JAKLPK010000152.1 GCA_022013895.1 Cellulomonas sp. | reverse complement strand
GTGAGCTGGTCGCGGCCCAGCTGTCGACCCAACCCTGGGAGCAGTACCTGCACGCGCATCTGGCGGCGTTGCGCTCGGGTGCGGCTGTGCTGGCCGTCCGCGGTGACGGAGGCGGTCGCGGGGCCCCACGTGATGTCTGGCGACTGCTCGAACGGGTTGCGCCGCAGCTGGGCTCGTGGTCGGCCTACTTCGCCCAGGGCGCCTCGTTGCGGGCAGCCGTCGAGGCCGGACGGCTGGACGCGGTGAGTGCTGATCGCGCGGCGCAGGCGCTGGGCGTCGCACAGGACATGGTGGACGCTGTTCGGGTCGATCTCGGGCTGATGTCCCTGCCAGCCGCCGCGAGGGCCTCGTGAGCCGCGCACCTCGTTCGGCGGCCGCTCGCCGGGACTGGGGCAGGGCCGAGGACGGCTGCACGATCCTGCACGTCGACATGGACGCCTTCTTCGCGTCCGTCGAGCTCGCGCGTCGGCCCCAGCTGCGGGGACTCCCGGTGATCGTCGGTGGGGCCCAGCGCGGGGTGGTCCTGGCTGCGACGTACGAGGCTCGTGCCTTCGGGGTGCACTCGGCGATGTCGATGTCCGCGGCGCTGCGGATGTGTCCGCAGGCCGTGGTGGTCCCGCCGGAGCACGGCCGGTACCGAGAGGTGTCGGAGGGGGTGATGGAGGTGCTGCGCTCGGTGACGTCGCTGGTCGAGCAGGTGAGCGTCGACGAGGCCTTCCTGGACGTCTCTGGCGCGTTGCGCAGGCTCGGGCGACCGACGCAGATCGCCGAGCAGGTGCGGGCCGAGGTGCTCAGTCGCTTCGGGATCACCTGTTCGGTCGGGATCGCCTCGACCAAGTTCGTCTCGAAGCTCGCCTCCAGCCACGCCAAACCCGATGGGGTTCTGCTCGTACCGCGTGAGGCGACGGTCGGCTTTCTCCGCACGCTCCCGGTCGGCGCGCTGTGGGGTGTCGGCGAGCGCACCGAGGTGGCACTCGCACGGTGGGGCATCCGCACGGTCGCCGAGCTGGCGGACACCGATGTGCCGACCGTCCAGCGGGCTGTCGGCAAGGTTGCGGGTGCGCACCTCCACGACCTTGCCTGGGGGCGAGACCCCAGGCCGGTGCGTCCCGGGCGGGCAGAGAAGTCGGTCGGCGCCGAGGTCACATTCGTCGAGGACGTCGCGGACCTGGCAGTGGTCGAGGCCAAGGCCCTCGAGCTGGCGGACACCTGCGCGGCACGCCTGCGGCGCCACGGCTGGGTCGGTCGGACGATCGCCATCAAGGTGAGGACGGCGGACTTTCGCACGTTGACCCGCTCGCACACCCTCGACAGCCCCACCGATGTCGGGCGGGAGGTCTACCTGGTCGCCCGGTCGTTGCTGGCTGCCGTCGATCTCGGCGGGCTGCCGGTTCGCCTCATCGGAGTCCGGGTGGAGGGCCTGAGCCCCGCCGCCGCCGCCGTCCGTCAGCCGACGCTCGAGGAAGCGGCCGATGAGGTCCTCGGGACGCGCCGCGATGCCGAGATCGCGATGGACGGGGTGAGAGCGCGCTTCGGTCGTGAGGCGATCACAGCCGGCGCGAAGACAGCGGGGCGCCGCGAGGATAGATCGACTACCACCTTCTCGCCGGTGGATCTATCCTGAGTCCTATCTAGTCCATCGGGGTGCAGACGGGGGTCGCCATGCCACTCTCCGAGTACGAGCAGCGAGTCCTCGAACAGATGGAACGCCATCTGTCCACCGACGACCCGCGTCTTGCCAACACGCTCACGCAGCGTGGTCGGCGGCCTGCGACGCGGTACGCCGTCGCCGTCGTCGGCTCGATCGTCGGCCTGCTCCTGCTGGTCCTCGGAGCGCACTACTCAGCGGCCTGGCTCGGCTCCCTGGGGTTCGTCCTGATGTTCGCCTCCGTCGCGTTCGCCTTCGCCCGCCCCAACGGTCGGCGCACGTCGGCGACCAGCGCGGCCCCTCAGGCCGCGTCCGGTGCACGCCGTTCGCGGCGCACGTTCATGGCGCGGATGGAAGAGCGTTGGGACCACCGCCGCGAACAGGGTGATCGCTGAGCTCCCGGTTCACCGTCCCCGGTTGACCGTTCACCGTCCCTGGTCCATCGCTCGATGATCACCGCCTGCGTCTGGGCGTCGACCCACGTCGGCGCAGGCCGGTGGCGGTCGGGCGTAGTGCACCGTCGATCTGCGTGATCCACGCCTCAAGCTGATCCGAGGTCGCGGTCGCTCCGCCGGCGGCGTAGCGGGATCGTTCCAGCTCGGCCGCGACGTTCTTGATCGCGTCGAACGCGGCATCGTCCAGGATCGCTGACTCGCGCAACGCCTGGACGGCCTGCCGGGGAGTCGTCGCATCGGTCCACGTCAGACCCGATCCAGCCAGCGCCCGGCGGACGGCGTCCCACGCCTGTTCGGGATCGGTCCGCCGCGGGCGGGCGCGCCGCGTCGCGTACCAGGTGCCCAGCCCCACGAAGCCCAGCGCCGCTCCTGCCACCCACCAGCCGGCCGAGCTCGCGCCAGCTCGCTCGCCGGCCGCGCTCGTGGTCGGCGGTGCCGAGGCGGTGATCGTCGGGCGGTTCGCCGTGGCGGTCGGCTCGTCCTCGGCGGCCGGAGTCGTCGGCCCGGTCGCCGTCGTGAAGGTCCAGGAGGGCGGTGCGCCGGTCTGGACCGCAGGCGTGGGCTCGAATCGCACCCAGCCGGACTCGTCGAACCAGATCTCGGGCCAGGCGTGCGCTTGGCGACCGGTCACGGTCACGGTCCCGCCCTGGTCGGTGCCGGGCAGGAACCCGACCGCCAGACGTGCGGGCAGGCCGAGCGACCGGGCCATCACGACCATGGCCGTCGCGAACTGGACGCAGTAGCCGCGCTGGTCCTGCAGGAAGTCCCACACCGCGTCGTCCGAGGTCGCGGGCGGGATCTGCTCGTCGTAGACGAACCCGCCGGAGGTGCGTAGATAGGTCTGCAGCGCAAGCGCCTTGTCGTAGGTGGTCGGCCTCCCGTCGGTGACCTGGGCCGCCAGGGCTGTGACATCACCGTCGTGCGCGGAGCCCGGCATCGTGAGGGCTGCCTGGTCGGGTGGGTCGTCGCTGCTCTGCGTCGCGAGCCCCGCCGCTGTCAGGGTGGGCACCTCGGCGAGCATCCGGTAGGTGGTGTCGGCCGTGGTCGCCTCGGAGCCCAGCACCAGGTCGCGTGTCGGGTCGTACTGCCAGGAACCGGCGATCTCGAGCTCGCGCGGGGCGAGGGTGAGGGGCAGGTAGCGGTCGGTGAGCCCGTCGACCGCCACCGCGACCTCGACCTGGGTCCGGCTGAGCGGGTTGGCGTCCTGACCCTCCGGGAGCAGCAGCTGACCGGTCTCCCACGAGGTCAGCGGACCATCCTGGACGTCGGCGGACCAGCTGCGCCCGTCGAAGTCCATGAGGGTGAAGGAGCGCAGCGGACCGAGGCCGGCCGCGGAGACCGGGGATGCCGAACCGTCCGGCGCGGTCAGCGTGTAGGTGAGGACCGTCTGGGCGGACCGTGCCTGCAGATCACGTCGGAGGTCCAGATCGTCCGAGAGGGAGACCGATCCGGAGCCTGAACCCAGCCGTGGCAGAGCCACCGCGCCCCAGCCGGGGGCTGCGGACAGCACGGGTGCCACCCCGAGGGCCAGGGCGAGCACACCCGCCGCCCAGCCGGCCGTCACGAGACGGGCTCGTCGTCCGGTGGAGGTCGGAAGCGCGGCGACCAGGGCGAGCCAGGGCAGCCCGGCCCAGACCAGGGCCCAGCCCGACGCCGTGGCGCCGAGCACCACGGCCGGGATCCAGAGCGTCAGCAGGGCGAGGCCACCCAGGACAGGGACCTTGAGAGCGACTGACAGGTCGACGAGCAGCAGGACGGCCAGGGCGCCGACCACGATGAGCAGGCCCACCTCCTGGCCCGCGACCAGAGGAGCCACACCCTCATTGATCTGCTGGAACGCCTCCTGGAGGAGCGCCTCGAGGCGTGCGAGCGTCCCCGGGTCCGATGCTGACCCACTGCCGGCTCGCGGTGAGCCGTAGTGGTTCAGCACGGCTGCGGCTGCAGCGGCAGCTGCGACGGCGGTCGGGCCGAACCGGTTCGTCCACATCGCCCGGAGCGTCGCGAGCAGGACGGCGGCCGCGGCCACGGCCAGGGCGGAGGTCATCGTCCAGCTGCCGGGGGCCACGACCGGGTCGAGAGCCAGCAGGGCCCCGCAGGTCGCGGCGCCCGCGAGCAGCGAGCCGAGGGCGCGTGCCACCCACAGCTGGGGTGTTCGGCGGGTTCCGGCGCTGATCGCCTGCCGTGGCCGGGACGGCGCCGTGGCACTCATGCCGCGGACTCCGCGAGCCGGCGCCAGGCCTCGGCGGGGTCCTCACCGGTGTGCGCGACCACGCCGTGCCACCCGGTCTGCCGCAGGGCGTGCAACGTGGCCTGGGCAGCGGTGCTCGTCGGACCGTCCGCTCGCACCAGCACCCAGCAGCTGGCACCGGCCGGCAGCCCGGCCAACACGGTCCGGGCCGAGCCCGGGACTGCGCCGATGACGGCGACGACGACCTGGCCGGCGTGCCCGATGGCGTTCACCGCGGAGACGAGCCGGTCGCCGGCCACCGCGGGTGACCGTGAGGTGGTCGCGTCGACGGTCGGGTCGAGGAGTGTCGCGCGGGCGTCGTCGCCGTGCCGGGGGTGGACGTACCCCCCGATGTCGTCGGCCACGCCGAGCAGGCGTACCGGGTGACCGGCGGTCAGCGCCGAGAGGGCGATCGATGCCCCGACGGACAGGGTCCACTCCAGGCCCGCGGCCGAGCTGGGTCGTTCGAGGAGGACATCGACGGCCCGCATCCCGGTGTGCTCGTCGGCGCGGACCATGACCCGTCCGCGCCGTGCCGTGCTGGCCCAGTGCACCCGGCGCAGGTCGTCGCCCTCGTGGTAGTCGCGCAGCGCCGTGTCGTCGGGCGACGGTGAGCGGACCCCGAGCGCGACCCGGTCGGGTTCACCGAGGACGACGTCACCGGTGAGCGTCAGCTCGGTGATCGTCGGCCACACCAGGACGTCCGTGGTCGCACCGACCGGTCCACGTCGGCGGATCACACCGAACGGATCGGTCCGGGTGGCGATGAGCGGGCCGAGCGGCCACCTGCCCCGGGCGGTGGCGTGCAGCTGGTAGTCGAGGGTCAGGACCCCGGGGGAGCGGCGCACCCGGGCCCGTGGAGCGCCCGCACCGGACAGCTGCGGCGCAGCACGTTCGGCGAGCGCCACATCGCGGAGCCCGTGACCGGACAGCTGGGTCTGCACAGCGGCCGTGGCGCCGATGTGCAGCCGACGGGGCAGGACCGCGCGGGTGACGGTCCAGCCTCGTCCGCCTGGCTGGGCGGACCGGACCAGCACGGATGCCGTCCCGGCGGCGACCAGCCCCAGCGCGACGAGCCCGATCCGGACCAGGTCCGGTGAACCGATCGCGAAGCCGAGCTGCAGTGCGACCAGGCCCGCGCCGAGCAGCGTCCAGCCGCGGGGCGTGGGCCGCATCAGCGCGAGCTCCGCCGCGGGGTGCGGGTCGCGGCCGGCACGGGGACCCGGCCGAGCAGGTCGGTGACCACCTGCTCGCCGTCGCGTCCGGACAGCCGCCCCGCTGTCGAGACCAGGAGGCGGTGGGCCAGCACGGCGACGGCGAGCGCCTGCACGTCATCGGGGAGCACGTGGTCGCGCCCGTCCATCGCCGCGTGGGCGCGGGCGGCCCGCAGCAGCTGGATGGAGGCGCGCGGTGAGCCGCCGAGCCGCAGCCCCGGGTCGTCCCGGGTGGCGCCGACCAGGTCGATGACGTACCGCTTGAGGGCCGGGGAGGCGTGGGTGTGCCGGGCGACCTCGATGAGCCGGCCGAGGGTGACGGCGTCCGTGACGGGCTGGAGGGCGTCCAGCGGGTCGATGTCGTCGCGCGCGTCGAGCATCTCGAGCTCATCGGCCACGCTGGGGTAGCCGACGGTGAGCCGCGCCATGAAGCGGTCGCGCTGGGCCTCGGGCAGGGGGTAGGTGCCCTCCATCTCGACGGGGTTCTGGGTGGCGACCACCAGGAACGGGTGCGGCAGCTGATGGCTGTGCCCGTCGATGGTGACCTGTCCCTCCTGCATGCACTCGAGCAGCGCCGACTGGGTCTTGGGCGAGGCCCGGTTGATCTCGTCGCCGATGACCACGTGGGCGAAGACGGGGCCGGGCCGGAACTCGAACTGCCCGGAGCGGTAGAGGTTGACGCCGGTCAGGTCGCTCGGCAGCAGGTCGGGCGTGAACTGGACACGGCCGACGGGTGCGTCGATGGTCCGGGCGATGGCTTTGGCGAGCGTGGTCTTGCCGACCCCGGGGACGTCCTCGACCAGGAGGTGGCCCTGCGCGAGCAGCACGGTGAGCGAGGTGCGGACGAGCTCGGACCGTCCGGCGAGCACGGTGTCGATCCCGACGCGCATCGCGGTGGTCACCTCGACCAGCTCATCGATCTGCTCGGGGGTGGGCGGACCTTGGGACATCGCGGCGCTCCTCGGGACGACGGCTGTGCCCCGAGCCTAAGCACGGGCGGTCCGGACGGCCCCACTTCCCTCCACCAGCGTGGCGCGCTGCGGGCCTCGTCCGTGTGTTCCCGCAGGTCGGGGCGTCTCAGCAGCGGGGGAACGCCCGGTGGGGCGGGGGTGGGGCGGCGGATGGGCATCCGAGGGCCGACTTTCCCTCCACCTGGCTCCACGTCGGTTGACCTGCGGCGATGCTCCCGGCAGGTGGGTGAAACGTGTGTCTGGCCGGGGCAGGTGGGGGAAAGTGGAGTAGCGTGGAGGCCGGTGGGGTGAGCGGGGGAGACGAGGGGAGGCGCGGTGGCTGACGACACGGCCGCGGGCTTCGGCTCGACGCTGCCGTTCCTCGGCACCTACACCCCGCGGCTGGACGACAAGGGGCGGCTGATCCTGCCCGCCAAGTTCCGCCCCGCCCTGGCCGGCGGGCTCGTGATGACCAAGGGCCAGGAGCGCTGCCTGTTCGTCATGTCGCTCGACGAGTTCCGCCGGATGCACGACGGGCTGCGCCAGGCGCCGGTGACGCACAAGCAGGCCCGCGACTACCTGCGGGTCTTCCTGTCCGGGGCAAGCGACGAGCTGCCCGACCGGCAGGGGCGCATCTCGATCCCACCGCTGCTGCGGCGGTACGCCGGGCTCGACCGGGACGTCGCCGTGATCGGCGCCGGTTCGCGGGTCGAGATCTGGGACCTGACCGCATGGGAGACCTACCTGGCCGAGCAGGAGCCCGGCTACGCCGACACCGCCGAGGAGGTCTTCCCGAACGGGCCGTTCTGACCCGCCCCCGCCCGATGAGACCTCCCCCCGTCCGCTCTGACGCACTTCCCCGGCGCCAGAGGGACGGAGGGGGATCTGGTCGGACGGCGGAGGGGCTGCCCGACCAGCCATGTGCACGACACCAGCGCGACCCGCAGACCAGGACAGGACGGAAGGAGGAGCACGGTGGACGAGCTCGACGCAGCAGCCCGGCACATCCCGGTGCTCCTCGAACGCTGCCTGGACCTGCTGGCCCCGGCGGTCGCCGGCCCGGGTGCGGTGCTCGTCGACGCGACGCTCGGGATGGGTGGTCACACCGAGGGCGCCCTGCGGCGTTTCGACGACCTGAGGGTCGTCGGGATCGACCGCGACCCGCAGGCCATCGCGCTGGCCGGGCGCCGGCTGGCTGCCTTCGGCGACCGCTTCACACCCGTCCAGGCCGTCTACGACGAGATCCCCGAGGTGCTCGCCCGGCTGCACCTCGGCCCGGTCCAGGGCGTCCTCATGGACCTCGGGGTCTCCTCGTTGCAGCTCGACGAGACCGAGCGCGGTTTCTCCTACTCCCAGGACGCCCCGCTCGACATGCGGATGGAGGCCGGTGGCACCGGCCTGACGGCCGCCGACGTCCTGGCGACCTACGACGAGGCAGATCTCGCGCGCGTGCTGCGTCAGTACGGCGAGGAGAAGTTCGCCCGCCGGATCGCCGGTGCGATCGTGCGGGCCCGGGCCACCGAACCGCTGACCCGCACCGGTCAGCTCGTCGACCTGGTGCGCGGGGCTGTTCCCGCTGCCGCCCGGGTGACCGGTGGGCATCCCGCCAAGCGCACGTTCCAGGCCCTGCGGATCGAGGTCAACACCGAGCTGGAGACGTTGGCGGGCGCACTGCCCGCGGCCGTCGAGCAGCTCGCCGTGGGTGGCCGGATGGTCGTCGAGTCCTACCACTCGCTCGAGGACCGCCTGGTCAAGCGCGCCTTCGCGGCGGGTGCGCAGTCGAGCGCACCACTCGGGCTGCCCGTCGAGAAGGCCGAGCACGCCCCGTACCTGCGGCTGGTCACCCATGGCGCGGAGCAGGCCGACGAGGCCGAGCTCGCGCGCAACCCACGGTCCGCCTCGGTCCGGCTGCGGGCCGTCGAACGAGTGCGGCCCACCCCGGCCCACCTGCTCACCGGCAGGGTCGCATGAACCGCCCACACCCCGAAGGAGGCCGTCGATGAGCGCCACCGCCGCCGCACGTGCCCCTCAGCGCGCACCCCGCCCGGCACCGCGCCCGGTGCCGGCACCGCCCCGGCTGCGCCTCGTCCGACCCCCCGCGCAGGCCCGCACCCGGGTGCCGTTCGTGCTCACCTGCATGGCCGTCCTCGGCGCGGCCTTGATCAGCGCCCTGCTGCTCAACACCTCGATGGCCCAGGTGGCGTTCGCCAGCTCGGCCCAGCGCACCACACTGTCCCGCCTCCAGCAGGACGCCAAGGATCTGCAGGCGCAGATCGATGCGACGTCCTCGCCCGAGCAGCTGGCCGCCTCGGCCCGGGCGCTCGGCATGGTGCCCGCCAGCGGCACAGGCTGGGTGCGGCTGGCCGATGGCACGGTCACCGGTTCACCGGCTCCGGCGACGAAGTGAGCACCCGCACACCCGGCGGGCGGCCCGCCCCGCGCGGCACCTCCGCGGGTGGACGGTCCGGTGGCACCGTGGGGCCCGTGCCCCCGTCCCGCGCCTCCGCCGCGCGGCGGCCCGCGGCCCCGTCGTCGTCGGCGGCCCGCCCGGGACGCCGGGCGCCGGCCCGGACGCGAATCGGCTCGCGGGGAAGGGTCGCCGGGCTGACGATCGTGCTCCTGCTCATCCTGGTCGCGTTCGCCGGCAAGCTCGTCGTCGTCCAGGCGGTCGACGGGAAGGCCATCGCGCAGATCGCGCGGGACGCGCGGCTGTCCACGGTCGATGTGCTCGGTGCTCGCGGCGAGATCACGGACGCGACCGGTGTCGTGCTGGCCGGGTCGGTGACCCGGTACAACATCAGCGTCAACCAGCGGCTCATCCCGGAGTTCAAGGGGGGTGACGGTGTCGCGGCCGGTGCAGCCGGTGCGGCGGCCACGTTGGCCCCCCTGCTGGAGATGGATGCCGCCGAGCTCGGCGGGAAGCTCGTGGGGACCAGTGCCTTCAAGTACCTCAAGAAGGGTGTGCTCCCGGCGACCGCGCGCGAGATCGCTGCCCTGGGGATCGACGGCATCAACGTCGAGCAGACCGCCGAGCGGGTCTATCCCAACGGGACACTCGCCGGCGACATCATCGGCTTCACCAACTCCAACGGTGAAGGGCTCCAGGGGTTGGAGTCGGCGCTCAACTCCAGGCTCACCGGGACCTCGGGTGAGCTGACCTACGAGCGCGGCGGCAACGGCCAGGCGATCCCCGGCGGCTACCGCTCGGGTGAGGCGGCGACCGACGGCGAGTCCGTCCAGCTCACCATCCGTGACGATGTGCAGTGGAAGGCGCAGGACGCGATCACGACGGCGGTGAAGGAGAGCGGCGCCGACTCCGGCCAGATCGTCGTCATGCGTCCCAACGGTGAGGTGCTCGCCCTCGCTGACAGCTCGACCATCGACCCGAACAACCCCGGTGCGGGCTCCGACGGTGCGCTGCTGAGCGCCGTCTCGGACGTCTTCGAACCGGGGTCCACCGGCAAGGTCGTCACGATGGCGGCGGCTCTTGAGACCGGTGCCGTGACGGCGACCTCGCAGTTCCAGGTAGGTGACACCTACACCGTCGGGCAGCAGATCTTCCATGACTCGCACGAGCACGGTCTGCTCAACCTCACGACCACCGGGATCCTCGCGGAGTCCTCCAACACCGGGACTGTCCAGGTCGGCCAGCTGATGTCGGCACAGACCCAGTACGACTACATGGCGAAGTTCGGTTTCGGCTCGACGACCGGCATCGAGGTGCCGGGGGAGTCGGCGGGCATCCTGCACCCGGTCGACGAGTGGGACGGCCGTACGCGGTACAACGTGCTGTTCGGGCAGGGCGTCGCGGTGACCGCACTGCAGGCAGCCAGCGTCTACGCGACCATCGCCAACGACGGCGTCCGGGTCACGCCCCACCTGATCAAGGGCTGGACGGCGGCCGACGGCACCTACACGGCCGCGGACGACGCGACGAGCACCCAGGTGGTGTCGGCGGCGACCGCCGACACCGTGACGACGATGCTGGAGTCGGTGGTCGACGACGGCACCGGCGGTGCCGCGTCCGTCGACGGCTACCGCGTGGCGGGCAAGACCGGAACGGCCCAGGACATCTCCACCGGGGGGATCACGGCCTCGTTCATCGGTTTCGCCCCGGCCGACGACCCCCAGGTGGTGGTCGCCGTCATCCTGACGAACCCGACCACCTCGATCTACGGCGGTGTCGTCGCGGCCCCGGTCTTCTCCCAGGTGACCTCGTACGCGCTCACCGCGCTCGGGGCGGCGCCCAGCGGGACGGCGGCCACACTGTTCCCGACCACCTGGTGAACAGCTCGCTCACGGTAGCCTCAGCCCCATGACGTCCCCCCAGGGTCGACTGCGACCGCAGCGCCCGACGACCCGGCGGCTGGACGACCTGGTGACCGCCTTCGAGCTGTCCACGGCCGGTGCCCCGGCGGTCGGTGTGCAGGTCACGGGCGTGGCGATGGGATCGGCCGATGTGGAACCGGGTGACCTCTTCGTCGCGGTGCCGGGGCTGAAGGTGCACGGTGCGCGGTTCGTCCCCCAGGCGGCGGCCGCAGGTGCCGTGGCGGTGCTCACCGATCTGGACGGTGCCGGGCTGGTGGCGGCGGAGCCGGGTCTTCGGCACCTTCCCGTCCTGATCGCGGGCGACCCACGCGACCTGGCCGGCGAGGTGGCGGCCGCCGTGCACGGCGACCCGGCCCGGGCGCTGGTGACCGTCGGCGTGACCGGGACGAACGGCAAGACGACCACCTCCTACTTCGTCGACGCGGCCCTGCGCGCCGTCCACCCGCTGACCGCCGTGCTCGGCACCGTGGAGCTCCGGATCGGGGACGAGGCGATCGAGAGCCCGCGGACCACCGTCGAGGCGCCCGTGCTGCACGCGATCTGCGCGCTCGCGGTCGAACGCGGGGCCCGTTCGCTGGTCACCGAGGTGTCCTCGCATGCGCTCGCCCTCGGCCGGGTGCACGGTCTGAGGTTCGACGTGGCCGGGTTCACCAACCTGCAGCGCGACCATCTGGACTTCCACGGCGACATGGAGCACTACTTCGCCGACAAGGCCCGGCTCTTCACACCGGCGCAGGCGGGCCGTGCGGTGATCGTGGTCGACGACGAGTGGGGCCGCCGGCTCGCCGCCCAGGCCGAGGTGCCTGTCGAGACGGTGTCGACGCATGCCGACGACCCGGTCGACGCTGACTGGTCGGTCCTTGACGCGCACATCGGGCTTGACGGGGTCGGGTCCCGGTTCGTGCTGCGCGGACCGGACGGTGCCCGGCACGAGGCGACCAGCCCGCTGCCCGGTCTGGTGAACGTGTCGAACGCTGCGCTCGCGATCGTGCTGGCCCAGGCCGCCGGGGTGCCGCTGCCGGTGGCCATCGAGGCCGTCGGTCGTGCCCACGAGATCCCGGGGCGGATGGAACGGGTCATCGAGCGTGGCCAGGGGTTGCCGCTCGGCCTCGTCGACTACGCGCACACCCCGGACGCCCTGGTCCTGGCGCTGGAGGCGGTGCGGCCCATCACACCCGGACGGCTCGTCATCGTGCTTGGCTCCGACGGCGACCGCGACCGGGGCAAACGCCCGATCATGGGCGAGATCGCGGCCAGGATGGCCGATGAGGTGGTCGTCACGGACGAGAACCCGCGCTCGGAGGACCCGGCGGCCATCCGCGCGGCGATCCTGGCCGGTGCACGGTCCGTCGCAGGTGCGACGGTGCACGAAGAGACGACGAGCCGGGCCGCGGCCATCCGACGGGCCGTGGCCGGCGCGCAGGAGGGTGACACCGTGATCGTCACCGGCAAGGGCCACGAACCCACTCAGGAGATCGCAGGCGTGTTCCACCGCTACAACGACCGTGACGTGTTCGCCGCAGTGCTCGCCGAGCATCTCGCTGATCCGCACGCCGAGCACCGGGCGGAGCGCACCGCGTGATCGCGCTCACGGTCGCGCAGGTCCAGGAGGCCGTCGGCGGTGCCGCGGTCGGGGTCGACCCCCTGACCATGCTCACCGGACCGGTGGTCGCCGACTCGCGTCAGGTCGAGCCGGGGGCGGTCTTCGTGGCCCTCGACGGCGAGAATGTCGACGGCCACGAGTTCGCCGCTGCGGCGGTGGCCTCGGGTGCGGCACTGGTGCTCGCCGGACGTGCGCTCGATGCACCGGACGGTTCACCGCTGCCCTGCCTCGTGGTGGCGGACGTGCCGCGCGCGCTCGGTGACCTGGCCCGTGCCGTGCTCGTGCGCCTTCGGGAGGCCTCCGAAGAGCCAGGCGGCACCCCGTTGCGGGTGGTGGCGGTCACCGGCTCGGTCGGCAAGACCACGACCAAGGACCTGCTGGCCCAGGTGCTCGGCGCGACCGGGCCGACGGTCGCACCGGTGCGTTCGTTCAACAACGAGATCGGCCTGCCGCTCACCGTGCTCCGGGCGGACGAGCAGACCCGGTTCCTCGTCCTGGAGATGGGGGCGAGCGCCGCCGGCGAGCTCACCTACCTCACGTCCATCGCGCCTCCCGACGTCGCGGTCGTCCTGATCGTCGGCCATGCGCACCTCGGCGGTTTCGGCGGTGGGCTCGACCAGGTGGCGGCCGCCAAGTCCGAGCTGGTGGCGGGACTGGTCCCCGGCGGTGTGGCCGTGCTCAACGCCGACGACTCGCGGGTGACCGCCATGGCGCGGCTCGCCCCGGCGCAGGTGGTCCTCTTCGGGCTGTCGGACCGGGCCGAGGTGAGCGCCCGCGACCTCGGCCTGGACGACTCGGGTCGCGCGGTGTTCACGCTGCGCGTCGCGGTGCCCGGCGCACCGCCCGCTTCCGCGCACGTGCGGCTGCGGCTGGTCGGTGAGCACCACGTGCACAACGCGCTCGCGGCGGCGGCGGCTGCGGTCGCGGTGGGGCTGGACCCGTTCGACGTCGCCGCGGCACTGTCGGCGGCCGATGCGCTGTCCCCGCACCGGATGCACGTGGTGGAGCGGGCCGACGGGGTGACCGTCGTCGACGACTCGTACAACGCCAACCCGGACTCGATGCGGGCGGCGCTCAAGGCCCTGGCCGTGCTCGCGCGACCGGACCGCCGTTCGGTCGCGGTGCTGGGCGAGATGCTCGAGCTCGGCGAGGGTCGGCGTGAGGCGCACGATGCGATCGGTCGGCTGATCGTGCGGCTCGACATCGGGCTCACCGTGGTCGTCGGGAAGGGTGCCAAGGCGATCGCCGACGGGGCCGCGCACGAAGGCTCCTGGGGGGACGAGGTGCTCGTGGTGGACGACGTCGAGGCGGCGGCGCAGTTCCTGGCCGGCGAGCTTCGCGCGGGCGACGTCGTGCTGGTCAAGTCCTCCTACGGCGCCGGGCTGTGGCGGCTGGGCGACCTGCTCGTGGGTGTGCAGTGAAGGCACTGCTCATCGCGGGCGGCGTCGCGATGGTCGTCTCGTTGTTCGCCACGCCGCTCTACATCAAGCTGCTCGTCGCCAAGCAGTACGGCCAGTTCATCCGCCAGGACGGACCGACCGCCCACTTCACCAAACGCGGCACCCCGACCATGGGCGGTGTCGTCATCATCGGCGCGACGCTCCTGGGCTGGGGGGTCGGCCTGCTGGCGACCGGGACCCGGCCGTCGGTCTCGGCGATCCTGGCCCTGTTCCTCATGGCAGGGCTCGGTGCGGTGGGTTTCGTCGACGACTACATCAAGATCTCCCGGCAGCGCAGCCTGGGGCTCTCACCACTGGCCAAGATCATCGGCCAGGGTCTGGTCGGGGTGACGTTCGCGGTGGCGGCGCTGCAGTTCCCGAACGCCTCCTACCGGACGCCCGCCTCGACCCAGATCTCGTTCATCCGGGACACCTCGCTGAACCTGGCCTTCGCGGGGGCGACGGTCGGCATCCTGCTGTTCGTCCTGTGGGCCAACTTCCTCATCACGGCCTGGTCGAACGCGGTGAACCTCACCGACGGTCTCGACGGGCTCGCGACGGGAGCCTCACTCATCGTGTTCGGCGCGTACGTGCTGGTCGGCGTGTGGCAGTCCAACCAGACCTGTCAGGCGGTGGCCTCCGCCGGCGCCCGCTGCTACGAGACCCGCGACCCCCTGGCGTTGGCAGTGGTGGCGGCCGCGATCACGGGCTCGCTGTTCGGGTTCCTGTGGTGGAACACCAGTCCGGCCCAGATCTTCATGGGCGACACGGGGTCGTTGGCCCTCGGCGGGGCGTTGGCTGCGATCTCGATCCTGACCCGGACCGAGATCCTCGCGGCGATCATCGGCGGGCTGTTCGTGCTCGAGGTCGTCTCCGACGTCATCCAGATCGGCTGGTTCAAGGCGACCGGGAAACGGGCGTTCAAGATGGCGCCGCTGCACCACCACTTCGAGCTCTCGGGGTGGAACGAGGTCACCATCGTGGTGCGGTTCTGGATCATCACCGGCCTGTGCGTCGCGGCCGGTATCGGGGTGTTCTACGCGGAGTGGGTGGCGGGTTAGGTGCAGGAGCTGGACGGTGCGCGGGTCCTGGTCGCGGGTCTGGGAGTGTCGGGCCGGGCTGCCGCTGAGGTCCTGAGGGCCCGCGGCGCGCGGGTGACGACGTACGACGAGCAGGTCCCCGACGCAGATCTGCACGTCGTGGACGAGGTGGGTCCGTCGGACGTCGTCGTGGCCTCACCGGGGTTGCGGCCGATGCACCCGGTCGTGGCCCGGGCGCTCGCCGCGGGTGTGCCCGTGTGGAGCGAGGTGGAGCTCGCCTGGCGGCTGCGGGCGGACCGGCCCAGCGGCCCCGCACCGTGGCTGGCCGTGACCGGGACCAACGGCAAGACGACGACGGTCGGCATGCTCACCTCGATCCTCGCCACGGCCGGTGAGCGGGTCGCGGAGGTCGGCAACGTGGGCACCCCGGTGGTCCTGGCCGCGACCGACCCTCGCGTCGACGTGCTGGCCGTGGAGCTGTCGAGCTTTCAGCTGCACTTCACCTCTTCCATGTCGGTGCAGGCCGGTGCGGTGCTCAACGTCGCCCCGGACCACCTGGACTGGCACGGTTCGATCGAGGCGTACGCGCAGGACAAGGGCCGGATCTTCCACCAGGCGCAGGTGGCCTGCATCTACAACGTCGCCGATCCACGCACGCAGCAGCTGGTCCGGGACGCCGATGTGGTCGACGGGGCCCTTGCGGTCGGCTTCACGCGGGGGGTGCCCGGCGTCGGCCAGCTCGGCCTGGTGGAGGACGTGCTGGTCGACCGGGGGTTCTCGGCGCAGCGGCACACCCACGCCGCCGAGCTCGGGACGATCGCCGATCTGGGCGCGCTGGCCGGTCCGGACGGGTCGGTGCCGGCCCATGTGGTGGAGAACGCGCTGGCCGCAGCGGGGCTCGCGCTCGCCCACGGGGTGGACCCCGTGCACGTCCGGGAAGGTCTGCGCGCCTTCGCACCCGGCGGGCACCGGATCGCCACCGTGGCGCACGCGGACGGCGTGGCCTACGTCGACGACTCGAAGGCGACGAACGCGCACGCGGCGGCGGCCTCCTTGGCAGCCTTCGCACCGGGTTCGGTGGTGTGGGTCGCGGGCGGCCTGGCGAAGGGGGCGACCTTCGACGAGCTGGTCGCGGCGCGGGTCGACCGGCTGCGGGCGGTCGTGCTGATCGGGGTCGACCGGGCGCCGCTGCGGGACGCACTGGCCCGACACGCGCCGCAGGTGCCCGTCATCGAGGTGGACGACGGTGAGACTGGCCAGGTGATGCCCCTCGCCGTGCGCCGGGCCCACCGTCTGGCTGTCGAGCCACCGGCGGCGGGCGTCACGGTGCTGCTCGCGCCGGCATGCGCCTCGATGGACCAGTTCGCGTCCTACGCCGACCGTGGGGAGCAGTTCGCCGCGGCCGCCCGCGCGCTGGCCGACGGTTCGTGACGGCGACCACGGGCCGGGTCCGGCCCGCGGCGGTACGCCCCGCGGCGTCGCGGCCGGCGCCGAGCCCGCAGATGCAGCGCCCCACCGGGCGCCTGCGCGCGGCCTGGGTGAGCCCGCTGACGACGTACTACCTGCTCGTGGGGACGACGAGCCTGCTCCTGCTGCTCGGGCTCGTCATGGTGCTGTCGTCCTCGTCGATCAACTCCCTGGTGCGCGGGCACTCGCCGTACGCGGTCTTCTTCGACCAGGCGAAGTACGCGCTCATCGGGCTCCCGGTGCTGCTGATCGCGACGCGGCTCACGGGAGCGTGGCAGCGCCGGCTCGCCTGGCCCGCACTCGGTGGTGCCCTCGTGTTCCAGTCGCTCGTGTTCGTCCCGGGTATCGGCTGCGGTTCGGGCGGGAACCAGAACTGGGTGTGCCTGCCGGGCTTCTCGGCGCAGCCGTCGGAGACCATCAAGCTGGCCCTGGCCCTGTGGCTGGGGGTCGTGCTGTCCCGCAAGGCGCACCTGCTGCGCCAGGTGCGGCATGTCGTGGTGCCCGGTCTGCTGGGTGCCGCCGCGGCGATCGGGGCGGTGCTCGCGGGCAAGGACCTGGGCACCACCCTCGTGCTGCTCCTCCTCGTGGCCGGGGCGATGTTCGTGGCCGGGGTGCCGGCCTGGATGTTCGCGGTCGCGGGATCGGCCGGTGCGGTCGGGGTGGTGGCGCTCGTCGTCAACAGCGCGAGCCGGGCCGACCGGGTCGCCAACTGGCTGAGCGCCGAGTGCACCGACATCAGCGGGGCCTGCCTGCAGTCCACCCACGGCACCTGGGGGCTGGCCAGCGGCGGGCTGTTCGGCCTGGGGTTGGGGGAGAGTCGCGAGAAGTGGTCGTACCTGCCAGCGGCGCAGAACGACTTCATCTTCTCGATCATCGGTGAGGAGCTCGGGCTGGTCGGCACCCTGCTCGTGCTCGCCCTGTTCGGGCTGCTCGCCCTGGCGATGCTGCGGCTGATCGCCGGGCATCCGGACCCGGCGGCCCGGATCACCACCGGCGCGATCTTCGCGTGGGTGATCGGGCAGGCCCTCATCAACATCGCCGTCGTCATCGAGCTGGCCCCGGTGATCGGGGTGCCCCTGCCGTTGGTGTCGGCGGGAGGGTCCGCGCTCATCATGACGATGGCGGCCCTGGGTGTGGTGATCTCGTATGCCCGCAGCGAGCCGCAGACGGCGGCGGCGCTGGCTGCGCGTCCGAGCGTGCTGCGCCGTTCGATCGCCGTCCTGGGGCGGGCCCGTGGCTGAGCAGGTGAGCGTCCTGCTGGCCGGTGGCGGCACCGCGGGTCATGTCAACCCGTTGCTCGCGGTGGCCGATGAGCTGGCGGCCCGGTACCCGGGTGCCGTCCTCACGGTGCTGGGCACTGCCGAGGGCCTGGAGTCGCGGCTGGTGCCCGCGCACGGTCTGCCGATGGCGGTGGTGCCGCGGGTGCCGTTGCCGCGTCGTCCTGGTCGGGACCTGCTGCGTGTGCCGGGCCGGTTGCGGAGAGCTGTCGCCCTGGCCGGTCGTGCCATTGACGAGGCGCAGGCCCAGGTGGTGGTCGGCTTCGGTGGCTACGTCGCGACGCCCGCATCACTGGCGGCACGGCGTCGGGGGGTTCCGGTGGTGGTGCACGCGCAGAACACGCGGCCGGGGCTGGCGAACCGGCTCGGTGCGCGCTGGGCGGCCGCGGTCGGGGTGACGTTCCCGGGGACCGCGCTGCCGAACGCCCAGCTGACCGGTCTGCCGTTGAGGGCGCCGATCGCCGCGCTGGTCACCGAGCGTCGGACGGACCCGACCGGCGCACGGCGACGGGCGGCGGCGGCGCTCGGGCTCGACCCGGCCCGGGTCACCCTGCTGGTGAGCGGTGGTTCGTTGGGCGCGGCATCGGTGAACCGCGCGGTGGCCGGTGCCGCACCGGCCCTGCTGGCGACCGGCGCCCAGGTGCTGCACCTGACCGGACGCGGCAAGTCGGAGGACGTCCGGCGCGCGATCGAGGGCGTGCCCGGTGCGGATCGCTACCTGGTCCGTGAGTACCTGGACGAGATGCACCTCGCGCTCGCGGTCGCCGATCTGGTCGTCGGTCGCTCGGGTGCGGGGACCGTGTGCGAACTGGCTGCGCTCGGGATCCCCGCGGTGTACGTGCCGCTCCCGGTCGGCAACGGCGAGCAGCGGCTCAACGCGGCCGATGTCGTCGCGGCCGGCGGCGGCCTGGTGGTCGCGGACGAGGACCTCACGGTCGGCTGGCTGACCACGCACCTGACGGTGCTCCTGAGCGGCGAGGAGGGGACGTCGACGCGGGTGCGGATGGCGGCCGCGGCGTCGTCGGTGGGGATTCGCGACGGCGCGGCCCGGGTGGTCGACCTGATCGCGCCGTTCCTGCCGGTCCCGGCACGCGCGGGCTCGACGCGCGGCCCGGCCGGCGAGCCTGGGGTGCCCGAGCCGGCTGTGCCGGACTCCCCGGCGCGGTCGGACGACGGTCCGGTGCCCCTGGCGGACTACGGCCGGGTGCACCTGGTCGGCGTCGGCGGAGCGGGGATGTCGGCGGTCGCCGCCCTGCTGGCGGCCCGGGGCCTGGAGGTGAGCGGCTCCGATGCGGCCGACGGTCCGGCGCTGCCCGCGCTCGTGGCCGCCGGGGTGCGGGTCCACGTGGGCCACGATGCGCACCTGGTGGACGGCGTCGACACGGTCGTGGTGTCCTCAGCGGTCCGGGCGACGAACCCCGAGCTGGTGCGGGCGCATGAGCTCGGGCTGCGGGTGCTGCACCGTTCGCAGGCGCTCGCGGCCCTCATGGTCGGCCGCACGGCGGTCGCGGTCGCCGGTGCGCACGGCAAGACGACGACCTCCGGCATGGTCGCGGCCGGGCTCCTGGCTGCCGGGACCGACCCGTCGTTCGCGATCGGCGGGAGCGTCCGCGGTCCGGCCGGACCGTTGGGCGGTGCGCGCGACGGTGCGGGTCCGTTCGTGGCCGAGGCCGATGAGTCCGACGGTTCCTTCCTCGCCTACCGGCCGCAGATCGCGGTCGTGACGAACGTCGAGCCGGACCACCTCGACCACTACGGCTCCCGCGAGGCGTTCGAGCGTGCCTTCGTCCAGTTCGCGGCGGGGATCGAGCCGGGCGGGCTGCTCGTGACCTGTGCCGACGACCCGGGTGCGATGCGGCTGGCCGAGTCCGCGGCCCGTCCCGACCTCGAGGTCCTCACCTATGGCCAGGGCGTCGAGGCCGATGTGCGGGTCGGGCCCGTGCGGGCGTCCGGTGACAGGTGGTCGGCGCAGGTCACCGGCCCGGACGGTGCGCAGGCGGAGCTGCCCCTGCCGGCGCCCGGTGACCACAACGGGCTCGACGCCGCAGCGGCCTGGTCGGTGCTGCGCCGGCTGGGGCTCTCTGCGCAGGCTGCGGCTACGGCCCTGGACGGGTTCCGCGGCGCCGCCCGCAGGTTCGAGGAGCGCGGACGGGAGGCCGGCGTGCGGGTGGTCGACGACTACGCGCATCATCCGACGGAGGTGGCTGCCCTGCTGCGGGCGGCACGTCAGGTGGTGGGCGCCGGTCGCGTGCTCGTGCTGTTCCAGCCCCACCTGTTCTCAAGGACGGCGGCCTTCGCCGAACAGTTCGGCGCCGCGCTCGATCTCGCGGACGTCGTGGTCGTGACGGCGGTCTACGCGGCCCGGGAGGACCCGGACCCGGCGGTCACGGGCGCCCTGGTGGTGGCGGCCGTTCCCACCGAGGGTCGGGCGAGCTACGTCCCGGACCGGCTCGACGCGGCGCGGGTGATCGCCGAGGCAGCCCGTACGGGGGATCTGGTCCTCACCGTCGGTGCCGGCGACGTCACCACGCTCGGACCCGTCGTGCTCGCGTCCTTGGCGGGGCGGTCGGCGCCATGAGTCCGACCCGGCCGCCGACGCCGCGGCGGGTTGCGCCCTCGCCCGGCGACCCGGGGTCCGCCCGGAGCTCCTCGGCAGCGGCCCGGAGCCCGCGCACGGTGCGTCCGGCCGAGCCCCGCCCCGCGGCGTCGTCGCGGGGCGGCGACCGGGGTGCTGCGCTTCCGCCGACCGTCCCGCCGCTGCCGCGGCGAGCGACCTCGGGCACGGTCCCGGCGGCGCGCCAGGGCGTCCAGGGGCGTCCGTCGGTGGTCTCCTGGCAGTCCGCCGAGCGGTTCGCCGAGCGGGTCCGGGCGCGTCGGCACATCGCGGTCCGCAAGCTGGCGGTCGCCGGCAGTGCGGTCGTGCTGGTCGCCTTGCTCGGATGGGTGGCGCTGGCATCGCCGTTGCTGGCGCTTCGCGCCGATCGGGTCCGGGTGGAGGGGGCCAGTGAGCTCGTCTCCTCCGAGCAGCTCGATGCGGCGACCGCGGCGTACGTCGGTGTCCCGCTGACCAGGCTCGACACGGTCGCCCTCCGTGACCGTCTGCTCGAGGTCCCGGGTGTCCTGGACGTGCGGGTGATGCGTGACTGGCCGCACGGCCTCGTCGTCACGGTGACTCCTCGCTCACCGGTGGCTGCCGTGCCGGTCGACGGGGGGTTCGCGCTGCTGGACTCCGACGGGGTCCAGCTGGCCACGGTGGCCCAGGCCCCGGAGGGACTCCCCGTCGTGAGCGTCCCGGGCCAGGATGCGCGCACGCTGGAGGCGGTGCTCACGGTGCTGCACGCGCTCCCGACCGAGCTCGCAGGTCAGGTGACCGCGGTGAGCGCGAGCACCCAGGACACCGTCGCGCTCACACTGGCCGACGGTGTGACGGTGGAGTGGGGGAGCGCGGAGTCGTCGGCGCTCAAGGCGGCGGTGCTCGCCACGTTGCGAGCGGACCCGAACCTCGGGGATGCGAGCGTCATCGATGTGTCCGCACCGGGGATGCCCGTCGTGCACTGAGCACTCGGCATCGGGCGGGGCCGTCCGGGTCCGGGTCGCGACACGCGCCCCGCGGTCGTTGATCGTGGCCGTGGTGCGACTTAGCGTCTGGGGTCGACAGCGCACCTGACATAACTCTAACCCTCTACCTGAGGGTGAAGGTTTCACCGGTCACGTCCCGACCGGCGACGGCACCCCGCCGCCGAACCGGGCGGACCCGAGCGGTCCCGCACCACCGCACGCAACGAGAGGCACCCACCGTGGCAGCTCCGCAGAACTACCTGGCGGTCATCAAGGTCGTCGGCATCGGCGGCGGTGGTGTGAACGCCGTCAACCGGATGATCGAGGTCGGCCTCAAGGGCGTCGAGTTCGTCGCGGTGAACACCGATGCCCAGGCGCTCCTCATGTCCGATGCCGATGTGAAGCTCGACGTCGGCCGTGAGCTGACCCGCGGGCTCGGTGCCGGCGCCGACCCGGAGGTCGGCAAGAAGGCCTCCGAGGACCACATCGAGGACATCGAGGACGTCCTGCGCGGTGCGGACATGGTCTTCGTGACCGCGGGTGAGGGCGGCGGGACCGGGACCGGCGGCGCCCCGGTCGTCGCCAAGATCGCCCGATCGCTCGGCGCCCTCACGATCGGCGTCGTCACGCGCCCCTTCACCTTTGAGGGCCGCCGTCGCTCGGTCCAGGCCGATGCCGGTATCGAGGCGCTGCGCGCCGAGGTGGACACGCTCATCGTGATCCCGAACGACCGGTTGCTGTCGATCTCCGACCGCTCGGTCTCGGTGCTCGAGGCGTTCCACTCGGCCGACCAGGTGCTGCTCTCCGGTGTGCAGGGCATCACCGATCTCATCACCACCCCGGGGCTGATCAACCTCGACTTCGCCGATGTGAAGTCGGTCATGCAGGGTGCTGGTTCGGCACTCATGGGGATCGGCTTCGCACGGGGTGAGGACCGGGCGGTGCAGGCCGCCGAGATGGCGATCAGCTCGCCCCTGCTCGAGGCCAGCATCGACGGCGCCCACGGGGTGCTGCTGTCCATCCAGGGCGGTTCGGACCTCGGCCTGTTCGAGATCAACGAGGCCGCGCGCCTCGTCCAGGAGGCCGCGCACGCCGAGGCGAACATCATCTTCGGTGCGGTGATCGACGATGCGCTCGGCGACGAGGTGCGGGTGACCGTGATCGCGGCAGGCTTCGACAGCGGGAGCCCGACCGTGCGCCGCGACTCGCGCGCGATGGGCCAGGTCTCG
This sequence comes from Cellulomonas sp., assembly GCA_022013895.1. Lineage (GTDB taxonomy): Bacteria > Actinomycetota > Actinomycetes > Actinomycetales > Cellulomonadaceae > Cellulomonas. The sequence goes on along the minus strand of JAKLPK010000152.1, from coordinate 2,094 downwards.
ACGCCGGCGGACCGTTCGCCGTCCCACGCGGCCCGTCCGGTCGTGCCGGTCGAGCCCTCCGGGCCGACCCCTGCGGCGCCGACGGCCAGCCCCGCAGCGCCCTCGGTCCCGGCGTTCCTGTCGACCGAGGCCGAGCCCCGGCCGCTCACGGGCTCGCTCGAGGTGCCGCGGGTCTTCACCGAGGAGATCCGTCGCGACCACGACGAGCTGGACGTGCCCGACTTCCTGAAGTGAGAGAACCGGTCATTCTTGACGAGGTCGACCTCGGACCCGGTGTGCTCGCCGGGTTCACCACCCGCCGCGGCGGCGTCAGTCGCAGCCCGTGGAACGGGTTCAACCTTGCGCTGCACGTCGGCGACGACCCGACCGACGTCGTGGCCAACCGCGCCGCGCTCGAACGCCGGGTGGGTGCCCCGGTCGCATTCGCCGATCAGGTGCACGGGACCGCTGTGATCGTGATGGAGGGGCCCCCGTCGACCGGCCGCACGAGCGTGGGGGCGGCGGATGCGCTCGTCACGCGCAGCGACGCGGTGGCGCTCGGCGTGCTCGTCGCCGACTGCGTGCCCGTGCTGCTCGCCGACGCCCACGCCGGGGTGGTCGCGGTCGCCCATGCGGGACGGGCCGGTCTGGCGGCCGGTGTGATCTCGTCGGTCCTCGCGGCGATGGCCGGCCTCGGCGCCCGTCCTGCGCGCGTGCGGGCCGTGCTCGGCCCGTGCATCGCAGGCCGTTCCTACGAGGTCCCGGCGGCGTTGCGCGACGAGGTCGCGGGGCAGGTTCCGGGGACTGCAGCGACCACTGCCTGGGGGACACCCGCCCTTGACCTGGCCGCAGGCGCCCGCCGGGTCCTGCTGGCCGCCGGGGTGCAGTCGGTCGCGATGCCGGAGTGTGACACCTTCACGGACGAGCGGCTGTTCTCCCACCGCCGGGACGGACCGGCGACCGGCAGGTTCGCGGGTGTGGTCCGGCTGCGGCGCGGCTGAGCGCGTGCTGGCGTGTCGCGGCTGAACGCGCGGTTCGCGTTGCTAGCGTGATGGGCGTAGGACGAGTCGGTTCGTGTTGCCCGTGGTCACCCGCCACGAGGTCGGAGCCGGCGGCGAAGAGTCCGTGAGGGCTCGGAGGGACGGAGTGACGCGATGGCCGGTGCGCTGCGCAAGACGATGCTGTACCTCGGCCTGGCGGACGGCCGACCGGAGGATGAGGAGTACCTCGATCTCGACCAGGAGCCCACGATGGAAGACGTCGACGCCCAGGTGACCCCGCTGCGTCGTCCGGTGCGCGTGGCCGAGCCCGTGGCCGAGGCGCCGCTCGGCGAGGTCCGGCGGATCACGACGATCCACCCGCGGTCCTACAACGACGCACGCAAGATCGGCGAGGCGTTCCGTGATGGGACGCCGGTTATCATCAACCTCACGGACATGGACGATGCGGACGCGAAGCGTCTCGTCGACTTCTCCGCGGGGTTGATCTTCGGTCTGCACGGCGCGATCGAACGTGTCACGGCCAAGGTGTTCCTGCTGTCGCCCGCCGATGTCGAGGTCACCTCCGGTGCGGCTCCGGCCCCGGAGCCGGTGCCGCGCGGCGGCTTCTACAACCAGAGCTGACACGTGAAGATCGTCTTCTCCCTCCTGTACATCGTCGTCCTGCTCTTCTTCCTGATCCTGCTGGTGCGCCTCGTGCTGGACTGGGTGCAGGTGTTCGCCCGGGACTGGCGTCCGACGGGGCCGACCCTCGTGATCGCGGAGGTGGCCTACTCCGTGACCGACCCACCGCTGCGGGCGTTGCGCAAGGTGCTCCCGCCGATCGGTTTCGGTCAGATCCGCTTCGATCTGGCGTTCCTCGTGCTGGCGCTCGGCTGCTCGTTGCTGCTGGGCATCCTGCAGCGGCTGGCGCTCGCCTGACGACGGTGTTCCACGCACGTCTTGGCGGTTGGCCGCCTTGTCCGGCCCGTCGTGCCGCAGGGAGGTCCCGGGCATTGTCCGCTACGGTGACTGTCAGTGGCCGGCCGAACGCCGGATCGGGCCCGCACGATGCGAAGAGGTGAGCGACGATGGCCCTGCTGACCGCAGACGACGTCCTGAACAAGAAGTTCCAAGC
>JAKLPK010000151.1 GCA_022013895.1 Cellulomonas sp. | reverse complement strand
GGCGTCACCCGCAGCCAGCACATCGGTCACGTAGACGAGACCCGCGTCGACCTCACCGAGCTCGACCTTGGACAGCGTCGACTTGACGTCGTTCTCCAGCGTGACGGGGGTCACCGCAACCCCCGCCGCAGCCAGGACCTTCGCGGCGACCTTGCCGCACGGCACCTCGGGCTGGCAGAGAGCGACCTTGACCGCAGGATCGGCGAGATCGGCCAGACCGGTCACTCCCGCAGGGTTGTCGGGCGGTACGGCGATCTGCAGGGTGTTGCTCGCGAACGTCACCGGGGCCTCGGCCTCAGCGGCGCTAACGACGGTGTCCATGGTCGATGTCGATGCGGAGGCGAACACATCGGCCGGCGCACCGCCCTCGACGATCTGGGTGGCGAGCGCCGAGCTGGCGCCGAAGCTGAGCACGACCTCCACACCAGGGTGGGCCGCCTCGAAGCCCTCGGCCAGCTCGGTGAAGGTCTCGGTCAGCGACGCGGCGGCGAGCACCGTGACGGTTCCGGACACGTCGGACGATGCGCTCGCGCCCGCGCCGGTCGCGGCGGGCCCGCCACCTTCGGCGGAGCACCCACCGAGCAGCGCCAGGGCGGCGCCTGCCACCGCAAGCGTCGCGAGCATGGTCCTGCGCATGGATGGCTCCATCGTCGTCGGTCGTCGGGGCCCACCGTCTCGAAGAGGGAGCCGGACCGGAACCTATACCTGGACGGCACCACCGACCGACCACGGTCAGGATCGGTCGAGCCGGGAACGGCTGCGGACGGACGTCACGGGAGCGAGGTGGCGGGGGCACCCACCGACGGGTCGCCGCCCTGGCTCGCCCCGGCCGGTGCGACGTCACCGCGGTCCGGCGCCAGCAGGCGGGACATCGTCTGGAACGCCGATGCCGGTTGTCGCAGGTCGACCGCCCGGGCGATGCGTTCGTGCAGGCTGATGTACGTGGCGCGATCCTGCCCTCGGCGACGCCCCGCGTCCGCCTCGTCGCCGAGGTTCGTCCGGAACGCACCGCTGAGCGCCTGGAACATCTCGTTGCCCGAGGCGTCCAGCAGGAGGGCATGGAAGTCCAGGTCAGCGTGCGTGCACCCGAGCTGGTCGTCCTGCTCGTCGCAGGTGCGCATGGTCCGCGCCAACGAGACCAGGGTCGCGCGCTGCTCGTCGTCACCGTTGACTGCGGCCAGGCCGGCGGCGAACGGCTCGATCGCCAGCCGGAGCTGGGTGAGGCTCTCGGTCTGAGCCGCCCGACCGGCACCGCTCAGCCGCCAGGCGATCACCTGCGGGTCGAGGACGTTCCAGACCCTGGGCGCCTGGACCGTCAACCCGGTGCGACGGCTCGACTCGACCATCCCCTTCGACTCGAGCACCCGCATCGCCTCGCGAGCCACCGTGCGGGAGACGTCGAACCGTTCCTGCAGCGCGGCCAGGGACAACCGGCTACCGGCCGGCTGCTCTCCGGCCACGATCTCGCGTGCGACGACATCGACGACCGCCGAATGTCGCGTCTCCGCTCGCATGTGCGACTCCCACCCCTGGATGCCAACCCGGACGCCACGTGGATGTCCGTCCGCACCTGCGCACGATACCCGCGCGCCCCTCCCAGGCGGTCGCCTCGGCGCGCCTACCGTGCGCGCTCGACGCCGGACAGGCACACTCGGCCGCGCATCGGGCCGCCCGGTCTCACCCATCGACAGACGACAAGGAAGCCACCATGAAGATCAGTGCCCGCAACGTGCTCGAGGGGTCCGTCGGCTCGGTCGTCGACGGTGCGGTCAACTCCGAGGTCCAGGTGAGCCTGGACGGCGGTGAGACGATCGTGGCCAGCATCACCCGCGGCTCTGTCGACAGGCTCGGGCTGGTCCCCGGCGCCCCGGTCGTGGCGATCGTCAAGGCACCGCTGGTGATGCTGCTGGCCCCCGACACCGGGTACCGGTTCAGCGCCCGCAACCAGCTGGCCGGCACCGTGTCGGCGGTCGAGGAGGGCGCCGTCAACGCGGTGGTCACCGTCACCCTGAACGGCGGCGCGTCGCTCACCAGCGTGGTCACCAGCTCCGCGGTCGCCGAGCTGGGGCTGCGGTCCGGCTCCCCGGTCGTCGCGCTGTTCAAGGCGAGCTCGGTGATGCTGGCGGTCGCCTCCTGATCGGCGGCCCTGCGTGGGCGGCGGAGGCACGCAGCTCGCATAGACCGTGACCTATTTGTCTTCACGGGTTCCTCGCTCGTTCACCTGGCGTACACATAGACCGTTGACTATCTGTCCTGTCCAGATGACGCGGCTCCGACTCTCTCGTCGGAACCGATACGAGACGGGAATGCCACGTGTTCAGACTTCCGCAGCGATCCGCCGCGACCTTGACGGTCGCCGGCGCCGTGGTCCTTGTCCTCACCGCATGCGGTGGCCAGAGCTCGACCAGCGACTCCTCGACGAGCGCGGCCGCAGGTGAAGAGCTGTCCGGCGAGATCGTGATCGACGGGTCCTCGACCGTCGAGCCGCTGAGCTCGGCGGCCGCGACGCTCTACCGCGACGAGCAGCCCGGGGTGAACGTCACCGTCGCCACGTCCGGCACCGGCGGCGGCTTCAAGCGCTTCTGCGCGGGCGAGACCGACATCTCCGACGCCTCCCGCCCGATCAAGGACGAGGAAGCCGCCATCTGCGCCGAGGCCGGGATCGAGTACACCGAGATCGTCATCGCCAACGACGGTCTGTCCGTCGTGGTCAACCCCGAGAACGACTGGCTCGAGTGCATCACCACCGAGCAGCTCGCGACGATCTGGAGCCCCGACTCCGAGGGCACGGTCACCTCGTGGTCCGACGTCGACCCCTCCTTCCCCGATGAGCCGCTCGCGCTGTACGGCGCCGGCACCGACTCGGGGACGTTCGACTACTTCACCGATGCGATCAACGGTGAAGAAGGCGCCATCCGGGCGGACTACACGCCCTCCGAGGACGACAACCTCACCGTGCAGGGTGTCGCCGGGTCCACGGGCGCGATGGGCTTCTTCGGCCTGAGCTACGCCGAGGAGAACGCCGAGAGCGTCAAGCTCCTGTCCGTCGACTCCGGTGCCGGCTGCATCACGCCGACCGCGGCCACGGTCCAGGACGGCACCTACACGCCGCTCGGCCGCCCGCTGTTCATCTACGTCGACAACGCCAAGTACAAGGACAGCGCGGCCCTGCGGGACTTCGTCGACTTCTACCTGACGAACGAGGAGACCATCGCCGCCGAGGCGCTGTTCATCAACCTCACCCCGGAGCAGCGGACCACGGCGCAGGACGAGCTCGCCTCCCTGGTCGGCTGAGAGTCCACGACCAGTGATGACCACCGTCACCACACCACCGGTCGGGGCGGCCGAACAGCCGCCCCGACCGGTGGGCCGGTCCCTCACCCGTCAGGGGTCGCGACGCGCAGAAGCCGTGATCCGGGCCCTGCTCCGAGGCTCGGCCGGCCTGTCGGTCCTGATCACGGTCGGGATCGTCATCTCCCTGCTGACGCCCGCCCTCGCGTTCTTCCGCGAGGTGCCGGTGCTGGACTTCCTGACCGGCACCCGCTGGGCGCCGCAGTTCGCCGATGCGAGCTTCGGCGTGCTGCCCCTGGTCACCGCCACCGCATGGACGACGCTGATCGCCCTGCTGGTCGCCATCCCCTGCGGGCTCGGCGCCGCGATCTACCTCGCCGAGTACGCCCGCCCGCGGGTCCGCCGCATGCTCAAACCGGTGCTCGAGCTGCTGGCAGGCGTCCCGACGGTGGTGTTCGGGTTCTTCGCCCTCAGCTTCGTCGCCCCCGTCCTGCTGCGCGAGTGGCTCAGCATCGAGGTGGGCACGTTCTCGATCCTGGCCGCGGGCCTCGTGATGGGCGTGATGATCATCCCGACCGTCGCCTCGCTGTCCGAGGACGCGATGACCGCCGTGCCGCAGGCGCTGCGCCAGGGCTCGGCCGCACTGGGCGCCAACCGGATGCAGACCTCGGTGCGGGTGGTCGTCCCGGCTGCGCTGTCCGGGATCGTCGCAGCCATCGTGCTCGGGATCTCACGTGCGCTCGGCGAGACCATGATCGTCGCGATCGCGGCCGGGGCACGGCCCCAGATGGTCACCGACCCGACCATGGAGGGCGCCACCATGACCGGCTTCATCGCCCGGATGGCGCTCGGGGACGCGCGGGTGGGCTCGTTGCAGTACAACACCCTCTTCGCGGTCGGGCTGCTGCTGTTCCTCCTCACCCTCGTGGTGAACCTGATCAGCATCCAGTTCGTCCGTCGCTTCCGGCAGGAGTACTGATGAGCACGCACGAGGGTGGCCACGCACCCACCACGCTGCGGACGGACCGCCGCAGCCGCGAGCACGACGCCCGGTCCACGGTGTTCCTCACCCTGCTGTGGCTCAGCCTGCTGATCGCCTTCGCCACTCTGCTGACCCTGCTCATCAGCACCTTCGTCGCAGGCGCCGACCGGCTGGACCTCCGGCTGTTCACCGAGTTCCCCTCCTCCCGACCGGAGGACGCCGGCGCCCGCCCGGCGATCCTGGGATCGCTGTGGGTGATCGGCACGACAGCGGTGCTCGCGATCCCGCTGGGCATCGCCGCCGCAGTCCACCTGGAGGAGTTCGCCGACCGGCACAGCCGGCTCAACCGGCTCATCGAGCTCAACATCCAGAACCTGTCCGCCATCCCGTCGATCATCTACGGGATGCTCGCGGTCGGTCTGCTGTCGCTGCTCGGGGTCGCGAACAAGAACGTGGTGATCGGCGGGGCGCTCGCGCTGGCGCTCCTCATCCTGCCGGTCCTCATCATCTCGACCCGCGAGGCCCTGCGGGCGGTCCCGCGTGAGCTGCGCCAGGCCTCGCTGGCCCTCGGCGCGAGCGAGCTGCAGACCACCTGGCGGATCACCCTGCCGGCGGCCGTCCCCGGCGTCGCGACCGGCACGATCCTCGCCCTGTCGCGAGCGCTCGGCGAAGCCGCACCTCTGCTCCTGCTCGGCGCCCTCGTGTTCGTGTCGTTCGACCCGAACGGCCTGCTGAGCGGCTTCACCACGATGCCCATCCAGATCTTCAGCTGGACCAACAGCCCCAAGGCCGGGTTCCACGAGCTCGCCGCCGCTTCGTCGATCCTCCTGGTCGGCATCCTCCTGGGGATGAACGCGCTGGCCATCGTCATCCGCAACAGATACCAGCGTCGCTGGTGAGCCAGGAAAGGCAGACCATGACCACGACCCGGCCCGGTGAGGTCACCCCGGATGCGGTGACGCACGACGGCGCTCCAACCGAGGAGAGCGCCGCTGTCTCCCGGCGGCCCCAGCCGACGCACGCCCGTCAGATCGCCCAGGAACCCACGGCCGTGATGGAGTGCATCGGGGTCGACGTCCGGTACGGCGACTTCCTGGCCGTCAGCGATGTCAGCCTGCCCTTCGGGCTGAACGAGATCACCGCCCTCATCGGCCCGTCGGGATGCGGCAAGTCCACCCTGCTGCGTTCGCTCAACCGGATGAACGACCTCGTCGACGGCGCCCGGGTCTCCGGGAGCGTGCACTTCTGGGGGCAGGACCTGTACGCCCCGGGCGTCGACCCGATCGAGGTGCGACGACGCATCGGCATGGTGTTCCAGAAGCCGAACCCGTTCCCGAAGTCCATCTACGACAACATCGCCTACGGGCCACGCGTCACCGGGATGGCGGTGGACTCGATGGACGACCTGGTCGAGAACGCGCTGCGCCGCGCGGCCCTGTGGGACGAGGTCAAGGACAAGCTCAAGCAGAGCGCCTACGGGTTGTCCGGCGGCCAGCAGCAGCGGCTGTGCATCGCCCGCACCATCGCCGTCGAACCGGACGTCATCCTCATGGACGAGCCGTGCTCCTCGCTGGACCCGATCGCCACGCTGCGCATCGAGCAGCTCATGGCCGAGCTGCGGGACCTCTACACCATCGTGATCGTGACCCACAACATGCAGCAGGCCGCCCGGGTGGCCGACCGCACGGCGTTCTTCACGGCCGCCGTCGACGAGACGACGGGCTCCCGGACGGGTCTGCTCGTCGAGTTCGACCTCACGAGCAAGATCTTCGAGGATCCCGCCGACCGTCGGACCGAGGACTACATCACCGGCCGGTTCGGCTGACCACGTCCGGACCACGCCAGACCGCAAGGGAGCGCCGATGTCGAGCATCACCGCAGTCCCCCGGCCCCACGTCCGCGCCAGACCGACGAACCGGCCCGCCGCAGCCTGGAGCAGCCGCGGCGTCGCGGGCTCGTTGGCCCTGCTCGACCCCGACCTCACGGAGGAGTCGGCACTGCTGCACGAGGTGCGTCGCCGCGGGGTCGAGGTCCAGCTCTACCGCGACGACATGTCCGCCCTCATCCACCTCGGACGTGACCGGCCCGATGTGGTCCTGGTCTCCGCCTCGACGCCCGCCGACCTCGGCCGGCTGGTCACGGTGCTGCGTCGGGAGGTCGGCGTCCCCGTTCTGCTGGCCTTCGCCGATGACGATGTCGCCCGGATCGGCGCAGCCGTCACCGCGGGCGCCAGCCCCGCAGTGGGTCGGCCCTACATGGTCGAGGAGATCCTCACCGCGCTGCGTCCGTACTGGTCGAGGTCCACCCGCAGCACACCGCCGACCCGGGCAGGCGGTCTGACGTTGGAGCCTGACCGGTGCGAGGCCCGCTTCGCCGGTTCCGCCCTGGACTTCAGCCTCGTCGAGTTCCGGCTGGTGGCCAGCCTCGCGGAACGGGTCGACCACGTGGTCGACCGCCGCGCGCTGGCCCGCGCCTTCTGGCCCGATGCCGCCGATCCCGACGGCGCCCTGGTCGCCACGATCGCCCGGGTCCGGCGCAAGCTCGTCGCGGCCGGGGCGGGCGACGCGATCCGCACGGTGCGCGGGATGGGCTACCGGCTCGAGTCCGGGCGGTTGCAGGTCAGCGCGGCCTGAGGTCGTCGAGCAGCGAGCGGACCCGCTGCTCGACGTCAGCCACGATGGCGCCGACCTCGACCTCGTCCCTGCCCCGCGGATCGAGGACGGGCCAGTCGACGTAGCGGCGGCCCGGGAACACCGGGCACGCATCACCGCAGCCCATGGTGACCACCACATCGGAGGCCAGGATGACCTCCTCCGTCAGGGGTTTGGGGAAGTCGGCCGTGCGCCCCCAGCCCCGGGAGGCCAGCACCTGGCGCACGAGGGGGTCGACCCGGCCGGACGGCGACGACCCTGCCGTCCGGACCCACACGTCCGGCCCCGCGAGCGCACGGGTGATGGCGGCGGCCATCTGCGAGCGACCCGAGTTGCGGACGCAGACGAACAGGACGCCGACACCGTCACGGCTCGCCCGCCCTTCGGCCCGGGCGAGCGCGGCGAGCCGATCGGCCGCGAACCGGTCCGTCAGCGCGGGCAGGTGGCGACGCACCCGCGCGCGCCCGGCGAGCAGGTCGTAGCTCTCGTGCACGTACCGTTCGACCGTCTCAGGTGCGAACACGCCGGCGAAGGTGACGCTCAGCCGCTGCGTGACGCGCGCGAGCAGCGCGGAGTGGTCGTCGCCGATCCCGCCGGGTCCGGGGGCGTCACCTACGGCCAGTGAGCCGAACCGGGCGAACGCATCATGCGTCGGCCGGTAGACGGGTCCGTCGTCCGCCGCCGCGACCCGGTCGAGCAGATCGACCTCGGCCATCGCCTCCAGGTGCCGGGCCAGCGCCGTCGGGTCGGAGCGCCCGCCGGCCAGCCGCACCGCATCGGCCTCGCCCTGCGGATCGGTGAGCAGCACCGCGAGCAGCTGGAGACGTGCCGGATCCGCCATGACGGCCAGCTGTCGCAACCGCGACGAGTCATCCACCGCGGCACCCGGGACACCGCTGCGCGATGAGCACCGACCCGGCTATCGCAGCAGGTCGGCGATCTCCTCGATGCGCTCGGGGACGATCTGGCACCACACCTCGCGGCCGTGCCGTTCGCGCACGACGATCCCGGCCTCGTCGAGCACGTTCAGATGATGGGTGACCGTGGGCTGGCGCAGGTCGAGTGCGCGCGCAAGGTCCGCGACCCGCACGTGCTCGTCGGGGCTGTGCTGGATGAGGCTGAGCAGCTGCAGTCGCGTGGGGTCGGACACCACGCGCAGCAGGCTCGCCATCCGCTCGGCCTCGTCCCGGCTGAGCGTCGGACGCGGACCCGAGGGTGCAGCCACCGGGACCGGACGGGCGGGCCCCGTCACTGCCAGGTCGGTCGCGGTGCGCACCCGGCAAGTCTAGGGCGCCGCCCAACGGCGACGGTGAGACCGTCGTCCGCCGGTCACGGCCGCGTCGTCCTGTGGCCCCCATCGGACCTCCTTGTCTGGTGTACCCAACTTGACCTCTACTTCGATCATTGTCAACATAGAGACGTGTCGAAGCAACGCGATCTCCTCATCATCGGGTCCGGTCCCGCCGGCTACACCGCCGCGATCTACGCGGCACGCGCCGGGTTCGCGCCACTGGTCGTCGCCGGGTCGGTGACCGCAGGTGGCGCGCTCATGAACACCACCGAGGTCGAGAACTTCCCAGGGTTCCCGGACGGCATCCAGGGCCCGGATCTCATGGAGAACCTCCGGACGCAGGCCGAGCGGTTCGGCGCCGAGATCCTCCAGGACGACGTCGTCGCGGTCGACCTCATGGGTGAACTCAAGACGGTCACCACCGGCGGCGGCGAGACGTTCCTCGCCCGCGCGGTGATCCTGTCCACCGGATCGGCCTACCGCGAGCTGGGGCTGGCGGACGAGAAGCGACTGTCCGGCCGTGGCGTGTCCTGGTGCGCGACCTGCGACGGGTTCTTCTTCCGGGGCCAGGAGATCGTCGTGGTCGGCGGGGGCGACTCGGCGGTCGAGGAGGCCACGTTCCTGGCCCGGTTCGGCTCCAAGGTCACGATGGTCCACCGCCGCGACCAGCTGCGGGCCTCGCGGATCATGGCCGAACGCGCCGCCGCGCACCCGACGATCGAGTTCGCCTGGAACAGCGAGGTGGTCGCGATCCACGGCCAGGACACGGTGACCGGGCTGACGCTGCGCGACACCGTCACCGGAACCACCCGCGAGATCGACGCCGGTGGGGTCTTCGTCGCGATCGGTCATGTACCGCGCTCGGAGCTGTTCGTCGGACAGGTCGACCTCGACGAGGACGGCTACGTGCAGGTCGTCGGGCGCACCACCGGGACGAACCTCCCCGGGGTGTTCGCATGCGGCGACCTGGTGGACCACACCTACCGGCAGGCGATCACCGCTGCGGGCTCGGGCTGCTCCGCCGCCCTCGACGCCCAGCACTTCCTCGCCGGTCTCGACCCCCTCGATCCGGCTGTCGAGCCGGCCGGCGCCCCGCTGGCGACCCAGGCCGCCCGGTGAGCGCCACCGCACCGGTCGCACCGCCCCGGGTCGCACCGGCCAGGTTGTCGATGCTGGACCGCTGGCTGCCGGTCTGGATCGGGCTCGCGATGATCGCGGGGCTGCTGCTCGGACGGCTGGTGCCCGCGGCGTCGGACATCCTGAGCGCGATGGAGGTCGAGGGCATCTCGGTGCCGATCGGGCTGGGCCTGCTGGTGATGATGTACCCGGTGCTGGCCAAGGTCCGCTACGACAAGCTCACCTCGGTCACCGGGAACCGGCGACTGCTGATCAGCTCCCTGGTGCTCAACTGGGTGGTCGGCCCGGCGCTGATGTTCACCCTCGCCTGGACCTTCCTGCCGGACCTGCCCGAGTACCGCACGGGTCTGATCGTGGTCGGGCTGGCCCGGTGCATCGCCATGGTCGTCATCTGGAACGACCTGGCCTGCGGTGACCGGGAGGCCGCCGCAGTCCTGGTCGCCCTGAACTCGGTGTTCCAGGTGGTGGCCTTCTCCGTGCTCGGCTGGTTCTACCTCACGGTGCTGCCGGGCTGGCTCGGTCTGGACACGCAGGGGCTGAACGTCTCCGTGGGGCAGATCGCACTCAACGTGTTGGTGTTCCTCGGCATCCCGCTCGTAGCAGGGTTCGCCTCCCGCTGGGTGGGCGAACGCGCCAAGGGCCGGGACTGGTACGAGGACCGGTTCGTGCCACGGATCGGACCGTGGGCCCTGTACGGCCTGCTGTTCACCATCGTGCTGCTGTTCGCGCTGCAGGGTGAGGCTGTGACCTCCCACCCGTGGGACGTGGCCCGCATCGCACTGCCGTTGCTCGCCTACTTCGCGATCATGTGGAGCGTGGGCATGGTGACCGGCCGGGCACTGCAGCTGGGGTACGCACGTTCGTCGACCCTCGCGTTCACCGCGGCCGGCAACAACTTCGAGCTGGCGATCGCGGTCGCGATCGGCACGTTCGGGGCGGCCTCCGGCCAGGCCCTGGCCGGCGTCGTCGGACCGCTCATCGAGGTGCCCGTCCTGGTGGGTCTGGTCTACGTCTCGCTGTGGGTCGCCCGCCGCTGGTTCGCGGTCGACCCGTACGCGACGACCGCACCGGCCGTGTCCGCTCCGCAACCACGGATCAGGGAGGTGGCGCGATGACGCCCACCGTCGCTCTGCCCACCAGCTCGCCGGCACCCGCAGAGGTGGGTCGCAGCGACGGCTCGCCTCCGGACCACACCATGGGTGCCGATGCTGCCCACCAGATCGCCGGCACCCTCAAGGCGCTCGCCGATCCGCTGCGGCTGCGGATGCTCTCGCTCATCACCACCACGCCGACCGGCGAGGCCTGCGTCTGCGACCTGGCGACCGTGGCCGAGGTGTCGATGCCCACCGTCTCCCACCACCTCAAGGTCCTCAAGGACGTGGGGGTGCTGACCAGCGAGCGGCGCGGCACCTGGGTCTACTACCGGGTGAACCCGGCGCTGCGCGGTGCCGTCACGACGCTGCTGGACCAGCTCGCCCCAGCGGTGCTGGAGGTCGGAGCCCGTCAGCGGTCCGTCGGCGGGCTCACCAACTCCGACCCGGTGCTGGACCGCATCGCCGCCGAGCTCGCCGACGCGTTCCCGGCGGCGGGCCCGGACGTGGTCCGGGCGATCGTGCGCGAGTCGTACACCGCGCTCGCCCGTACGTCGCGGGTGGGCGCCCACCTGGTCGTCAACGCCGAACGCTTCGCGCGCCAACGCCTCACCGACCTGACCCGACCCGCCACCGGCGCACCTCAGGTGCTCTTCGTGTGCGTGGCCAACGCCGGACGCTCCCAGATGGCGGCCGCCCTGCTGCGCCACCACGCAGGTGAGGCCGTCGTCGTGCGATCCGCCGGGTCGACGCCTGCGGCGGACGTCCACGCCGGGGTGCTTCCGATCCTCGCCGACCTCGGCGCCGAGCCCGAGGTGTTCCCCAAACCGTTGACCGACGATGCGGTTCGCGCGGCCGATGTCGTCATCACCATGGGCTGCGGCGACTCCTGCCCCGTCCTGCCGGGCAAACGGTACGAGGACTGGATCGTGGGCGACCCCGCACTGGCCTCGCCCGACGGTGTCCGTGCGATTCGCGACGAGATCGACCGGCGCGTCCGCGACCTGCTGCACGACCTGCTGCCCGACCTGCCACTCACCCACGCCTGACCGCACCTGCCCGCAACCCACCAGCACCCAGGAGAACCTGAGATGACCGAGACCACCACCCGCCCCAGCGCCCTGTTCGTGTGCGTGCACAACGCCGGACGTTCCCAGATGGCCGCCGGTCTGCTCACCGCACTGTCCGGCGGGGCCGTCGAGGTCCGTTCGGCGGGGTCCATGCCCGCGGAGATGATCAACCCGGCCGCAGTCGAGGCGATGCTGGAGCTCGGCATCGACATCCGCGCCGAGAAGCCGAAGATCCTCACCCCCGAGGCGGTCATCGCCTCCGATGTCGTCATCACGATGGGCTGCGGCGACACCTGCCCGTTCTACCCGGGCAAGCGGTACGAGGACTGGGTGCTGGAGGACCCGGCCGGCCAGGGCGTGGCGGCCGTGCGGCCGATCCGCGACGAGATCCGCCGTCGGGTGACCGTGCTGCTGGACGAGCTGGGCGTCCCCGTCCAGCCGCTGTGACCCACTGCCGCCTCGGCGCCGACGAGCACGGGCAGATCCCGGACCAGCACGGAGGTTGACCACCATGCACGTCATCGCCATCGGCGGCAGCGACGCGGGTATCAGCGCCGCGCTGCGAGCCCGCGAGCTCGACCCGACCAGCCAGGTCAGCGTGGTCGTCGCCGACTCGTACCCGAACTTCTCGATCTGTGGCATCCCCTACTACGTCTCGGGCGAGGTGGGCCACTGGCGCAACCTGGCCCACCGCACTCACGCCGATCTGCAGGCGACCGGGATGGACCTCCACCTGGACACCCTCGCGACGCGGATCGACGTCGACGGACACCGTCTGCAGGTCCGCGGTCCGGACCAGGACGAGACCTGGCTGGACTACGACGCCCTCGTGGTCGGGACCGGTGCCGTGCCGGTGCGCCCACCGATCGACGGGCTCGACGAGCTGGGCCCCGAGGACGGTGTGCACCTGCTGCACACCATGGGTGACACCTTCGCGCTCACCGCCTCCCTCGAGCGACGTTCGCCGCGGACCGCGCTCATCGTCGGCGCGGGCTACGTCGGGCTCGAGATGGCCGAGGGTCTGGCCGCCCGCGGGATCGCGGTGACCCAGGTCGAGATGCTGCCGCAGGTGCTCCCGACGGT
>JAKLPK010000150.1 GCA_022013895.1 Cellulomonas sp. | reverse complement strand
GTGGCCGACCTGTCCGCCGGGCTGCCCGCGATCGACGGGCCGCTGGTCGGGGTCGTCGTCCAGCAGTGCGGGGCCGACGGGCGGTTGGTCGACCTGGCGCCGCTGGTTGCCGCGGCCCACGAGCGCGGGGCGCTCGTCACGGTCGCGACCGATCTGCTCGCACTCACCCTCGTCCAGGCGCCCGGGGAGGTCGGGGCGGACGTGGCCGTCGGCTCGGCGCAGCGGTTCGGCGTGCCGCTGTTCGGCGGCGGCCCGCACGCGGCGTTCATGGCCGTGCGTGCCGGGCTGGAGCGCACCCTGCCTGGCCGGCTGGTCGGGGTGAGCGTGGACGTCGACGGGACGCCCGGGTACCGCCTGGCGCTGGCCACCCGCGAGCAGCACATCCGCCGGGAGAAGGCGACCAGCAACATCTGCACCGCCCAGGCGCTGCTCGCCGTCGTGGCAGCCATGTACGCCGTGTACCACGGGCCCGACGGGCTGCGCGCGATCGCGGAGACGGTGCACGCCTCGGCCTCGCGGCTCGCGGACCTGCTGGGCACCGTGGGCCTGGAGGCCGAGCACGAAGCCTTCTTCGACACCGTCCGCGTCGTCGTCCCGGGTCGGGCGAACGCCGTCCTGGTGGCCGCCGCGCACCGCGGGATCGACCTGTGGGCGCCCGACGGCGACCACGTCCAGGTCACCTGCGATGAGCTCACCACCCCGGAGCACCTGCGGCTGGTCGTCGAGGCGTTCGACGAGGCCGTCTCCCCGGTCGGCACCCAGGCCGTGATCGCGACCCCGGCCGTCGTCGTCGGCAGCCCGCAGGTGCGGCCCGTCGCCTACCCGCGCACCACCGGCTACCTCACGCACCCGGTGTTCCACGCGCACCGCTCCGAGACCGGGATGCTGCGCTACCTGCGGGCGCTGTCCGACAAGGACCTCGCGCTGGACCGCACGATGATCCCGTTGGGCTCGTGCACCATGAAGCTCAACGCGACCGTCGAGATGGAGCCGATCAGCTGGTCGCAGTTCGCCGACGTGCACCCGTACGCACCGGCCGCCTCGCAGGCCGGCACCGCGCGGCTGGCCGGTGAGCTCGAGGGCTGGCTCGCCGAGATCACCGGGTACTCGGCGGTGAGCCTGCAGCCGAACGCCGGGTCGCAGGGCGAGTTCGCCGGGCTGCTCGCGATCCGCCGCTACCACCACGCACGTGGGGACGAGGCGCGCGACGTGTGCCTCATCCCGGCCTCGGCGCACGGCACCAACGCTGCCTCCGCGGCGCTCGCGGGCCTGCGCGTCGTGGTCGTCGCGACCGCGCCGGACGGGTCGATCGACCTCGACGACCTGCGGGCCCGGATCGCGGAGCACGGGCCGAACGTGGCCGCGATCATGATCACCTACCCCTCGACGCACGGCGTCTACGAGGAGGGCGTGCGCACCGTCGCCGAGCTGGTGCACGCCGCGGGCGGCCAGGTGTACATCGACGGGGCCAACCTCAACGCCCTCGTCGGGCTGGCCCGGCCGGCCGAGCTGGGCGGCGACGTGTCGCACCTCAACCTGCACAAGACGTTCGCCATCCCGCACGGCGGCGGCGGCCCGGGCGTCGGCCCGGTCGCGGTCGCCGAGCACCTGGCGCCGTACCTGCCCGGCGACCCGACGCCCGGTGGCCTGGGTGGCAACGCCCCGGTCTCGGGCGCCCGCTGGGGTTCGGCCGGCGTGCTGCCGATCTCCTGGGCGTACATCGCAGCGATGGGCGGCCCCGGGCTGACCCGGGCGACCAGCGTGGCCGTCCTCGCCGCGAACTACGTGGCCACCCGGCTGCGCGAGGCCTACCCGGTGCTCTACACCGGCCCCGGCGGCCTCGTCGCGCACGAGTGCATCCTCGACCTGCGCGCGATCACCCACGACACGGGTGTGACCGCCGAGGACGTGACCAAGCGGCTGGCCGACTACGGCTTCCACGCCCCGACGCTGGCGTTCCCGGTGCCCGGCACCCTCATGGTCGAGCCCACCGAGTCCGAGGACCTGGCCGAGCTCGACCGGTTCGTCGACGCGATGCTGGCCATCCGTGCCGAGATCGACCAGGTCGCCGCCGGCGTCTGGCCGGTGGCGGACTCGCCGCTGCGCAACGCCCCGCACACCGCGGCGTCGGTGACCGCCGACGAGTGGACGCACCCCTACCCGCGGTCCCTGGCCGCGTTCCCGGTGGCCTCGTTGCGGGCCGCCAAGTACTGGCCGCCGGTGCGCCGCATCGACGGTGCCCGCGGTGACCGTCAGCTGGTCTGCAGCTGCCCGCCGGTCGAGGCCTTCGCCGAATGACCGCCCGTTGCCCGACCAACCGCTGCCCGACCTCCCACCCGCTGCGCCCCGAAGGGACCCTGCGTTGACCGACGCGACGACCGACCCCCGCCCCACCCCGCTGCGCGCCGCGCACGAGGCGCTCGGCGCCACGCTGGTGCCGTTCGCCGGCTGGCTCATGCCGCTGCGCTACACCTCCGACCTGGCCGAGCACACCGCGGTCCGTACCGCGGCCGGGCTGTTCGACCTGTCCCACATGGGCGAGATCGGGGTCCGCGGCCCGGGTGCGGCGGGCTTCCTCGACCTGGCGCTGGTCGGCAACCTCTCGGCGCTGCGGGTCACCGGGGCGCGCTACACGATGATCTGCGCGGCCGACGGAGGCGTGATCGACGACCTCATCGTCTACCGGCTCGCCGAGGACGACTACATGGTGGTGGCCAACGCCGCCAACCACGACGTCGTGCTCGCCGAGCTGGCCGCCCGCGCCACCGGCCTGGAGGTGACGATCAGTGACGACTCCCCGACCACCGCACTGGTCGCCGTGCAGGGTCCGCGCGCGCTCGAGATCGTCGAGGCACTGCCCGGACTGGTCGTCGACCCGGCGCTCGGCGTGACCCCTGCGACGTTGAAGTACTACGCGTTCCTGCCGGTGACGGTCGACGGCACCGCCGGCATGCTGGCCCGGACCGGCTACACCGGTGAGGACGGCTTCGAGTTCTTCGTCCCCGCCGCGGTCGCACCGGCGCTGTGGGCTGCGCTCCTGGCGACCGGCGAACCGTTCGGCCTGGTCCCGGCCGGGCTCGCGGCCCGCGACAGCCTGCGCCTGGAAGCCGGGATGCCGCTGTACGGCCACGAGCTCGACGCCACCACCACCCCGTACGACGCAGGTCTGGGCCGCGTGGTCCGCCTGGACAAGATCGGCGCCGACGGGCAGCCGGTCCCGTTCATCGGCCGCGAGCCGCTGGCGTCCCGGGCCCAGCGTGACGGCACCCGCACGCTCGTCGGGCTGGAGGGTCTCGGTCGTCGCGCCGCCCGCGAGGGCTACGCCGTGCTGGACGCCGCCGGCGCACCCGTCGGCGCCGTCACCTCCGGGATGCCGTCGCCCACGCTCGGCCACCCGATCGCGATGGCCTACGTGCCCCCGGCGCTCGCCGAACCGGGCACCGAGCTAGCGGTCGACGTGCGCGGACGCGCCGAAGGAGTGCGTGTCGTGCCGCTGCCGTTCTACCGTCGTCCTCGCTGAGCCCCGCCCGCCCCCCCTCTGCCCCCCAGCCGCAAGGAGAGACCATGTCGAGCACGCCGTCCGCCGATCTGAAGTACACCGCCGAGCACGAGTGGCTCAGCTCGGGCGACCCGGCCGTCGTCGGGATCACCGACGTCGCCGCGGACGCCCTGGGCGATGTGGTCTACCTGGAGCTGCCGACCGTCGGCGCGAAGGTGGTCGCCGGTGCCGTCGTCGGCGAGATCGAGTCCACCAAGTCCGTGTCCGAGCTCTACTCGCCCGCGACCGGCGTCGTCGTCGAGGTCAACCAGGCCGCCGTGGACGACCCGGCGCTGGTGAACTCCGACCCCTACGGCGCCGGCTGGCTGTTCACGGTACGGGTCGAGAGCACCGGCACGCTGCTGGATGCGGAGCAGTACGCGGCGCTGTCCTGACCCTCGATGCGCTCGTTCGGGTGACCGATTCGTCCTGATGTATCACCTGGTGCTGGGTGACGTCCTCCTGAAGCAGAAGCGGGTCCCGGCCGTGCCTGGTGGTCGGGTGAGAATTCGGGTGAGAAAGTGGCGTCATGTCCCGCCCCACCCGGGCTCTCATCCGGTACAAGGCAACGGTGGCACCGCTGACACGGGATCACCCTTCACCGGAGGTCAACATGAGCATGGTCGATACTCGAGAGTCGATGGATGTCATGGGTCAGGCACTGACCCGGCGCGAGCGGGTCGTGCTGAGCGAGCTCACCGAGGACGTCACCCTCGAAGAGATCGCCACCCGGCTGTTCGTCACCCGCAACACGGTGAAGTCGCAGGTGCGGTCCTGCTACCGCAAGATCGGCGTCTCGACCCGGGCCGAGGCCGTCGCGTGGGCGCAGGCGCACGGCATCCAGTGACCTTCGCGCGGTCCGATGCGGGGACGGGCCGACCATGAGCCCGGTCCTCGTGGTGGCGGCTGCCCTGGTCGACGACCTGGACGCCCCGACCGTGCTGCTGGCTGCCCGTCGGCTGCGTCCCGCGAGTCTCGCCGGCCGCTGGGAGTTCCCCGGCGGCAAGGTCGAGGAAGGTGAGACACCCGAGCAGGCGCTGCACCGCGAGCTGCGTGAGGAGCTCGGCGTGCGCGTCGGCCTCGGTCCGGAGATCGTCGGGCCCGACGACGGTGGCTGGTTGCTGTCCGACCGGTACGTGATGCGGCTGTGGACGGCCGAGATCGTGTCCGGCACCCCCGAACCGCTCGTCGAGCACGACGAGCTGCGCTGGCTCCCTGCGGGTCAGTGGTTGACCGTGCCCTGGCTGGACGCCGACGTCCGCATCGTGCACGCCCTGACCGCCGCCGTGGTTCCCGCCGGCGCGCGCTGATCTGCCTCCCCGTCGCCGGCCCCGGGTCCCTGGCCTGCGCACGGAACCCCGCCCGCGGCCCTCGTGGACGAGGGGCGCGGGCTCTGTTCCCCGTGAGCGAACAGGCGCCCCGATCGTTAGCACTCTCGTGAGGTGAGTGCTAAGAATTGAAGGCGTAGCCAGCCGGTGGCGAACCCGGTCGCCGGTGAACCGTGGGGCCCGGAGAGGCCGGGTCCCGAGCCGAGGAGGTGGACTCATGGCTATGCGATTCGACCCCTTCCACGAGATGGACCGCATGCTCGGCCAGCTCGTCGCAGCGGACCGCGCCGCGGCGACCATGCCGCTCGACCTGTACCGCACGGGCGACCACTACGTGCTGCACCTGGACCTGCCGGGGGTGGACCCGGGCACCATCGACGTCAACGTCGAGGACCGGACGCTCACCATCCGCGCGCAGCGGACCGCCACGGCCGAGGGTGATGTGCAGTGGCTCGCCAAGGAGCGGCCGGTCGGCACCTACGCCCGGCAGCTCACCGTCGGCCGCGGTCTGGCGCTCGACGCGATGGCCGCGACGTACACCGACGGTGTGCTCACCCTGACGATCCCGGTGGCCGAGGAGGCCAAGCCGCGCCGGATCGAGGTCCAGCACGGTGACGTCTCGACCCGGCTGGAGGCCGCGAAGGCCTGATCGCCCGACCCGGCGGCCGCAGCAGCGGCCGCACACCCGACGGCCCCCGGTCAGCTGACCGGGGGCCGTCGTCGTGCCTGTCAGGGTGCCTGGGCCTGCGCGCCGGGCCGCTGCCCTGAGCCGGTACCTCGGGATCGGCCGGTCAGGGTGCGGTCGCGGCGATCCGCTCGATCGCCTCGGTGAGGATCGCCGGTGAGGTCGCGGCGTTGAGCCGGACGAAGCCGGTGCCCTCGGCCCCGAACGTCGGACCGGAGTTGACCGCCACCCGGGCGTGCTCCAGCAGGTACCGGGCGGGGTCGACGCCCACGGGGACCACCCGGTGCAGGTCGAGCCAGGCCAGGTAGGTGGCCTGAGGGGGTGTCCAGCTCGCGGCGGGCAGCAGCCGGGTGAGCAGGCCGTCGAGCAGAGCGGCGTTCGCGCGCAGATCGTCGAGCAGGCCGTCCAGCCAGGGACCGCCGTGGCGGAGGGCGGCGCCCTGGGCGATACCCCCGAGGTGGCTCGACCCGTGCCCGGCGAACGGTGACATCCGGGTCAGGTCGGTGATCGCATCCGGGCCCGGGATGAGCAGCGCCGACGGCAGCCCGGCCAGGTTGAACGTCTTGGACGCCGAGTGCAGGGCGAAGGCGTCGGGGATGACCGTCGTCGTCGGCGTGAACGTGCCGTCCAGCACGAGCGCCGCATGGATCTCGTCGGCCACCACGCGGATGCCGGTGCGCCGGGCCAGGGCGCCCACCGCCGCCAGCTCGACGGGGGTGTGCAGCACACCGGTCGGGTTGTGCGGGTGGCACAGCAGGTAGACCGAACCCGGTCCGGCTTGCTCGAACGCCTCGGCCAGCACCGCCAGGTCGAGTCGCAGATCGGCGCCCAGGGGTGCCGGGACCACCCGCCGGCCGGTGTGCTCGATGACCGAGAAGAACGGCGGGTACACCGGCGGGTTGATGACGACAGCGCCGTGCGGCGCCGTGAGCAGGCCGATCAGCTCGGCGATGCCGGTGAGCACATCGGGGACGCGCCGCATCGACGCCGGGTCGAGGGACCAACCCCAACGGTCGGCGGCGAATGCGGCGTACGCCTCGGCGTAGGCGTGGCCGCCGGGGTATCCGGTGTCACCTGCGGCGACGGCCCGGCTCACGGCCTCGACGACGGCGGGCACCGGGCGGACATCCATCTCGGCGACCCACAGCGGCAGCACGTCCGGTGGGTACACCGTCCACTTCGCCGAGGTCCGGCTCACCAGCTCAGGCAGGGTCAGGTCGAAAGCACCGGTCACCCCCGCGACTGTAGATCCCCGCCCCCCCGCCCCGACCACCAGATGGCGCCACCCCGCCCGCCAGCCAGCCCCGCTCATCCAGCCAGCCAGGTGCCGCCGACTCGGCCGCCCGCCGCTCGGCCCCCAGCCAGCCCCGCTCATCCAGCCAGCCAGGTCCCGCCGACTCGGCCGACTCTTGCCGAATCGGCCGAGATCATGGCCGAAGTCGCGCCGGACAGCCGATCCGGCGCGACTTCGGGGGTGGGTGGACAGCTACAGGGTGGCGCGGACGGCCTTGGCTGCGGCGACCAGGTGCTCCAGGGAGGGGGTGACCTCCTCGTAGCGACGGGTCTTGAGGCCGCAGTCCGGGTTGACCCAGAGCAGACCGGCGTCGATGGACCTGGCCGCACCGGCGAGCAGGGTCTCGACCTCGGACTCGCTGGGCACGCGCGGGGAGTGGATGTCCCACACGCCCGGCCCGATGCCGCGCGGGTAGCCGTGACCGGCGATGTCGTCGACGATCTCCATCTTGGAGCGGGCGGCCTCGATGCTCGTCACATCGGCGTCCAGACCGTCGATCGCGTCGATGACCTCGCCGAACTCGGAGTAGCACAGGTGGGTGTGGATCTGGGTGTCCTCGCGCACCCCGGCCGTCGACAGCCGGAACGAGCGCACCGCCCAGTCCAGGTACGCCGGCTGGTCGGCCGTCTTGAGCGGGAGGAGCTCGCGCAGCGCCGGCTCGTCGACCTGGACGATCGGGACGCCCGCCGCCTCCAGGTCGGTGATCTCGTCGCGCAGCGCCAGGCCCACCTGGAAGGCGGTGTCGGCCAGCGGCTGGTCGTCGCGCACGAACGACCAGGCCAGGATCGTCACCGGGCCGGTGAGCATGCCCTTGACCGGCTTGTCGGTGAGCGAGGCCGTGTAGCTCGACCACGCGACCGTGATCGGGGCCGGACGGGTGACGTCGCCCCAGAGGATCGACGGGCGTGTGCAGCGCGAGCCGTAGGACTGCACCCAGCCGTTCTGGGTGACCGCGAAGCCGTCCAGGTTCTCGGCGAAGTACTGGACCATGTCGTTGCGCTCGGGCTCGCCGTGCACCAGCACGTCCAGGCCCAGGTCCTCCTGCAGCTGGACGACGCGGCCGATCTCGGCGCGCATCTCGTCCTCGTACTGGGCCGCCGTGAGCTCACCCTTGCCGAAGGCCGCGCGGGCCTTGCGGATCTGCGGGGTCTGCGGGAACGAGCCGATGGTCGTCGTCGGCAGCGGCGGCAGGTGCAGCCGGGCGTCCTGCGCGGCGCGGCGCGCGTCGAACGAGCCGCGGGAGAACGCCTCCTCGGTGAGCGCGGCCACCCGGGCCCGGACCTCGGGGCGCACGACGCCGGGGGCGGCGGCGCGGGCGGCGAGCGCGTCGGAGGCGGCGAGCAGCGCCTCGTGGATCGCCTCGCGACCCTCGACCAGACCCTCGGCCAACGTGACGACCTCGGTCACCTTCTCATCGGCGAACGCCAACCAGGACGCGAGCGTGGCGTCCAGCGCCGGCTCGTCGGCCACGGTGTGCGGCACGTGGAACAGGCTGGTGGACGTGCCCACGGTGACCGCCCCGGCGCCCAGCAGCTCCAGGCGCTCCAGGATCGCCAGCTTGGCGTCCAGATCGGCGCGCCAGATGTTGTGACCGTCGATCATGCCTGCGACCAGGGTCTTCGTCTCCAGGCCAGGGACGGCCGCGGTGGGGGCCGATCCGCGCACGAGGTCGATGGCGATGGCCTCGACGTCGGTGGCGGCCAGCGTCGCGAGCTGGGCCCCGAGGTCGGCGTAGGGCGCGGCGACCAGGATCGCCGGGCGGTCGGTGGCCCCGGCCAGCGCCTGGTAGGCGGCGGTGACGGCAGCCGCCGGGACTGCGAGCGTGTCGCTCACCAGGGCCGGCTCGTCGAGCTGGACCCAGGTGGCGCCGGCGGCGGCCAGGTCGGCGAGCACCGCCTGGTAGACGGGAAGCAGATCGGCGAGGCGGTCCAGCGGGGAGAAGCCGTCGGGTGAGCCCTCGGTGGCCTTGGCCAGCGCCAGGTAGGTCACCGGGCCCACGAGCACCGGACGGGTGAGCACACCCTCGGCCAGGGCCTCGGCGAACTCGGTGACCGGCCGGCGGCCGGCGTAGGAGAACACCGTCTCCGGCCCGATCTCGGGCACCAGGTAGTGGTAGTTGGTGTCGAACCACTTGGTCATCTCGAGCGGCAGGTCGTCGCCGCGACCGCGGGCCACCGTGGAGTACCCGGCCAGGTCCAGCGACCCGTCCGGGCCGACCAGATCGGCGAACCGCGCCGGCACGGCACCGACCAGCGCGGTGGTGTCGAGCACGTGGTCGTAGAACGAGAACGCGCTCGGGATGGCCGGCACCGTGGTCGACAGGCCCAGCTCGGCCAGCCGGGTGCGGGTGCGACGACGCAGATCGGCGGCGACCTGCTCGACGCTCGCGGCGTCGGTCTTGCCCGCCCAGAACGCCTCGAGCGCCTTCTTCAGCTCGCGGCGCGGCCCGATGCGCGGGTAGCCGAGGACGGAGGCGGAGGGGAACGACGTGGTCATACGAGGTCCTTCGGTTCGGTGCGCGGCGCCGGCGCGCCGCCCAGGTGGGTCAGGTCCAGCAGGTCGAGCGCAGCCCGGTGCTGGTTGAACGTGTAGACGTGGATGCCTGGTGCGCCGCCGTCGAGCACGGCGTTCACCAGGTCCGCGGTCACCCGCACACCCGCGCGGTGACGTGCGGTCGGGTCGTCGTAGCCGGTGAGCCGTGCGAGCAGGTCATCGGGCGGGGTGACGCCGGTGAGCCGGCCGACCCGGACCAGGCGGTCGGGGTCGGTGGCCGGCAGGATGCCCGGGATGATCGGGATGGTGACCCCGGCGGCGCGGGCCTCACCGACCAGCGCCAGGTAGCTCGGGGCGTCCCAGAACACCTGGGTGATCGCGAAGTCGGCGCCGGCCTGCTGCTTGGACAGCAGGGCGGCGACGTCATCCGCCCGGGTGCCGCCGGTCGCGTGGTTGCCGCGGGGGAAGGCGGCGACCGCTACCGACAGCGGCTTGACCAGGCCGCGGACGGCCTGGGCCTGGCTGCGCGCGCAGCGGGCCGCCTCGACCTCGCGCAGCAACGTGACCAGCTCGGCGGAGGTGCGCAGCCCCGCGGGGTGCGGCTGCCAGTCGGTGGCGCCGGCAGGCGGGTCGCCACGCAGCGCGAGGAAGGATCGGACGCCTTCGTCGAGGAACTCCTCGATGATGGCCACGGTCTCGTCCCGCGAGTTGTCCACGCAGGTCAGGTGGGCGATCGGGGTGAGGCTGGTGGTGTGCAGGATCTGGGCGACCAGCCGGCGGGTGGTCTGGCGGGTGCGGCCGGAGGCACCGTAGGTCACCGACACGAAGTCGGGTCGGGCGGACTCGAGCGCGGCGATCGTCGCGACCAGCCGGTTCGCGCCGTCCTCGCTGCGGGGTGGGAACAGCTCGAAGGACACGGTGGGCCGGTCGGCAGGGGTGGGCCGCTGCGGTGCCTGGACCTCGTCGCGCGCGACGGTCATGGTCATCTGCTCTCCATCGGTCCCGGCTGAAGCACCCACACCCTCATGATCAGGGCGGGTTGCTGCGGCGTCGACGAGCCAGGTCTCTCGGCCGCTCTGGATGGTTCCGCCGATGGTAGCCGGTGATCAGATGGTGGGCGAGCGGCGCCCGAGGATTGAGACCGTGCGGGCGTGCCCGTCGGGGCCGGTCCTTGGGATGCTGCCGGGGCGCGCGGTGATCAGGATGCGCGGTGGCGCAACGGGCTCCCGTCGCACGGGGCGCTCGACGGCGTCGGGGAGTCATCGAGCGGGGCCGGGACGGCCACGAGCCCGACCTCGACGGCACCCAGCACCTCGGGCGCCGGGCACTCGCAGGTGCTCAGCGCCATGCGCGCGGCGTCGATCACGCGCGTGTCGGCTCCCTGCGGGTCGATCGCCTGGGTTCCGGTCGACCCGGTGCGCTCCACTGCCATGGCGTCACGGTAGGCGCGCCGCGCAAGGTGTGGACCAGGCGTGGCGACCGGATTCACCCGACCGGACGCGTGACGTGCGCCACTCGCCGTCGACTCTCCACCGCGCGGCCCGCGATGTGGTCGGCCTTGGGCCGCCCGGTCAGGTGCGCGCCAGCCAGCAGCCGGCGACGTGGTCGTCAACGAGGCCGCATGCCTGCATCGTGGCGTAGACCGTCGTCGGCCCGACGAAGGCGAAACCGCGCCGCTTGAGGTCCCGGGACAGCGCGACCGATTCGGGGGTCGTGGCCGGAACCTCGTCCCACCCCAGCGGCCGGGGGCGTGGCGCCGGTGCGTACGACCAGATGAGGGCATCGAGGCTCTCGCCCGCAGCGTGCAGGGCGAGCAGCGCGTGGGCGTTCTTGACGGTCGCCAGGATCTTGGCGCGGTTGCGCACGATGCCCGCATCGGCCATCAGACGTTCGACGTCGTGCTCGTCGAACCCGGCGACCACGACGGGGTCGAACCCCGCGAACGCGGTGCGGAAGGCCTCGCGCTTGCGCAGCACGGTGATCCAGGACAGGCCCGACTGGAACCCCTCGAGAGCGAGCCGTTCGAAGAGCAGCTGCTCGCCGTGCACCGGGCGCCCCCACTCGTCGTCGTGGTAGCGGGAGTACAACGGGTCGCCACCGCCGAAGCAGCGGGTGAGGTCATCGGGCGGCATGGGTCCAGGGTGCCGCACACCACCGACACGCGGCAGCCTCCGGCCGGACCGGGAGGCGGCGTCACGCACGGCCCGCAGACAGCCACCGGACGGGGCCCCGGCCCGGCGGCCCGTCCGATCTGTGCGGTTTCACCCGCTTCGGCCATCCGTCGGACCGTACGCGTTGGCCTGGACGTCGCCCGCTTGCCGTACTCAGGGCACATCGAGCTCCGGGCGCCCGGAGCTCTGGCCACCCTCCGGGCAGGCCGGGTCCGGGTCACGACCGAGGGGAGCACTCCTTGTCCGACGTGACGACCGGGCCCGACCCCCAGACTCCTGACCCCGAGACTCCTGACCCCGAGGCGCCGGCTTCCGGAGTCGCGGACCAGGGGGACGAGGGAGCGCCGGACCACGGAGCGCCCGACCAGGGAGACCCCGACCAGGAGGGTCGGCGCCGCCGCCGGATCGCGCTGCTGCTGCTCCTGCTCGCCCTGCTCCTCATCCTGGGGCTCGCGGTCGGCCACGCGCTCCGGACGTCCGGCCGACCGGTGGGCGCACCCCTCATCACACTCACCCCGCAGTCGGACGACGTGCCCGGGGCCTGGCCCGCCACGATCACGGCCGAGCCCGAGGTGTTCAGCCAGGTGCTCGCCGACGACGGGCCCGGACTCGTCGATCGGCGCGGCACCACGGCGGGCACCGGCGCCACCAACCAGGCGTTGGCGAGCCAGGCGGCCACGGCCGGGGCGTCGACCGGCACGACATCGTCCCCAGCCGGTACGCAGACCCCCACCGCGAGCCCGGCCGCGTCCCGACCCCCCACCGCGACCCCCACCCCCACCGCGACCCCCACCCCCACCGCGAGCCCCACCGCGACCCACACCGCCGAACCCACCAGCGCACCCACGCCCACCCCCACCGGGACCGCGACGCCCTGTCCCGGCGGCTGCGAGCCGTGCCAGTGCGCGGCCGGTGACGTGGTGCTCACGGTCGATCCGATGAGCGGTCCGACCCACGGGACGGTGACGCTCGCCGCGACCGTGCGCTCGGCGCTCGCGGGGTCCGTGGTGTTCCTCGACGGTGACATGTCCCTCGGGTCGGTACGGGTGAGCGCCCACCGTGCGCAGCTGTCGACCAATGCGCTGGGCGCGGGTGAGCATGTCCTGGTCGCGCTCTTCGTCTCCGACGACCGGACCGTGAGCTGTGCGTCCGCTGTCGTCGTCGTGCGGCACGCGGGTTCGGTGCCCGATGAGCAGACGGTCGTCCTCTCGGTGCCGACCGGTGCCGTGACCGTGACCACGCCCTACACGCCGGAGCACCCGCTCGACCTCGGCGAGGCCGTGCTCGACCCGGCCACCTCGACGTTCTCCGCATCGGCCGACTTCGACGACATCGTCGTAACCGATACGCGGGCCGGGGACCTCGGCTTCACCGTCTCCGTCGGCTCGGACGGCCTGACGTCACCGGGTGGGGACGTGCTCGGTGCCGAGCACCTCGGGTTCGTCGAGGTCCATGCGGTCCAGGTGCCCGGCAACTCGCTGGCCGCCACACAGGTCCAGGTCCATGACCTCGTCGCCGGCGGATCCGGGCTTGCCGAGGTAGGGACCCTCGCGCACTACCCCGACGGGCTCGGGCTGGGGACCGCTCGCATCCGTGCCGTGCTGGAGCTCGCCGAGGTGCCGAGCTCGGTCGCGCCCGGCCGCTACCGGGGCACTCTCGTGTTCACGGTGATGTGAGCGACCGGCGCGCGCCCCGGTCGCCCGGGCCCGTCCCGGGCGGTACAAAGGGCCGGTGAGCGACACCGCCCCCCGCCCTCGCGGCCGAACCCTGCCCATCCTCGCCCTCGTGGTGGTGGTGTTGCTGGTGCTGACCGCGGTGCTGGTCTGGCGGGCGGTCGACAGCCCGGCCACGTCGGCCTCGGCCTCCCCGTCGGCCACGGCCACGGGCTCCGCCTCGGCGTCGACGTCCGCTGCGACACCGACGGCCACCCGGACGATGTCGACCGGCTGCCCCGCCACCCCCGGGGTCGGCACGCCCAGTGGCGCGAACGTGCACCAGGTGATCGACGTCGACGGTGACGGGCTCGCCGACCAGGCCTGGATCACGGGCGGCTCCGACCGGACGTTCGGGATCACGACGGCCTCGGGTGCGACCTTCTCCACCGCGATCACCTCGGCCAGCCCGGTCCCCGCCTCTGCCGTCGTCGGGCTGGTGCAGGGCGACCAGCCGATCGCGCTGGTGGATGTGGGCCGCGAGGCGCTGCTGTTCAGCCTCGACGGGTGCCAGGTCACCGCCCCGGCCGATGCGCAGGGCACCGCCTACACGTTCGACCGGGGGCTCGCGGGTGAAGGCACGGGTGTCGGCTGCAGCGAGGACGGGTCGACGCTGCGGCTCGCCGGGCTGAACGCCGTGCAGGCCACCGACGGCACCTACACGGTGACCCGCACCTACGTCGACCTGTCGAGCGACGGGCGCACCGCCACCAACGGTGCCAAGTCGACGGTCGCCACGAATGCGGCGGCCACCGAGGCGGTCGTGACCACGGCCCAGGAGGTCAGCTGCGGCGACGCCGTGGCGGGTGTGGACGGCCCGGTCGAGCCGAGCTGACCCCGGGCGCGCGCGCAGGGTCAGCGCAGCCGTTCAGCCCAGCGCGTTCAGCCCAGCGCGTTCAGCGCCTTGCGGATGCGGGTGGCCGAGACCGGTCCCGGTGTGCCGAGCTGCTGGGCGAACAGGCTGACCCGCAGCTCCTCGACCTGCCAGCCCAGCTCGGTGAGCGCTGCGGCGCGGACCGGGTCGCCGGGCCGCGCCGCCGCCGCGACGGCCTCGGTCAGCTCGTGGACCACGGCGGCCAGCGCCTCGTCGCGTTGCGGGTTCTCGGCCGCCTTCGTCAACCGGTGCCGTGCCGCGCGCAGGTAGCGCGGGAGCTGGGCCAGCCGGTGCGGCCCGGTCGTGAGGACGAACCCGTCGTGCACGAGCGCCTGCTGCTGCGCACGCACATCGCGCGCCGCGCCCAGCAGGGCGAGGCTCGTGGCACCGCGCAGGGCCGCGTCGAGCTCGCGCCACGCGGTGAGCACCTCGACGAGGGTGCCGACCAGGCGGTACGTCTCGTCCTCCAGGCGGCTGCGCACCTGGGCGCGGAGCGCCGCGTAGGCATCCGGGTCGCGCACGGTGCGCGGGTCGGAGGGGAGCAGGACGTCGATGGCTGCCAGCTGCACATCGCTGACCAGGGCGTCCGTGCTGCGGTACGGGCTCGCGGCCAGGGCCAGCGCCTGGGCGCCGTTCCAGCGGGACGTGATCCGGGGCGTCGCCAGCCCGACGTCGAGCAGCAGCAACCGGCGCAGACCGGCGCGTTGGGCGGCCGGGACGGCGGACTCGTCGGCCAGGGCGCGGACGGCGACGGTGCCGCGCTCCTCGACGAGGGTCGGGAACGCCCGCACCGGGCCTGCAGGCCCCGGGGCCTCGACGGTCTCGGGCAGCCGGCCGTCGCCCGGGAGCTTCGGGAAGGTGGTGAGGCCCGTCTGCTCGAAGGCGGGGATGGGCGGCGGGCCGGCGGGCTGCCGGGCGGCGCCCGACGGAACAGCGGCTGACGGCCCGCCCGCGGGGCGTCGGGGCGTCGGGGCCCGCCCGGCCCGGTCCTGCGCCTGCGCCATGGCGGCCTGCACGGCTGTGCGCACCGCCGACGACACGGCCTGCTGGGCCTTGCCGGCGAGCCGGCGCTGGAGCACCGCGAGGTCCTTGCCCTGCTCGACGACCCGGCCCGCGGTGTCCTCGACCAGGAACGTCATGCGCAGATGCGCGGGCAGGCGCTCGTCGTCGAACGCGTCGGGCGGCACCTCGACGTCGCGCAGCGCACGGACGGCCTGGGCGAACGCCTCGTGGAAGCCCGGGGCGGCATCGCCGGCCCGCACGGTGTCGGCCCAGGTCGCCAGGTTCGCATCCATCCAGGCGTCGACGGCGCGGGCCACATCGGGCGCCGGCACCAGCTGGACCCGGACCGATTTGGGCAGCGCCCGGATGGTCGCCGTGAGCAGCTCGGCGCGCAGGCCCGGGACCAACCAGTCGAAGCCCTCGGGCGCCAGCCGCGCGAGCGCCGTGAGCGGGACGTGGACCCGCACCCCGTCACCCGACGAGCCCGGGTCGAACTCGTAGGTGAGCGGCAGCTCCAGGTCACCGGCCGGCCACCGGGTCGGGAACGCCGAGTCGTCCACGTGCGCGGCCTCGGGGCCGATGAGCAGCTCACGGGTGAAGGTGAGCAGCTCGGGGTCGGAACGCCGGGCCTCCTTCCACCAGCGGTCGAAGTGGGTGGCCGAGACCACCTCGTCGCTCACCCGCTCGTCGTAGAAGTCGAACAGCACGTCGTCGTCGACCAGCAGGTCGCGGCGGCGGGACCGGGCCTCCAGCTCGGCCAGCTCACCGAGCAGGCGGCGGTTGTCGGCGAAGAACGCGTGATGCGTGGTCCAGGCGCCCTCGACCAGCGCGTGCCGGATGAACAGCTCACGGGCCTGCGGCGCGTCGACCTTGGCGAGCAGCACCCGGCGGTCGGCGACCAGCGGGACGCCGTAGAGGAACACCTTCTCCGTGACCGTCGCCGCACCCTGCCGGGTGGACCAGGCAGGTTCGGAGTACACCTTCTTCACCAGGTGAGCGCCGAGCTCCTCGGCCCACTCGGGGCGGATGCGTGCGGCGTCCCGGCCCCACAACCGGCTGGTCTCGACCAGCTCGGCGGCCATCACCCAGGCAGGTGGACGACGGGAGAGCCCGGACCCCGGCCACAGCGCGAACCGGGCTCCCCGGGCGCCCAGGTACTCGTTGCGCGGGCGACGGGAGGCCCGTGGGTCGGGGGCCTTGCCGTGCGCCTTGTCGTGGCCGGCGCGCACCTCGGTCGCCTCCTGCATCCCGATCTGGGAGAGCAGCCCGGACAGCACCGACTGGTGCACCCGGTCGCCGTCCCACTCCCAGACGGTCCGCTCGGCATCGTCCGCGTCGACCTCACCCGAGGGCCGCGGAGCGCCAGAGGCGTCGATGTGCAGCTCCTTGCACAGCTCGTGCAGCTGGGTGACCACGTCCTGCCACTCGCGCACCCGCAGGTAGTTGAGGTGCTCCGACCGCAGCCGACGGCGCAGCGCCGATCCGGAGAGCTCGCGGCGCTGGGCCCGCAACCAGGTCCACAGGTTGAGGTACGTGAGCAGGTCGGAGCCCGGGTCGACGAACCGCCGGTGCAGCGCATCGGCCTGCTCGCGCTGCTCGGTGGGCCGTTCGCGCGGGTCCTGGATGGACAGCGCCGCCGCGATGACGACGACCTCACGGGCCACCCCGCGTCGCCCCGCCTCGACCACCATCCGGGCCAGCCGCGGGTCGACGGGCAGCCGGGCCAGGGCCTTGCCGGTCGCGGTGAGCCGCACCCGGCCGGCCTCGTCGGCGGCCAGCGCGCCCAGCTCGGTGAGCAGGGCGACGCCGTCGCGCACCGACCGGGTGTCCGGCGGGTCGACGAACGGGAACCTGGCGACGTCGTCTGGCGCCTCGACCACACCGACCGCGACCATCTGCAGGATCACCGAGGCCAGTGACGTGCGCAGGATCTCCGGCTCGGTGAACTCGGGGCGGGCGGCGTAGTCCTCGTCGGAGTACAGCCGGATCGCGATGCCGTCCGACAACCGCCCGCAGCGGCCGGAGCGCTGGTTGGCCGAGGCCTGCGAGATCGGCTCGATGGGCAGCCGCTGCACCTTGGTCGCCTTGGAGTAGCGCGAGATGCGGGCGGTGCCGGGGTCGACGACGTAGCGCACACCCGGCACGGTGAGCGAGGTCTCGGCGACGTTGGTGGCCAGCACGATGCGGCGGGCCGCGTGGGGTTCGAACACCTTGTGCTGCTCGGCGGCCGACAGCCGGGAGAACAGCGGCAGCAGCTCGACCGCGCCGGGGCTCCGGGGATCGGTGACCCGGGTGCCGAGCGAGGTGCGCAGGGCGTCGGCGGCGTCCCGGATCTCCCGCTCGCCCGAGGCGAACACGAGGATGTCGCCGGGTCCCTCACCGATGAGC
Organism: Cellulomonas sp.; assembly: GCA_022013895.1. Classification (GTDB taxonomy): domain Bacteria; phylum Actinomycetota; class Actinomycetes; order Actinomycetales; family Cellulomonadaceae; genus Cellulomonas. The sequence goes on along the minus strand of JAKLPK010000150.1, from coordinate 16,934 downwards.
TCGTCGACCGCCTCGGTGATGCCGGTCACCATGTCCCGTTCACCGTCCAGCGGCCGGTAGCGAACGTCGACCGGGTAGGTGCGGCCGGTCACCTCGACGACGGGCGCCGGGACGCGCACCCCGTCGGCGCCGGTGTGCCCGAAGTGCTCGGCGAACCGCGCCGAGTCGATGGTGGCCGAGGTGATGATCAGCTTGAGGTCCGGGCGGCGCGGCAGCAGGTTCGTGAGGTAGCCGAGCAGGAAGTCGATGTTGAGCGAACGCTCATGCGCCTCGTCGACGATGATCGTGTCGTAGGCCAGCAGCATCGGATCGCGCTGGATCTGGGCCAGCAGGATGCCGTCGGTCATCACCCGGACGAGCGTGGAGTCCGAGGACGTGTCGGTGAACCGCACCTGGTAGCCGACGGCCTCGCCCAGCGGCGTGCCGAGCTCGGAGGCGACGCGCTCGGCGACCGACCGGGCCGCGATGCGTCGCGGCTGGGTGTGCCCGATCTGCCCGGCCCGGCCACGCCCCAGCTCCAGGGCGATCTTGGGCAGCTGGGTCGTCTTGCCCGAGCCGGTCTCACCGGAGACGACGACCACCTGGTGGTCCGCGATCGCGGCCGAGATCTCCGCACGCCGCGCGCTGACCGGCAGCTGTTCGGGATAGGTGATCGATGGCAGGACGACGGCGGTGCGGGCGGCGGCGGCCCGGGCGAGCCGGGCGGCGTCGGGCCGCGCCCTGTCCGGACGGGCGCCCTCGGCCCGGGCGGCGTCGGGCCGCGGACGCTGCGTGCGATCGGCCCGTGGGACGCGACGCCCGCTGCGGCGGGCAGGTCGGGTCGGGTCGGGCACAGGTCCCATTGTCCAGGGCCGCGCCAGGGGGTTTCTCCGTGGCACTCGTCCGGACCCGGGTCCGGACGAGTGAACTTGCCGCGCAGGCACCGTGATCTCGGTGTTTCCACCCGGTCGGTGCCTTCATCGCGGCTGCCGCCCCGCCGACTGGCCCCGTGATCGCGGTGTCCCTCCGCGGTCACGGCGAACCCCCGGAGGAGACCTCGATGGTCGGCAGCACCCCGCCCGGCGCGCAGCGCCCGTCCGGCTGGCAGGCGGACGGCACGCCTGCCGCATGGCTGCCCGACGGCCCGGGGTTCGCGCAGAGCACCGCCCTCGGGCAACCCGGGGCGCCCACCCAGCCCGGGATGCCGACCCAGCCCGGGGCGCCCACCCAGCCCGGGGTGCCGACCCAGCCCGGCCAGCCGCCGTTCCCCCCGGCCGCGGGCTTCCCCGTGGGGCCGGCAGCCGCCTCGTGGTCGCCGAGCGGACCGTCGGCGATGGCCGGGCCCGGCCGGTTCGGCGGTGCGGGAACCGGCTACGGCCGGCCCGTCGGCCCGGCGGGCGGCTTCGTCACCCCCCGCACCGAGCCCACGGCGGTGGCCGGGTTCATCTGCTCGTTCCTGATGTGGCCCGTCGGGCTGGTGCTCAGCATCGTCGGGCTGGCCCGCACCGGTCGGCCGGGCTCCCGCGGGCGTGGCCTCGCCGTCGCGGGCCTGCTGATCTCCCTGATGGCCGCGGTGCTCAGCGTGCTGGCGGCCTCCATCGTCGTCCCCGTCTACCTCAACCAGCGCCAGATCGCCCAGGAGACCCAGGTGACCTCGGCGCTGGGCAGCACACGTGACTGGCTGCTGACGACCCAGGCGCGCAACGGGGCGTTCCCCATGGCGCTCGACTCGACGGCACCCGCGACCGGGGACGTCAGCGTGCGGCTCGTCGTCGACGCCGCGGGTGGTGCGCCGTGCCTCGACGCGACCCTGGGCAGCACCACGATGGTGGCGTCGCCGCAGAACGGCTACCAGCCCGTCCCCGGAAGCTGCGGCTGAGGTCCCCGTCGGCGCGGTGGGATGGCAGAGTAGGGACCTTGCCCTGTGCAACGTGGCGCAGGCGCCGGCCTTCGGCCGGGCAGGCTCGAGGAGCGACGAGGCGATGACGGACCTGCATGATCGGGCGACCGAGGGCACGATCCGGGTCGAGGCCGAAGGCCCTGACACGTGCGTCCATCTGGTCGGTGCGATCGACTCGGCGCTGCGTCAGCAGGCCAGCGACTCGATGGGGTTGGCGCTCATGGCCGGGCAGCCCGTCGTGGTCGATGCGAGCCGGACCACGTTCGTCGACTCCTCCGGGCTGGCGTTCGTGCTCCAGCTGGCCCGGGCACTGCGCGAGGCGGGGCTCGATCTGCGGCTGCGCGACCCGCAACGGGTGCTCGGCGATGCGCTCGAGATGATCGGCATGGCGGGGTCGATCCGCTCCGAGGCGTTCTGACGGCGGGGCCCTCTGACGGCGGGGCCCTCTGACGGCGGTGTGGGCGGACGCGGCTAACGTCGACCGCCATGAGGCTGCTGCACACGTCCGACTGGCACCTGGGCCGCAGCCTGCACGGGGTCGACCTGCTGGGGCACCAGGCCGCCTACACCGACCACCTCATCGACCTGGCCGCGGCCGAGCGGGTCGACGCCGTGGTGGTCGCGGGTGACGTGTACGACCGGGCGATCCCGCCGGTCGAGGCCGTGACGCTGCTCTCGGAGACGCTCGCGCGCCTGGCCGAGCACACCACCGTCGTGCTCACCTGTGGCAACCACGACTCGGCGACCAGGCTGGGCTTCGGTTCGGCGCTCATGCGCGAACGCGTCCGGCTGCGCACCCGGGTGGCCGAGCTGGCGACCCCCGTCGAGCTGCCCGACGACGTCCTCGTGTACGGGCTGCCCTATCTTGATCCGGACTTCACGCGGGCCGAGCTCGGCGGTGACGACGGGCCGCTCCCGCGCAGCCACGAGGCGGTGGTCGCCGCGGCGCTCGGCCGGGTGCGGGCCGATCTGGCGACCAGGTCCGCCGGGGGGCGGCGGTTCCGCTCCGTCGTCGCAGCGCATGCGTTCGTCGTCGGCGGCGAGGCCAGCGAGTCGGAGCGGGACATCCGGGTCGGTGGGGTCGACCAGGTGACGGCCGGGGTCTTCGCGGGGATCGACTACGTCGCGCTCGGCCATCTGCACTCCCCGCAGCAGATCAGCGGCCCGGCGGGCACGGTGCTGCGGTACAGCGGCTCCCCGTTGGCCTACTCGTTCTCCGAGCGCACCGTCCCCAAGTCGACCGTCCTGGTCGAGCTGGACGAGGCGGGGGTACGCACCACGCTCGTTCCCGCACCCGTGCCCAGGCGGCTCTCCGAGGTGACCGGTCCGCTCGACGAGCTGCTCGGAGCGGGTGGTGAGCCGTACCTCGAGGACTGGCTCAAGGTGACGGTGACCGATGCCGCGCGCCCGCCCGACCTGTACCGCCGGGTCCGCGAACGGTTCGCGCATGCGCTCGTGGTGCAGCATCAACCGGTCGGTGCGTCCACCGTGGCCCGCGCCGCCGCCGTGAACGAGGCGACGGACCCGCTGCTCGTGGCCGCCGACTTCGTCGCGCACGTGACGGGCGCCCGGCCGGACGCCGCGGAGAGCGCCGTGCTGGCCCGCGCCTACGAGGACGTGCTGGCCGCGTCGGCGGGCGCCTGATGCACCTGCACACCCTCACGCTGCAGGCCGTCGGACCGTTCGCCGGGCGGCACACCCTCGACCTGGCCGAGCTCGGCGCCGGTGGGTTGTTCCTGCTGGAAGGTCCGACGGGCGCCGGCAAGTCGACGATCATCGACGCCATCGTGTTCGCGCTCTACGGCAAGGTCGCAGGTGAGCAGGCCAGTGACGACCGGATGCGGTCGTCATTCGCCGCCGACGACACCGAGACCTTCGTCGACCTGGTCTTCGAGGTACCGGCGGGGGTGTTCCGGGTGCGGCGCACCCCGGCCTACCAGCGGGCCAAGCGGCGTGGTGCCGGGACGACGACTGCTCAGGCGAGCGTGCGGCTCTGGAGGCTGCCGCCCGACGCCGCTGCCACCCCCGCCACACCCGATGAGCTCGACACGATCGGGGTGCCGCTGGCCAACCGGCTGGACGAGGCCGGCGCCGAGATCGTCCGGCTCATCGGCCTGGACCGGGCCCAGTTCGCCCAGACGGTGGTCCTCCCGCAAGGCGAGTTCGCGCGGTTCCTGCGCGCGGCGCCCGAGGACCGCCGCGGACTGCTCCAGCGCATCTTCGGCACCCAGCTCTATGAACGCCTGGCCGATCGGCTCGGTGAGCTGCGGCGCGAGGGCGACCGGGCGATCGAGCAGGGTCGCACCGGCCTGGTCGCGTCGGCCGCCGGGCTCGCGGGGGCCGCGCGGCTGCCGGAGGCCGAACCTGTGGTCGAACCGGAAGGCTCGTCGCCCTCGTCGCCCTCGTGGCCCTCGTGGCCCTCGTGGCCGACGTCCGCCGCGGCGTTGCGCGCCGCCGTGGAAGCGGCCGCACCGGCCGGACTGCGCGAGGCCGGACGACTGGTGGATCAGGTCGCGGCCATCGTCGACCCGTTGGGCGCGGAGCGTGAGCGGGCCGCCGAGACCCTCCGGGCGGCCGCTGAGAGCGCGGCCCAGGCCGCAGTCCGGGCCGAGGACGAGGCTCGGCGGGCCGAGCTCCTCGATGGTCTCGTCCGGACCCGCGCGGGTCTGCACGAACGCTCCCGAGCCCTCGACGAGGCCACCGCCGACCACGCCGGTCAGGTCGCCGAGCTCGCCCGGGCCCGGGTTGCCCGGGAGGTGGTCCCGCTCATCTCGGCGGCCCAGGAGGCCCGTGCCGCCGAGCGCACCGAGTCCGCATCGTTCGCCGCGTCGTGGGACGCCGCCCCGGCCGACCTGCGCGACGACCTGGCCGGCGCCCTGGACCGGGACGGGCAGGGCCCTGAGGCGGTGCGGCTGCTCACGGAGCTGCACACCCGCTCGCTCACGCTCGCGGCGACCCTCGAACGAGCGGTCGCGCTGGAGTCGGGGCTGGCCGAACGCAGCCGCGAGGAGCAGACCGCCGCCCGTTCGGTGGACGAGGTGAGCACCGCGCTGGCCGAGCACGACAGCTGGCTGGCGGCAAGGCCGGCCGGTCGCGAGGCGCTCGTCGGCGCACTCGCGAAGGCCCGGGACGAGGCGGGGACCCTCGGTGCCCTCGCTGCACAGGCCACCGCGGCCCAGGAGGTGCTCGACGCCGTGCGGGCGCTGGGCACCGCCCGGACCGAGCAGGCGACCACGACCGGTCTGCTCGCCGCAGCCCGCGAGCAGGCGTTCACCGCGATCGACGCCGAGAGCAGGCTGCGCACGGCTCGGATCGCGGGTCTGGCCGGTGAGCTGGCCGGGGATCTGCGGCCGGGTGAACCGTGCCCGGTGTGCGGCGCGGTGGAGCACCCGTCGCCCGCGGCGCTGGCCGTCGACCACGTCGATGCGGCCGCTGTGCAGGGCGCCGAGCGGCGGCGTCGGACGGCCGAGCAGCAGGTGGCGGACCTCGCCGCATCAGCCGAGCGCCTCGACGAGCGCGTGCGCACGCTGGCGCAGCGCGCCGACGGGCGGGACGTGGCTGCCGCCACCGAGCTGCTCGCCGTGACCCGTGCCGGGGTCGCGCGGTGCGAGCGGGCCGCCGCGCAGGTGGTGCGCCTCACTGCCGAGCTCGACGGGTTCGATGCGACGACCCGCGCCCGGGAGCAGCAGCGCGCCCAGGCGGAAGCCCTGCGCAGCGGGTACGAGGCGTCGTGGGCGGCGCTGCGCGAGCGACTGGCCGCCGAACAGTCCGAGGTCGCGGCTGCTCGCGCCGAGCACGGAAGCGTCGCGGCCCGGCACGCCGGGGTGCGGGCCCGAGCGCGCGGCGCCGCGGACCTGATGAGGGCCCTCGCCCGGCTCGACGCAGCCCGGGGCGACCTGGTTCGCCGTGAGGCCGAGCTGTCCCGGGAGCTAGCCGCCCGTGACCTGGCCGGTGCCGAGCAGGCGGTCCTCGCCGCAGGCGACGGCGAACGGCTCGTCGCCCTGGAGCAGGCCGTCGCCGCGCATCTCGCGGCGCGCACCCAGGTGGACGCCGGTCTCGCCGACCCGGCGCTCGACCAGGTGGCCCACCTCCCCGACGACGCAGACCTCGGTCTGCCCGGCCTGCGGGCCGTCCTGCAGCAGGCGCGCGCGGCCGCCGACGACGCGCGGTCCCGGGCAGTGGTCGCGGCAGCGGTCGCGGTCGCCACCGCAGCCGCCGTCACCGTGGTGCACGCCGAGGCCGCGGCCCTGGCTGCCGCGACCGCCCGGCACGCACCCGTCGTGCGGCTCGCCGGTCTGGCCAGCGGCCAGGGCGCCGACAACGCCCGTCGACTCTCGCTCGCGACGTATGTGCTGGTCCGGCGCTTCGAGGACGTGATGGCCGCGGCCAACGCCCGCCTGACCACCATGTCCGACGGCCGGTACGCCCTGGTGCCCAGCGAGCAGAAGGAGGATGTCCGCGCCCGTGCGACCGGTCTGGCGATGCGGGTCGAGGACCACTGGACGGGTGCCCTGCGCGACCCGCGGACCCTGTCGGGCGGTGAGACGTTCTACGTCTCGTTGTGCCTGGCGCTCGGCCTGGCCGATGTGGTGAGCGCCGAGGCCGGTGGGGTGGAGCTCGGCACGCTCTTCGTCGACGAGGGCTTCGGCTCCCTGGACCCGCACGTGCTCGACCAGGTGCTCGCCGAGCTGGGTCACCTGCGCGCCGGAGGCCGGACCGTGGGCGTGGTCTCCCACGTCGAGACCCTCAAGCAGGCCATCGCCGACCGGGTCGAGGTGCGCCCCCTCGCGGACGGTTCGAGCACGCTCCAGGTCCGTGCGGGGTGAGGCCACCGGGGTCGACCCGACCGGTCACCAGCTCCACCCGCGGGAGGTCAGCTCGACCTCCTCGCGGAAGCGCTCCTCAGGGTCCCCCGTCGGTGCACCCGGGACCTCAATCCCCGCCATCTGGCATGCCTCGGCCAGCAGCGCGTCGTAGGCCTGTTCGGTCGCGGCCATCCGGTGCGCCCGGGCGAACGCGTGCTGATCACGTTCGAGGAGCCGCACCTGCTCGGCGACGACCGCCAGCCGGCTCTGCAACCAGAGCGTCGCGAACGGGTCGTGGAGGGGTGGACGTCGGCGTACCCGCTCGGCCACCACCGTCAGGACGGTCAGGCACAGCATGACCCCCGCGAGGAGGCTCACGACCGCCACCACCCACATCGCTGGTGCCCTTCGTCTCAGGGTTCATCCAGGCTAGGGCGACGGTGCGCCGCGCACCAGAGGGCGGCCGGAGGGGCGGGTCCCTCGCCCCACGGCGCGGAAGGGCTACGTGGTACCGCCGGGCTCGCCGTGCGGCGAGGCTCGCCGTGCGGCGGGGCTCGTGGTGCAGCGAGGCTCGTGGTGCAGCGGGGCTCCGCGATGTGTCGGCTCTACGCGGTGCGGCAGCCGGCCAGGACCCGGGCCATCGCCGACTGCTCGTCCGATGTGACCCACAGGCCGTACGCGGCCTTCACCCGGATCTGCTCGAGCACGTAGGCGCACCGGTAGCCCGAGGCGGGCAACCACTCGGCCGCATCGCCCGCCCCCTTCGACTGGTTCGCGGCGCCCTGCACGGCGAGCAGGTTGGCGGGGTCGTTGGCGAGGGCCAACCGGCGCTCGTCGTCCCAGGTCGCGGCCCCCGTCCGCCAGGCCTCCGCGAGCGCGACGACGTGGTCGATCTGCACCTCGGCGGAACGCTCGCCCCGCACGAAGTCGATCCGCTCACCGGTGTACGGGTCGTCGAGGGTGCCGGTCAGCACGCGACACCCGTCAGCATCGAGCACGACGTCAGTCAGGTCGCGGGCGAGCACGTCGTTGCGGGTGTCGCACCCGTTCTGGTCGATGTCAGCCCAGGCCGTGCCGAACTCGTCGCGGCTGTACCCGTCGAGAGGGTCCCGGTCCCGCACCTCGAGCGCAGCCAGGGTCTGACGGCCCGCGGCCAGGTCGGTCGCGCGGACCGGAAACCGTGCGGCGTCGCGGGCCGCTGCCCACTGAGGTGCGCCGAGGCCCAGACCTGCGCAGACCAGGACGACGAGCAACCACGGCCAGACCCGACGTCGTCGCCCGGCAGGACGACCTGCCTGGAAGGGGCTCACCGGAGGTGCCGCAGCGAGCTGGGTCGCCCGGTCGGGTCCGAGCGAGGGACGTGGTGGGACGGCACCGGGGCAGTCTGCCGTCCGCCGCGCCCCGCCCGCCGAAGGCGCGGGAGTGTGTCGCGCCCGGGCGGACCGGGGACGGTTCGTGGCGTGCGGCCCGCCGCTGGACGGGCGGGTCTCCTGGGTGCTCAGCCTGGCTGGGACTCCGCTTGGCTGGGACTCTGCCTGGCCGCGACTCAGCCTGGCCGCGACTCCGCCTGGCCGGGACTCAGCCCGTGCCGTGCCGGGACCGACCCTCGGCCCGGCTGCCCTCAGCCCGTCCCGCCGCTCAGCTGGGGTCGGTGACCGGGTCGAGCACGAGGACTGGGATGACGCGCGTCGTCTTCGTCTGGTAGCTCGCATAGTCCGGCCAGACCTCGACCGAACGTCGCCACCAGTCGTCCCGGTCGGCGCCGGTGGTCTCCCGCGCGATGTACTCGCGGCGGACCGCGCCATCCTGCAGCTGCACCCTCGGGTGCGTGACCAGGTTGTGGTACCAGGCCGGGTGCTCGGGCGCGCCGCCGCGGGAGGCGACCACGGCGTACCGCCCGTCGTGCTCCACCCGCATCAGCGCAACCTTGCGCACGGCCCCCGACCGGGCTCCGGTGGTCGTGAGGACGATGATCGGGACCCCACGCAGTGTGTTGGCCTCGGCGCCGGCGGACGCTTCGAAGGCAGCGACCTGCTCGTCGCCGAACAGCTGTGGCTCAGTCATGCCTGGCCCAACCCCACGGGGCGCCGACCTGTTCCCGTCCCCGGCGCCCGCTCCAGCCACCGCGCACGCTCCGTCCCCAGCGCCTGCATCAGCCCCCGCGTCCGCTGAGCCCCCGCACCCGCTCCAGCCCCGGTCCGCACCAGCCCCGGTCCGCACCAGCCCGGCCCGCACCAGTCCTCGGCAAGGACGCGGGGCCGGGCCCGCGGATCAGCCTCAGGCGACCCCGGCGTGGCGTGCGGCAAGGGCCTCGTCGAGCTCGGTGAGCAGGTGCCGGCACTCTTCGACGTCCCAGGGGGTCCCGGCGAGCTCGAACTCGAACAGCATGGGCCGGCCCGATCGGCGGGCGATCTCGCGGGCGGCCATCTGGTAGTGCCGGCCGAAGTTCCGGTTGCCCGAGCCCATCACGGCGACCAGCTCGCGCCGGTTGTGAGCTGAACGCAGGAATCGCCGCACGGCCTCGGGGATCGTGTCGTTGCGGTCGTTGCCCGTCTTGTACGACGGGGTGAGCAGCACCCATGGCCCGTCGACCTCGGAGAGCCGGTGCTCGCGCTCGGCCAGGTTGTAGACCGGCCGGTCGAGCCGTTCGGCGAAGGTCCGCACCAGGCCCGAGGCCGACGAGTAGTAGTAGACCGGGGTGATCCGCATCGGTCCATTGAACCGCGTCGCACCGACCTCCACCGGCCGTGAACCCGGCGCGTCGAGGCAACCGGGCTGCTCAGGCACCCGTGCAGGAACGCAGGATGTTGAACAGGACGATCCCGGCGAAGAACAGGACCGGGACAAGGGCCGAGGCGCCCTTCTTGCCGGTCTGCCCGGGGCGTGCCGGCTGCTGCCGTGCCCGGGCGCCGAGCGGGACCCATCCCGCCGGGGTGAGGACGTAGCCGTTCACCTTGTCGCCGATCCGGTAGGTGACGGCCGGCTGGCCGGGGCTCCCCGCGGTGGCCGCAGTCGGCTGGCGTGCCGCGGCGGTGGGTCGCGGGGTGGCCGGAGCGGTCTGGACGCGCGGGCCCGCGGCGGTCCGCCGTGCTGCGGTCGCTGTCCGTCGTGCCGCGGTGGCCGCCGCATCCTGCGCCGCGCGGGCCTGAGACCGCTGGGCGGCCGAGGCGTTGGGACCTCCGGTCGCGGCGGTCGCCGCGGCTGCCGCTGCGGCGGTGGCCCGCACGGCTCGCGCCGGACCGCCCACGCCAGCTCGTCCGGCGGTCGAGCCGTCCGCGTGGCGGTTGACCTCGCCGAGCGGGCGCCAGTCCCCCGCCGGGGTCAGCGTGTAGCCGTCGACGACATCACCGGTGCGGTAGGGCGCGACTGCCGGGTTGCGCAGCGGCCGCCAGTCGAGGTCGCTCCCCAGCATGTAGCCGTTGACGACGTCACCCGGTCGGTACGGGCTGGGGTCCAGCTCGAGCGCGGCGACCCAGCCGCGCGCGGTGAGCACGTAGCCGTCGAGGGCGTCGCCGATCATGTACTCGGGCACTGGCACCCCCTTCGTCTGCGTGGGTCGAGCCTAGTCGCGAGCTGTGCTGCGTGAACCGGGCCGGTTCGGGCACAGTGACGCCGGGTCAGGCACAGTGGCCCGGTGACGACGGAGAGGCCTGCAGTGGAGCACCTGGTGGTGATGGGGGTGTCGGGTTCGGGCAAGAGCACGGTCGCCCGGATACTGGCCGAACGCCTTGGGCGGCCGTTCGCCGAGGGCGACGACTTCCACCCTGCCTCGAACATCGCGACGATGGCGGCCGGCCGCTCGCTCACCGATGCCGATCGCGCACCGTGGCTCGCAGCGCTCGCGCAGTGGATCTGCGAGCAGCACGCGGCCGGGCTGGACAGCGTGCTGACCTGCTCGGCACTGCGCCGTCGCTATCGGGACGTGCTGCGCACCGCGGACGGGAGGGTGCGGTTCGTGCACCTGGTGCTCGATCCCGAGACGCTCGGGGCGCGGATGGCGGCTCGCACCGACCACTTCATGCCGCCAGCGCTGCTGACCAGTCAGCTTGCGACCCTTGAACCGCTGGAAGCCGACGAGGACGGGGTGGAGGTCACGGTGGACGGAGACCCGCAGCAGGTGGTCGACGCCGTCCTTCGGGCCTTGCGGGCCGAACCGAGCTGACCCGAGGCCCTCGGCCCGGGGACGTGGGCCCGGCCGGGGATTCCTGACCTCGCCCGACGGTCCGAGCGGGGCAGCTCAGGCCGACAGGTGCAGGTGACGGTGGCGCGGCGCCGCCGCTTGGGACTCGAGGAACTGGGCCCACCGGGACAGGTCCACCGACGGGAGGACCTCGCCGGATCCGACCGGGGCGACCTGCAGCGGCGCGGGCTCCACGTCCCGGGAACGTCGCCGCGCGACCGTCTCGCGCAGTGCCGCCTCGATGAAGCGACTGAGGTTCTCGTCGCCGGCGCCCGCGATCTCCTCGACCTCGCGCAGGAGCTGCTCCGGCAGTCGCAGCGTGGTCATGCGGGTCACTGTAGGTCTCCGGGGCGATGCCGGGGCGGAGGTCCCGCCCGCAGGTCGTGCGCGGCGGGAACCATACGGCGTCCGTCTGGCTCGGATGCGGCAGGTCGACGGGCCCGCCGCGCGCCCGTCGCCCACCGACCGGGCGGGTCCGAGGGTCATGGGACTACGGTCCGGACCGGACATGGGACGAAAGCCCTGACGGCCACGCGTCGGGACCAGCGTAGCGTCGAGCGGACGAGGCCTTCGGGTCCCCGGCAGCACACCAATGAGGGTGGGTGGACGGATGCATCAGGTGAGGATCCATGGCCGAGGCGGCCAGGGGGTGGTCACCGCGGCAGAGATGCTGGCCAGAGCCGGTTTCTTGGCCGGGCACGAGGCGCAGGCGATCCCGTCGTTCGGGTCCGAGCGGACCGGCGCCCCGGTGGTGGCGTACTGCAGGTTCGACGATCGGCCGATCCGCACGCGGGAACCCGTGCTCGCACCCCACGTCGTCCTGGTTCAGGACCCGACGCTCCTGGTGTCGGAGGACCCGTTCGTCGGCCTGGCGCCCGGCGGCACGGTGATCGTGGCGACGGAGCACCCTGCCGCCGAGGTGCATGAGCAGGCCGGCCCTGCAGCCGACGGCGCGCGCGTGCTGACCGTCCCCGCGCTGCGGTTCGCGTTGGAGGCCCTGGGCAAACCGAAGCCCTCGGCGGCGATGCTCGGCGCCTACGCCGCCGCGACCGGCATGGTGACGCTGGACTCGGTGCAGCAGGTGTTCCGCCGCCGGTACCCCGGAGCTCTCGGCGAGCAGAACGCGGCTGCGGCCGCACAGGCCTTCGCCTTCGTGGCGGCCCAGGTGGCAGAGCTGGCCCCTCAGGAGGTGGCGTCCCGTGCGTGAGGTGCTCGAGGGTTCGCAGGCGGTGGCCCGCACAGTGGCCCGCTGCCGGCCCGATGTGGTGTGTGCCTACCCGATCTCGCCGCAGACGCACATCGTCGAGGCGCTGGCCCGTGCGGCGCGCACGGGCGACCTGGGCAGCTGCGAGTACATCAACGTGGAGTCCGAGTTCGCTGCGATGAGCGTGTCCATCGGCTCGTCGGCCGCGGGCGCCCGGACCTACACGGCGACCGCCTCGCAGGGTCTGCTCTACATGACCGAGGCCGTGTACAACGCGGCCGGGCTGGGGTTGCCCATCGTCATGACGATCGCGAACCGCGCGATCGGTGCCCCGATCAACATCTGGAACGACCAGTCCGACTCGCTCGCGCTGCGCGACTCCGGCTGGCTCCAGCTGTTCGCGGCCGACAACCAGGAGGCCGCCGACCTGCACGTGATCGCCTTCGCCGCGGCCGAGGAGCTCGGCATCCCGGTGATGGTGTGCATGGACGGCTTCATCCTCACGCACGCCTCGGATGTGGTCGACGTGGTCGAGCAGGCGCAGGTCGATGCGTTCCTGCCGCCGTACCGTCCGCAGCAGGTGCTCGACGTCGACCATCCGTCGACCATCGGCACGATGGCCGGGCCCGAGACGTTCACCGAGACCCGCTACCTGCAGCACCGCCGGTTCCTCGATGCGGCGTCCGTCGTCGACGCCTGGTCCCAGCGGTTCCGGGAGACGTTCGGCAGGGAGTCGGGCGGGCTCGTGCACTCCTACGCCCCGCACACCCTCGACCGTGACCGTGGCGCCCCGCCGCCCCAGGTGGGCGACACCGTCGTCGTCGCGATGGGCTCCGTGATCGGGACCCTGCAGGACACCCTGACCACGATGGGCGACGTGCCTGCGCGGCTGCTCGGCATCGGCACGTACCGACCCTTCCCGGCGCAGGCGCTGCGGGAGGCCGTCGGCGAGGCCCGTCGGGTGGTCGTCATCGACCGGGCACTGGAGCTCGGGGTCGGCGGTGTGCTCACCGGTGACGTGCGGCACGCGCTGGACGGGACCGGGGTCACGGTGCACTCGGTGGTCACCGGGCTCGGCGGACGGCCGATCACGCAGGAGGTGCTCACCGACGTCGTCCGACGGGGCGTCGCCGGGCAGCTCGCCGACCTGGACTTCTGCGATCTGCGGACCGACGCCCTCGAGGGGATGAACGCATGACCGCCATCTCGATCCCGTTCATGCAGACGGGCACCCTCGTCGTGGGCAACCGCCTGCTCGACGACGACGACCGGTCGGTCCAGGCGCGCGCGGACCGCCCGTCGTCCCTCACCAAGGGCCACCGCGCCTGCCAGGGCTGCGCCGAGGCGCTGGCCGCCCGATGGGTGATGGACACGGCGGTGGACGCGACCGGCGGCAAGCTCATGGTCGCCAACGCGACCGGATGCCTCGAGGTGTTCTCGACGCTGTACCCCGAGAGTGCCTGGAAGCCCGCGTGGATCCACTCGCTGTTCGCCAACGCGGCATCGGTGGCGACCGGACTCGCGGCGGCGAACGCCGCGCGAGGTCGGTCGGACATCCGGGTGCTCGCCCAGGGCGGCGACGGCGGCACGGTCGACATCGGCATGGCGAGCGTCTCCGGCATGTTCGAGCGCAACGACGACGTGCTCTACGTCTGCTACGACAACGGCGGCTACATGAACACCGGCGTGCAGCGGTCGGGCTCGACGCCGCCGGCTGCGCGCACCGCCACCACGCCGATCGCCGGGCCGCGGCCGGGCGCACCGTTCGGGCAGGGCAAGTTCATGCCGCGGATCGCGATGGCGCACGAGATCCCGTACGTCGCAACGGCCACGGTCGCCGATCTGCGGGACCTGGAGGCCAAGGTCCGCACGGCCATGTCGATCCACGGTGCGCGCTACCTGCATGTGCTCGTGCCGTGCCCGCTGGGCTGGGGCTCGGCATCGAACCAGTCGATCGCGCTGTCCCGGGCGGCCGTGCAGTCCGGGACGTTCCCGGTGTTCGAGGCGCGGGCCGGTGAGCTCACCGCGGTGACGAAGATCCGGGAGCGGGTGGACGTCGAGGAGTACCTGCGACCGCAGCAGCGGTTCGCGCACCTGTTCAAACCCGGCGGGGAGGACGCGCTGGCGCGGGTGAGGGCCGCGGCCGAGGCGAACATCCGTCGGTACGGTCTGCTGGACGACGGCCCCCGGCAGGCTCCGCAGCGGGAGCTCCCGCTGCAGCAGTCCCAGCAGTCGTCCCGCCAGCAGACCCAGCCGCAGACCCAGCAGCAGGAGGCACGGCGATGAGCACCACCGAGCTGGGGATGCCCACGGGTCCGGCGGACCACGCCGCCACGCGCGGCGGCACCGGTGACCAGGCGAGGTCTGCCGGGGTGCCGCGCAACGACCACGACGTGCCGCCGACGATCGGGGTCTCGACCGGACCCGCGACGTCACTCGCCTACCACACGGGCACCTGGCGGACCGAGCGCCCGGTGTACGTGACGCTCACCCCGCCGTGCCAGGTGGGCTGCCCCTCCGGTGAGGACATCCGCGGGTGGCTCGGCGCTGCGCAGGAGGGCACATCCGGCTACGAGCGGGCATGGCGCGCCATCGTCGAGAACAACCCGCTACCGGCCGTCATGGGCCGCATCTGCTACCACCCGTGCCAGACGGCCTGCAACCGGGTCGAGCTCGACGAGGCCGTCGGGATCAACGCCGTCGAGCGGTTCCTCGGTGACACCGCACTGGAGCACGGCTGGTCGTTCGACCCGCCGGCTGCCTCCACCGGGCGCCGCGTGCTGGTGGTCGGCTCCGGGCCGGCCGGCCTCTCGGCGGCCTACCACCTGGCGCGGCTCGGGCACGAGGTCACCATCCGCGAGGCCGCGGCCGAGGCGGGCGGCATGCTCCGCTACGGCATCCCGGCCTACCGGCTGCCACGCGATGTGCTCTCGGCCGAGATCGCCCGGATCGTGGCGCTCGGTGTGCGCATCGAGTGCTCCACCCGGGTGACGGACCTGCCGGCGGTGCAGGCGGAGTTCGACGCCGTGATGCTGACGGTGGGCGCCGGTGTCGGGCACCACGTCGACATCCCGGCCGGTGCGGCGTCGAAGATCCTCGACGCGATCGACGTGCTGAGGGACGTCGCCTCCGACCACGCGCCGCTGCTCGGGCGGCGGGTGGCCGTCTACGGCGGTGGCAACACCGCGATGGATGCGGCCCGGGTGGCCCGGCGGCTCGGTGCGCAGGATGCGGTGATCATCTACCGCCGCACCCAGGCACAGATGCCTGCGCACCCCACCGAGCTGCACGATGCGATCGGTGAGGGCGTCCGGGTGCAGTGGCTCTCGACGATCAAGCAGATCGAGGGCCCGCACGTGAAGATCGAGCGGATGACGCTCGACGACGAGGGCCGGCCGGTGCCGACCGGGATCTTCGAGGAGCTCGACGCCGATGCCGTGCTGCTCGCAGTCGGCCAGGACGCGGACCTCTCCCTGGTCACCGGGACCCCGGACATCGACGTCCGGGACGGTGTCGTCGCGGTCGACCTCGCCGGGATGACCGGACGTCCCGGGGTCTTTGCCGCGGGCGACGTGTCCCCGGGCTCGCGCACGGCGACCTTCGCGATCGGCCGGGGGGCGCTCGCGGCTCGCTCGGTCGACGCGTGGCTGGCCGGTGCGACGCCGACCGGACCCGTGCCGGTGGACCGTGAGGCTGCGGCGTCGCGGCTCAACACCTGGTACTACTCCGACGCCCCGCACCAGCACCGCCGTGAGCTCGAGGCGGCCCGCCGGGTCACCGGGTTCGAGGAGGTCGTCCAAGGCCTGGACGCCGAGCACGCAGTGTTCGAGGCGCGGCGCTGCATGTCCTGCGGTTCGTGCTTCGAGTGCGACAACTGCTTCGGCATGTGCCCGGACGACGCGATCATCAAGCTCGGCCCCGGACTGAAGTACGAGATCGACCTCGACTACTGCAAGGGCTGCGGCATCTGCGTGAACGAGTGCCCGTGCGGTGCGATCGACCTGGTGAGCGAGGTGCGCTGAGGCCGGACCAGCGGGCCGTGGTCGTCGGCGCTCGTCCTTGGCCACGCCCCCGGCCACTGCCAGTGCCGCTGCCGCGGCCGGAGGTTTCACGTGGAACTGCCCTGCCCGGGCGCGCGAGGCCGTCCGGCCCGGACGTCCGCGCCCTCATGCTGCGCGAACCGTGGACAGGGCCGTCGGCGCGTTGAATCGCCACCGACCCGCGGACCGGTCGATCTCGATGCCCGCCCGGTGCACGTGATCATGGTGGTGCCAGCACAGCAGGATCCCCGCGTTGACGTCGGTGCTGCCGCCCCGCGCCCAGTGGTCGACGTGGTGGACCTCCCCGAGTGCAGGCGGGACCGAGCAGCCGGGGTACTGACAGTGCTGGTCCCGGGCGATGACGGCGCGTCGACGGGCACCGGTGAAGGTGCGCTCGGCTCGTCCGACGTCGATGACCTGCGACCGCGCACCGAAGACGACTCTCGTCATCTCCGAATCGCAGGCCAACCGGGCGAGGACCGACGCCGGGACCGGCCCCGTCCCGAGGACCTCACCGACGGCGAACCGTTCGCTGTCGGGCGGGGCCGGCCCTGCGGACAGACCCGGCAGTACCCCCGGGTCCGGGAGTCGCGCAGCAGGTCCGGGTCCCGCCTCACCAGGCGGGCCCTCGGCGTGGGGGCGGCCGTCGATCGCGCGACGGAGCGTCTCGACGTCGACCACGACCGTCAGGTGCGGGCGGACGGCCGAGCCGGTTCCTAGTAGTCCGTGATCGAGCACGAGTCGGGACAGGTCCGCGAGCCCCTGCGCCCGACGCTGGGCGCTGGTGCGCGTCTCGCCCGGCGCTGGTGGGCCGATCACGGCCTCC
>JAKLPK010000149.1 GCA_022013895.1 Cellulomonas sp. | reverse complement strand
GTGGTCGTGTCGAGGGACACCTGGACCTGCTGCCACTGCGAGGTGGTGGTGAACGCCGTGGTGCTGCCTTCGGTTGCGTCACCGCCCAACCCCCACAGGACGAGGCGTGCCGTCCCGGTCCCGGCGTCTGAGCGCACCCAGATGGTGGCAGTCAGCGACTTGCCTCCGGCGAGCTGGTAGGAGAAGTCCTGGTTCACCGAGGCGTTCGCGCCGGCGCTGCCGGTGTTCGCGCGCATGTAGCGCGAACCGTCGTGCGCGTTGCCTGTGATGATCACCGCGTTCGTGCCTGAGGTGAGCCGGTCCCAGTTCAAGACAGTCCCGTTCTCGTAGCTCGCGTTCTTCAGTGACTGGGCGACCAGGGTGGCTCCGTCGAAGGCGTACTGGATGCCGGGGCTGTCCATGTACACCTGAAAGCGGTACAGGATGTGCGAGGTCGTCGAGTCGAGCGGCACCTGGATCTGCTGCCACTGCGACGTGGCCGTGAAGGCGGTGGTGCCGCCTTCAGACCCGCCTCCGCCGAGCCCCCACAGGACGAAGCGTCCCGACCCGGTGCTGGTCGACTCCGAACGCACCCACACGGTCGCGACCAGCGAGTCGCCGGCGGCCGACGAGTACTGCACGTCCTGGCTGACCGAGGCGCCGGAGCCGGCGCTGCCGGTGTTCGCACGCAGGTAGTGCGTGCCGTCATGGCCGGTGCCAGTGATGATCGCGCGGTTGGTGCCCGCCGTCAGGGTGTTCCAGGAGCCCACGGTGCCCTGCTCGAAGCTCGACTCCGCGAGGCACTGGGACATCAGGCTCGCTCCGTCGAACGCGTACTGGACGTCCGTGGACTCCATGTACATCTCGAGCCGCAGCACGGTGTGCGATGTGGTGGTGTCGAGCGACACCTGCACCTGCTGCCACTGCGAGGTGACGGCGACGGTGGTGGTGTTGCCCTCGGTCCCGCCGCCGCCGACGCCCCAGAGAGCGAGCCGGAGCGAACCATTGGTCGTGTCCGACCGCACCCACACGCTCCCGGTGAACGATTCACCTGCGACCGAGTCGTAGGGCACGTCCTGGCTGACCGAAGCATCCGCGCCGGCGCTCCCGGTGTTCGCGCGCAGGTAGTGCGCGCCGTCGTGCGCGTTGCCTGTGATCACCACCATGTTGGTGCGCCCGTCCAGCCGGGTCCACGGCGCAGTTCCCTCGGAGGACTCGATGCCGCCGTTGCTGAGCAGCTCACCGCCGAACGATGTGAGAACCGGAGCCGCCTGCGCCGGTATCCCGACCGGGATCAGCACGACCCCGAGAGCAAGAGCCGCAACTGCGGCTACTCGCCGAATCCTGACCATCGCAACACCCCTGACATGAGAAGGCCCGCGTCTCGGACCAGCGCTTCAGCGAATCGGAGCGATAAGGCAAAGGTCAAGAGATGATATGTCACATGCAAAGCGGTCTGCGATTGTGCGCGACCTGATACCGACGGGGTGGTTGCGGTTGTTCGGGGCCTGACCTGGGACTCGGTGCGATGGTTCGGTCGCGTGATCTCCCGTGGACGCGTCGGGAAGGTCAGCGCGGATCGGGTTGACGCATCCCGATCTGCACCCCCAGGGGTTGTCCCTTGCGCCACCTGGGCGGTGCACGCAGGGCCCGCCCGCCTACGCCCCGTCGAGGTGCCGCAGCTGGTGCCAGATCGCGACCACGAACACCGCGGACCCGGCGAAGGCGAACCAGAACGGTGCGGTGACGCCCCAGTGCTGGGCCAGCGCCCCGCCGATCAGTGACCCCAGCACCAGCCCGCCGAACACGCCGACGAGGTTGACCGACCCGGCGCGGCCCTGCAGCTCGCGCGGCACGGCGCGCTGGCGGATGGTGGTGCTCGTCGTCCCCCAGATGAAGGCGTGCGCCCCGAACACCGTCATGATGACCAGCGCCACCCAGGGGGTGCTGGTGAGCGCGAGCCCCAGGTGGGTGAACGTCTCGATGACCAGACCGATCCGCATGAGGTTGCCGAGCGACACGTGCCGGGTGATGGTCCCGTAGAACGCGGTGCCGATCAGGCCGCCGGCGGCCGACATGGTGGTGAGCAGGCCGTACCCGATGGCGCCCATCCCCAGGTGCCGCGTCGCGTACAGCACGAGCACCGACCATGCGGCCCCGAACGTGATGTTGAAGATGAAGATGGTGATGACCAGGGTGCGCACCGCGGGGTGCCGGGCCACCCAGACGAAGCCCTCGGCCACGTCGTGCCGGATGCGCCGGCCGGCGGGCACGTCACGCGGGCGCCCGTGCACCCCGATCCTCGCCACCAGCACCGCACCGAGCCCGACGGCCAGCGCCTGGGTGCCGAACGGGATCGCGGTGCCCGCGGCGAACAGCGCCGCACCGATCGGCGGCCCGGCCAGCTGGTTGACCGTGATGAACCCGGTCTGCAGTCGCGAGTTGGCGACGGCCAGGTCATCGCGATGCACGAGCATCGGCAGCAGCGTCGCGCTCGTGTTGTCCGCGAACACCTCGGCCACCCCGACCGCGAACAGCACCGCCAGGACGACGACGATGCTCGCGTGCCCGGTCGCGACGGTGACCGCGAGCGTCAGCAGGATCACCGTCCGCACCGTGTCGACGCCGACGATGAGCAACCGCCGGTCCAGCCGGTCCGAGGCCACCCCCGCCAGCGGCCCCAGGATGAGCGGCGGCAGCCACTGCAAGGTCGCGGCCAGGGCCACCAGGAACGCGTCGTCGGTGAGCGAGGCGACCAGCAACGGCCCGGCGGCCAACCCGATGCCGTCGCCCAGGTTGCTGGTCCAGCTCGACGCCATGAGCCAGCGGAACCCGGGACCGAGCCGCCGCGGCGCGATGATCTCTCCGAGGCGGCTCACGGGGTCGAGAGGCTAACCGCTGCCGCCGACAGACGTCGCTGGGATTCCCGTCGGCGTCCGCCGCAGACCCCGACCCCGTCGGCTCACCAGGTCGAGTCGCCCCGGATCACCACATCGGACCCGCCGTCGACGAAGACGACCTGACCGCACAGGTGGGTGTTCTCGACGCCGCCGAGCCAGGCCAGCAGCCTCGCGACCACGATCGGCTCGGCCACGCCGTTGAGCGGCATCGGGACCTGCCTCAGCAGGGCCGCCCGGGCCTCGTCGGTGGCCATCAGCCCGGCGGTCATCGGGGTCGCGATGACGCCCGGTGCCACCGCGTTGAGCGGGATCGACGCGCCGGCCCAGTCGGCCGTGGCTGCCGCGCGCCGGACCCACTGGGCGAAGGCCTTCTTGGTGGAGCCGTAGATGAGGCCGCCGGTGGTCTCCGGCTCCTTGGCCAGGATCTCGGCCCGGGCCAGGGCGGCCGGCTCGTCGCCGGCGGTCAGGTTCGCGACCAGCTCATCGTCCACCGGGAACAGGCTGGCCATCGAGGCGACCCCGACGGCGCGGGGTGCGGGTGAGCCGAGCAGCAGGGGGCGCAAACCCACCAGGGTGGCGACCATGCCGAAGTAGTTGACGGCGACCGTGGCCGGGATCGGCAGGGCGAGACCGGCGACGGCGTACAGGGCGTCAAGGGTGCCCCCGGACAGCTCGCGGACCCGCTCGACCATGTCGGTGCGGCCTCGCTCGGTCGTCAGGTCGGCGACCACGTCCGCATCGTGCAGGTCGACGCCGATCACCCGCTCACCGCGGGACTCCAGGAGCTTCGTGGTCGTGAGCCCGATCCCTGATGCGGCACCGGTGACGACAGACGTGCGGGTCATGTCCAACCTCCTTGGTGGCGGACCTCCAGCGTCCAGCGCCCCGCGCCGATGTCAAGCCCCTACCCGCGAGGCGGCGCCGTGGAGTCGCGGATCACGAGGTGGGTGGCGAGCTCAACGCGTTTGGTGGTGAGCACGTCGCCGCGGGCCAGCCGCACCAGGGTGGAGACGGCTGCGCGGCCGATCTCGGCGATCGGCTGGTGCACCGCGGTCATGGCCGGTGCGCTCGTCTGGGCCAGCAGCGTGTCGTCGAAGCCGACCACGCTCACATCGGACGGCACGGACAGCCCCAGCCGCCGGGCGGCCTCCAGCACACCGGTGGCCGAGGCGTCGCTGCCTGCGAAGATGGCGGTCGGTCGGTCGGGGCCGCCCAGGAGCTGCAGGCCCGCGTCGAGCCCGTGCTCGTAGGTGAAGGAGTGCCGGGGGACGTGGGCCAGGTCCGCGACGAGCCCGGCCTCGGTCATGGCGGCAGACCAGCCGTGGGCCCGAACCACATCGCACCTGGCGCCGGGGGGACCGCCGATGTAGCGGATGTGCCGGTGCCCGAGCTCGATCAGGTGCTGGGTGGCCGCGTAGGCGCCGGCCCAGTTCGTCGCGCCGATGCTGGGGGTGGAGGTGCGCGGTACGTCGATCGGATCGACGAGGACCATCGGGAGCCCGGCCCGCGACAGTGCCTTCTCACGCAGCGCGGAGTAGGAGTTGGTGACCTCGATGACGCCGGCCCGGCCCGCACGGCCGAGGTCCTGGGCCCAGGTGGTGGGCCGCTGCGCCTGGATGGCGGCGATGCTGCGGAGCACGAGCCCGCAGCGCAGGTCGACCGCGGCTGCCATGGCACCGCCGAGGAGGGTCGAGAGGTAGGGGTTCGGGACGTCCCGCGGGTCGACGATCAGCTCGACGGTCATCTCCTGGGCAGCGTTCACCGACCCCTGCCGCTCGCCCAGACTCACGTAGCCCAGGTCGGTGATGGCGCTCTCCACGCGTCGGCGGGTGTCGTCACCGACCCCGGACCGACCGTTGATGACCTTGGAGACGGTCGCGATCGAGACTCCCGCGGCGGTGGCCACGGTGCTGAGCGTGGTGCGACGACTTGAGAGCGCCGCAGCCGGTCGGGCTCCTGCGCTGTCCCGTGCCGAGGTGTTCGGGTCGTCATCGATCACGGCCTCGCGGGTGGGGTCGATGTCGGGCTGGTCGTCCGGGGACGGCATCGCGCTGCTCCTTCGGCACCGACGGTGGTGCGCTCCAGGCAGCAGAGTAAACGGAACGAAATATCACGACAAGGTCTCGGTCTCGAGGACGTCTGTTACGCCCTGAGACGCGAAAGCTTTTCCATCACAGCCCTCGGCCTTGACGCAGGATCGGAGCGGCAGCAAGGGTGTCACCCGGCGCGACCAGCGAAAAGTTTCGGTCGATGTCCTTGTCCCTCGACAACGGTGTGAGAGGTGTGTCTCGCATGAGAATCAAGAAGATCCAGCGGTTGTCCGTCGCGTTGGCGGCGGGTTCGTTGGTTGCGATCCTGGCTGCCTGCAGCGGCGGGAACCAGCCAGGCAGCGGGTCGGCCTCCGGTGACGCCGATGGTTCGGCGACCGCCTGGGCGCTGACCGGCGGAAGCCAGGCGGTGTTCGAGTCGTCGTTCGAGCGCTGGAACACGGCGAACCCGGACGCGCAGATCACCCCCGAGTGGTTCGCCAACGACGCCTACAAGGAGAAGATCCGCACCTCTGTCGGCTCCGGCAACGCGCCGACCCTGGTCTTCTCCTGGGCCGGCGGCACCCTGGCGGACTACGTCAAGAACGACTCCGTCGTCGACATCAGCAGTGCCGTCGCGCCGCTGCTGGAGCGGGTGCTGCCCTCGGTGGCTGCCAACGGCCAGATCGACGGCAAGACCTACGCGGTGCCGAACAACCAGTCGCAGCCCGTGGTCCTGTACTACAACCAGGACGTCCTGGACGCGGCCGGTGTGTCGGTTCCCACCACGTACGACGAGCTGCTCGACGCTGTCGCCAAGCTGAAGGCGAACGGCGTGATCCCGATCGCGCTGGCCGGGCAGTCCAAGTGGCCCGAGCTCATGTACATCCAGTACCTGACGGACCGCATCGGCGGCCCCGAGGTCTTCCAGGCCATCCTGGACGGCGAGAAGGACGCCTGGTCCGACCCGGCGGTCATCGAGGCGCTCACGAAGATCCAGGAGCTCACCGAGGCCGGCGCCTTCGGTGACAGCTTCGGCTCCGTCGCGGCCGACGGCGGTGCAGACACCGCCCTCGTGTCCACGGGCAAGGCCGCGATGATCCTGCAGGGCAGCTGGGTGTACTCGGACTTCCTGACCAACTCCCCGGACTTCGTGTCCTCCGGTGCCCTCGGGTACGCCAACTTCCCGAGCGTCGAGGGTGGGACCGGCGACGCCGCGAACATCGTCGGCAACCCGGCCAACTTCTGGTCGGTCTCCGCCACGGCCAGCGAGGCCGCGCAGAAGACCGCCACGGACTACCTCATCTCCGAGAGCTACTCCGATGAGGCGGTCGAGGAGTTCCTCGCGGTCGGTGCGGTGCCGCCGTTGACCGGTCTGGAGGACCAGATCGCCAAGGCCGACAACGCGGACTACCTGTCCTTCATCTACTCGATGGTCTCCGACGCGCCGCACTTCCAGCTGTCCTGGGACCAGGCGCTCCCGGCTGACCAGGCACAGTCCCTGCTGGACAACCTCTCGCAGATCTTCCTCGGGCAGATCACCCCGCAGCAGTTCGTCGACACCATGAACGCGACGCTCGGCTGATGAGCACCACCACGCTGGACCGGTCGGGCGCCGCCACGCGGCGCCCGGCCGGGCCCCGGCGAACCGACAGCCGCCGCGGGCCCTCGGCCTGGTTCGCGGCCCCCGCCCTCGCACTGTTCGGCGTGTTCGCGGTCGTGCCCCTGATCGGGGTGCTCGTCCTGTCCTTCATGTCGTGGGACGGGCTGGGGACGCCGACCTGGTCCGGGCTGGACAACTGGCAGCGGACCTTCGCCGACCCGGTCGCCCGCGGGGCGTTCGTCCTCACCGTCAAGCTCACCGTGCTCAGCTGGGTGACCCAGGCCCCGACCGCGCTGCTGCTCGGCGTGTTCATGGCCGGACGCCAGAGGTACCGCGCGGTGCTGTCGGTCCTGTACTTCCTGCCGCTGCTGTTCTCGGCCGCCGCCGTCGCCATCGCCTTCAAGTCGCTGCTCGACCCGAACTTCGGTCTGAGCCAGGCGTTCGGGCTCGACTGGCTCTCCCAGGACTGGCTCGGCAACCCGGACCTGGCCTTCGGCGTCGTCGTGTTCGTCATCGGCTGGTGCTTCGTACCGTTCCACTCCCTGCTCTACCAAGGCGGTGTCCGGCAGATCCCGGCGAGCCTCTACGAGGCCGCACGCCTGGACGGTGCCGGCACGGTGGCCCAGTTCGTGCACATCACGCTGCCGCAGCTCAAGTACACGATCGTGACGTCCTCGACGCTGATGATCGTCGGCTCGCTCACGTACTTCGACCTCATCTTCGTGCTCACCGGCGGCGGCCCCGGGAACGCGACGCGCATCCTGCCGCTCGACATGTACCTCAAGGGCTTCCGCAGCTACGACATGGGTGGGGCGAGCGTCGTCGCCGTCTTCCTCGTCGTCGTCGGGCTGCTGGTCTCGCTCGGCCTCAACAGGCTGTCGGGCGCGGACCGCATGGACAGCCAGATGGAAGGGCTCTGATGGGGAACGTGAGCACCGCAGCAGATCGCCCCGCGCCGCCCCGTGCGCAGCGCGGGCACAGCACCGGGCGACCGAACGTCCTGGCGGGACTGGCCGGGTGGATCTGGCTGGTCATCGTCATCGTGCCGATCTACTACATCGTCGTCACGAGCCTTCGCCCCAAGGCGGACTTCTTCACCGAGAACCCGCTCTCACTGCCCTCGCACCCCACGCTCGGCGCGTACCAGCGGGTGCTGGCGAACGACTTCCTTCGCTACTTCAGCAACTCGGTCATCGTGACAGTGATCTCGG
>JAKLPK010000148.1 GCA_022013895.1 Cellulomonas sp. | reverse complement strand
TTCCTGTTCAACATGGAGACGATCACGGCCTACGAGCACCGTGACGACCTCACCGACATCGCGGCCGGCACCCCGGGCGTCGACGGTGTGGTCTTCGGCCGGGTCGACTTCTCCGGCTCGATGGGCCTGGGGCGCGACGGGATCGAGGGCCCGGAGGTCACCGAGCGGGTGCTCGCGGTCTCGAAGCTCTGCAAGGAGAAGGGCCTCGACTTCGTGGTCGGCGGTGCGGTGTCGATCGATGCGCTGGACAACCTGAAGTCGTTCCGGGAGTCGTACCTCACCCGCTTCGAGACCCGCAAGGTGATCTTTGGTGGGCACGCGCTGGACGGTGGGGAGATCCACGGCGGCCTGCTCAACGCAGTGCACTTCGAGCTGCTGTGGCTGCTCAACAAGCGCGACTACTACGGCACGATCCACCGTGAGGACGCGAAGCGGATCGAGATGCTCGAGAGCCGCTGGAAGCTGCTCAACGGCGACAAGTGACGCCTACTGAGCTCGTCGCGAGCCTGCTCGCGCCTGGTGACGGCATCATCGCCGTCACCGGCGCGACCGGGTGGTTCGGCGCGACGGCGCTGGACCTGCTGTACGACGCGCTCGGTGAGGACGCTCCGAGACGTGTTCTGGCCTACGCGAGCTCCGAACGCTCGGTGACCGTGCGTGACGGTCGACACGTGGAGGTCCTCGCACTCGCAGAGCTGGCCCGGTCCACCGCGACGCCCGATGTCTTGCTGCACTTTGCCTACCTCACTCGAGACAAGGCCGGTGAGCTCGGGGTGGATCGGTACATCGCGGAGAACATCGCCATCACCACGACAGTCCTGGACGCGATCGCCCGGCTGAGGCCGCGCCGAGTGGTGATCACGAGTTCGGGCGCCGTCTACGGGCCGGGACGCGGTCTCGTTCATGACGTCCTGGGCGACCCGTACGGTGCTCTGAAGCGGCTCGACGAGTTGGCGTTCAGGGCAGCCGCTGACGAGGTCGGAGCCTCTTGCGTCATTCCGCGGGTGTTCTCAGTGGCTGGGCCACGCATGACGAAGCCGGATCGGTACGCGCTCGGGACCATGCTCGCGATGGCTCGGGCGGGTGGGCCGGTAGTGATTCGTTCGGATCACCCGGTGGTTCGTTCGTATTGCGGTGTTGACGAAGTGGTGGCGCTCGCGTTGTGGGAGTCATTTGGGGGGGTGAGTTCGACGTTCGACACAGGGGGACATGTGGTTGAGATGGCCGGGCTAGCGACGACGGTTGCTCGCTATGCGGGCGGGTGTGCGGTTCGCCGCCCCACCTTTGACCCGTCGGCGGCAGAGGACCGCTACGTCGGAGACCTCAACGCGATGCCGCGCCTCGCGTCCCGGGCTGGCTTGACCCTTCGTTCGCTTTCCGAGCTGGTCGCCGTGACCGGGCACTCCCGGAAGACCTCCGCCGAGCTCGGCGGCCTTCGATGACCGAGCCCTTCGCCCGCCGTCATCGGAAGCGGTCCGTGCCGGTCGCCGGACGCTCGCGTTCGACTGTCCTGACGTGGATCGGGCCCGTTGCCGTACTGCTCGTCGCCTTCTCGACGGCCGCCGCAGTCTGGCTTGGCCCAGCGCCGCACCGCTCTACCGACACCACGTGGTTGCGGGACCTCGACAAGACCCTGATCAAGCCTGCCGATCGGATCGCGCTCGCGTCATGGTTCGCACTCACGATCGGCTTGGCTCTGGTCTCATGGGTCGGGGCGCGTCGCCGCGGCCAGGGGCATCATCGTGTTCGGTGGCTTGCCACGGTTGTCAGTGCTGCTGTCACGCTCGTGCTGGCCGCGGTGCTCTGGAGTGAAGACCCGTTTGAGCTCTGGTCGGGACTATCGACCGGCGACCTCGCACTGGGGATCATGGCCGCGTCAGCATTGATCGCTGGTATCGCCAGCCGCGATCAGCGGTGGCGCGCAGCTGGTCTTCTGGTGGCTGCACTGGTGCTGGCGCTGGCAGTTCCGGCATGGATTCAGACGCCCGCCACCGTTGTGGATCCGCGCCACTTCGGCTATACCTCCGATGAACTGTCCGCTGTTGCCGCAGGCCGCTTCCCGCTCTTTGATTACTTTCCGCAGTACACTGTCGTTCTCCCGTATCTATTCGCTGTTCCACTCGCGCTCTGGCCAGCCCACGCACCGGCCGTCGTTCTCTCAGGAATGCTGATTCTCCAGCTGGTCACTCTTGTGGCCGCCGTTGTCCTCCCGAACCTGGTCGCGGGCCGGCGATTCCTCGCCGCGTCGGTCGCGATAGTCGTTCCAGCGGTCTTCGTGCCGGTCGCCAACGGCACCACGGCGTCGTCCTACTTCCAAGGCATGCCGCTGCGCGACGTGCTTCCGGTACTGACATTGCTGCTCACGATGGTGTTGCTTCGTAGCCGGCCGACGGCGCGTTGGGCGGTCCCATGGCCCTGGCTGGCGCTGGGCGCGGCCAGCGGAGTGACGGCCTTGAACAATCCCGACTTCGGGCTGGCGGCGGCAGCCGCCGTGGTCGTGACCGTGATCATTGTGCAGCGATCGCTGGGCGACCTGGTGCGGGCTCTGGTCCCTCTGGGCGCTGGCCTTCTCGTGCCATTTCTGCTGTACTCGGCGGCCGGTGCGGCCAACGGGACTCCAGTTGACTGGCCGGCATGGCTCGTTTTCGAGCGGGTATTCGGACCGGCTGGGCTAGCGAACGTCCCCATGGGGGCCTTCGGGCTGCATGTTGCTATCGTCGGACTGTTTGTCGCGGCGAGCGCGATCGGATTCGTCCTGGTGCTCAGTTCCCCTCGAGACAAGTCTTCGTTTGCGTATCGCCAGGGACTGCTCCTCGCGCTTGTCGGTGGATGGTCCCTGCTTGCCCTGCCCTACTTGGCCGGGCGCTCGGTCCCGTCCACCTACATTGGTGGATTCGCATTCAACGCAGGACTCGTCGTCGCGTCGATGCTTCCGTTGTTCGCCCGGGCCTGGCGTTCGGCCCAGGTCCGGTCGGGCGACTTCGGCTCACCTCTCGTCGTCGCGCTTCCGCTGACTGCGGTTGGCTCGATCCTGGCCGGTGTCCTGATGCTCCCCTCCCCGGCTTCCCGGTTGCCGGGTCCTGGCAGCGACGAACCCGCCGGCCGATACGCGCTGTTGGCGGAGCAGCAACTTCGGCTGGCGAATTCGGTTCCTCTCGATGGTGGCCCGGACATGGATAGCGCCCTTGCGGGCGGACAAGTGGTGCAGGCGCTTCCCTATGCGAGCTTGATGGCGCTCACCTCCTCGATTCCGTCGGTTGCGGTGGCTAGTTCGCCGGAGTATGCCGAAGCAACGTGGTGGTTCTCTCGGCGCCAATGTGCGCAGCCGCTGCCCGTCGGAACCGAGTATCTCCTGCTCCGAACGACCACCGCTCGGATTCTCGCCGACGATCCCAGTTGCGCGGACTACGCGGACTTCTCGGGGATGCACCAGTACGGGGCGGCAGGCCAGGACGGAGACGACCTCACCTTCGCGCTGATTCCAGTGCGGACAGGCTGAGCGGTCTCGACGGTCCTCGGCGCGCGCCACCGAGAGTCCGGCAGGGCCCGCGCCGCCGCGGTGCGTCCGTGGGGGACCTGACCGCGGGCACGCGGAGGCCCAGCGGGCGCCTCAACTCCTCATGTCCTGCACCGACGGGTCGGGCAGTCTCGAACCGCTGCTTCCGCCGAGTGCGTGCGGTGGCCACATACTGGTCACGATCAGCCAGCCGAACCACGCCAGGACCAGAGGGCCGACCATCACCTGCCACAAGCTGACGGTCAGGATCTCGACCTGGCCGAAGGACACAACGCTGCGGCCGAACCATCGAGCTGGGACAGGGACCACGACCGGAGCCATGATCAGCGCTATAGCGGCGAGACTGCCCCATCGGCTGTGCCAGCGACCGCGCTCGGGGCATTCCGTTCCGGGATGCTCAACCGGATCGCGTACGAGGAGCGCGAGCGCGACCAAAAGCACGACGAGGTAGTACAGGTAAACGGTGCTCGAAGTGTAGAGGCAGACGAGCAGCGCCAGCGCGAACGACTGCCCAGTGCCGAGGCGACTACGACCTCGCCAGAGCGCCAGGGCTCCGATGCCAGCAGCAGCTACGAGGAGACTCGGCCCGGCGATGGTGAGCACACCTATTGCTGTCTGGCGGTGGTCCGCGCCGATCAGAGTGCCAACCCCGGTGACATCGAGCAGCGTCAGGAAGCTCCGACCGATCCCGATGTTGTACGGGTAGACCTGGTTGAGCGGCTGGTAATCCCCGGTGCGATTGACAATCTCGTGGACCCAAGCGAGGGCATTGCCGGGGAACGCTCGTGGAAACGCGAGGAACCCAGCGACCGTGAGCGCGGCACTGGCGGCGCCCCCGAGCACGACGCATCGGTAGCGGCGGTGCAGTAGCGGAAGCAGCAGGAGGACGATCATCTGTGGCTTCAGGAGGCTCGCCCCCACAACGGCGCAGGTCAGGGCCACCCATTGCCGTCGACCGTAGGCGACCCCGGCCCAGAGCAGGAGAGGGACTGTGAGCCCCACCGGGTTTCCGCGGTCGATCGTGGCGATGAACGGGGCCGTGGCTGCGCCGCCCAGAGTGAGGGCACTCGCGCGGATCCACACCGCGCAGTGCCGGGTGGCCCACCAAGCGGGGCTGAGCATCGCCAGGATAGAGACGACACTGAAGAGTAGACCGCCGACCCAGCCGACTCCGATCAGCGCGCCGAGTCGGTAGGCGAGGATCGCGGGCAGCCAGGCTGCCGCAGGCCAGCTGGCATTCCCACTGAGTGCGGAGTGCCAAGGGTCGCCAGTTCCGAACAGGTCGTCGACGAGCGCGTAGTCACCAAAGCAATGCAGGCCGATCGCCTGGGTTGACGTGTCGCACCACATGTCGTCGACGACATAACTGAGCAATTCGGTGGGCGCGATGCCGCCGTAGGACGACGCGAACGAGGTTGACACCATCGCGAGTCCGGACAATGGCACGGCAAACTTGGCAAATCGGATACCGGCCTGACTGAGCGGTTGACGCTGCCGTGGACCGGGCCCGGTCTCGGACTTGGGCACTGCGGAGGCGAGCTCGCCGGTGCCCCCGCCCACTCAGCCCTCCCAGTCGTGCACGAGCGGGGTGTCTGCCCCGACCGCCCCGACCGCCCCCGCCCCGCCCGGGTCTCCCAACGGCGCGTCCCGGCCGGGCAGTGTCAGGCTGAAGAACTCGGCGCTGTCGGTGGTGAACTGCTCCCACTCGGCGTTGCCGCGCGCTCGGCGGGCGGGGAAGATCGCGATCTCGGGGCACACCAGCTCGCAGGCGCCGCAGTCGATGCACTCGGTGGGATTGATGTAGTTCTTGCGTTCGCCCTCGTAGATGCAGTCGACGGGACAGGCGTCCACGCAGGACTGGTCCTGGACGTCGATGCACTCCTTGCCGATGACGTAGCTCATCGCTGTTCTCCTGACGCCCGCACGACGGGGATCGATCCGGTCCGGGAGCTCGGCGGGGCAAGGTCGTCGTCCGTGGAGTGACCAGGCATGAGGGCGAGCGCGGGGTCCAGGTGCACGGCCGCGTTGTTAACCGCCGTGGCGGCTTCACCGAAACCGGAGACGATGAGCGACACCTTGCCGAGGTAGGTCGAGGCGTCGCCGACGGCGAAGATCCCGGGGACCGAGGTCTGCATCCGGGAGTCCACCATCGCCTTGCGCTGGTGCACCTCCAGACCCCAGGAAGGGAAGGGGGTGGGCGCCGAGAGCAGCCCGAGGGCTCCGACGACGGAGTCGGCCGGGAGCTCGCGGGTGGTGCCGTCACCCAGCCGCAGGATCACCTGACGCACCCGGTGGTCGCCTTCGACGGCGGTCACCTCGGCCTCGGTGAGGATCTCGACGCCCTCACGTGCAGCGCGGTCGACCAAGGCCTCGTGCGCCCGGAACGAGCGCCGACGGTGCACGAGCGTGACCGAGTGGGCCACGGGGCGCAGCTGGAGGGCCCAGTCGAGTGCCGAGTCACCGCCGCCGACGACCACGACGTCGTGGTCGGTATGGGCCGCGGTGTCCGTCACCACGTAGACCAGACCCCGGCCGTACCACTCATGGCCCACCGGCAACGGCCGCGGGTGGATGCCACCGACCCCGGTCGCGAGCACCACGGTCCTGGTGGAGATCGTGCGGTCACCCGACAGGTCGACCTCGAAGCGCTCACCCGCGGCTCGCACGGCGAGGACATCGGTGTCGAAGAGCATCCGAGGGCCGTACTCCTTGGCCTGGGCGAGCAGCCCGGTGACGAGATCGCGTCCCGTGACCGCCGGGAACCCGGCGACGTCGTGGATGAGCTTGCCCGGGTACAGGGCCGTGACCTGACCGCCGGCCTCCGACTGCGCATCGACCGAGGTCACGCGCAGACCGCGGAAACCCGCGTAGTAGGTGGCGAACAACCCGACCGGGCCGGCTCCCACGACGACGACGTCGCGCACCAACGGGTCGTCGACGCTCATCGTCCGGCCTTCCCGCCGCCTGTCGCCGCGAACGCCGCGATCTGCTCGGTGCACAGCTCGCGGGCGTCAGCGCCGTCGTGGGCTCGTCGCGCCCATTCGACGGTCCAGGCCATGGTGGCCTCGAAGTCGAGTCGGTCGTGCCAGCCCAGGGCCAGCTCTGCCTTGCGGGCGTCGAGTGCCAGCAGCCCGGCCTCGTGCAGGGCCGGGGCCTCGTCGACGACGACGCCGGCCGTGGTCTGCCACAACCGGGCGACCGTGCGGGCGACCGTGCCGACCTCGACGAACGACCCGGTGCCCGGTCCGAAGTTGAACGCCTCACCGGCCAGCCGCCCCTCGAGCAGCGCATCGACCAGGGCCAGATACCCGGCCAGGCAGTCCAGCACGTGCTGCCACGGCCGCACGGCGTGCGGGTAGCGCAGGTGGACGTCCTGCCCGGCGCTGAAGGCTGCGACCAGATCGACCATGAGTCGTTCGGGGCACACGTCGCCCCCGCCGACCACGTTGCCGGCCCGCGCGATCGCGGTCGGCACCTCGCAGCCCGAGGTCGCGATCCAGGACTGGGTGAGCAGGTCGGCCGCGGCCTTGGACGCCGAGTACGGGTCCACGCCGCCCAACGGCTCGGTCTCCCGGTAGCCCCAGATCTGGTTGACGTTCCGGTAGACCTTGTCCGTCGTGATGATGAGCTGCGCCCGCACCGAGGGCGTCGCGGCCACCGCGTCGAGCACGTTGAAGGTGCCGTTGACGTTGGTCTCCCAGGTCGTCCGCGGATCGCGGAACGACTCGCGCACCAACGGCTGGGCGGCCAGGTGCACGACGACGTCGGGGGAGACCTGGCGGAGCGCAGCGGCGGTCGCGGCACCGTCGCGGATGTCGACCCGCAGGTCCTGCTCCATGAGCTCGCCGACCCGCGCCCGCTCGTAGAGTGCGCCGGGCGCGGGGTCGAGTGCCAGCCCCGACACCTGGTGACCGTGTGCGTGCAGCAGCTGGACGAGCCACGCCCCCTTGAAGCCCGTGTGGCCGGTGACCAGGTAGTGCATCAGAACGAGCCGCCTCGGCCGGTGATGAAGGCGATCACCGCGTCCGCCGCGTAGTCGAGCTGGGCCCTGGTCAGGCCCGGGTACACGCCCAACCAGAACGACCGGTTC
This sequence comes from Cellulomonas sp., assembly GCA_022013895.1. Classification (GTDB taxonomy): domain Bacteria; phylum Actinomycetota; class Actinomycetes; order Actinomycetales; family Cellulomonadaceae; genus Cellulomonas. The sequence continues at coordinate 14,231 of JAKLPK010000148.1, read as the reverse complement.
ATGACGGTGTCGGAGTTGCGCAGGTCGCCGATCACGCGGCGCTCGATCCCGCGGTAGGCCGGCTGACGCAGCAGGTTGCCGGCGAAGATCAGCCGGGTGCCCACGTGGTGCGCATCGAGGAACCGCATGAGCTCCTCGCGATCGACGGCCAGGTCATCGGCCAACGTGATCGGGAAACCGAACCAGGCCGGGTCGGAGTGCTCGGTGGCCCGCGGCAGGATGAGGCCCTCGACCTCGGCGAACCGCTGCATGAGGTACGCGAAGTTCGCCTTGCGGGCCGCGACGAAGCCGTCGAGCTTGGTCAGCTGGGACACCCCGAGCGCGGCCTGCATGTCCGTGCCCTTGAGGTTGTAGCCGATGTGGCTGTACGTGTACTTGTGGTCGTACCCGAGCGGCAGGTCGCCGAGCTGCCACTCGAACCGCTTGTCGCAGGTGTTGTCCTGACCGGTCTCGCAGTAGCAGTCCCGGCCCCAGTCGCGGAACGACTCGACCTGTCGGGTCACCAGCGGATGCTTGGTGAACACCATGCCGCCCTCACCGGTGGTGATGTGGTGGGCCGGGTAGAACGAGACCGTCGCGGTATCGCCGAAGCTGCCGGTGCGCTTGCCACGGTAGGTCGAGCCGAGCGCGTCGCACGAGTCCTCGACCAGCCAGAGCTTGTGCTCCTTGCACAGCTCCTGGACCAGGTCCAGGTCGAAGGGGTTGCCGAGCGTGTGGGCCATCATGATCGCCCGCGTCTTGGGACCGACGGCCTCGCGCAGCTGCTCGCCGATCGCGTCGTACGTGCCGAGCTCGACGTCGACGAAAACCGGGACGAGTCCGTTCTGCAAGATCGGGTTGAGGGTGGTGGGGAAGCCCGAGGCGACCGTGATCACCTCGTCGCCCGGCTTGAGCGCGCGCTTGCCCAGCTTGGGGCTGGTCAGTCCGGAGAGCGCCACGAGGTTCGCCGAGGAGCCGGAGTTGACGAACGAGGCGGCCCGGGTGCCGACGTAGTCGGCGAGGGAGTCCTGGAACTGGGTGGTGAAGCGGCCGGCGGTGAGCCAGCCGTCCAGACTCGCATCGACCAGGGCTGCCAGGTCGTCCCCGTCGAGCACCTTGCCCGAGACCGGGACCGTCGACTCGCCCGGGATGAACGGGCGTGGGGCCAACGAGACTGCCGCGAACTCGCGGACCTGGTCAAGAATGCGCTGGCGTGCTTCTGCCAGAGAGTCGTCCACGGTTCTCCTCGATCTGGGTGTGGGCCGACGCACCACGATACCGGGCGTTCGCCGTCGGGCGTCGCCCGCTCACCACGTCGGTGCGAGCGTGAGGCCGGTCAGCTTCATGCGGAGGTCACGGGTGTCGCCGTCGGCTGGTGTGGTCGCCGCCGTGTCGGAGGACAGGACCACCCGAGTCCCCTCGTGCACGGTGACGGCCAGATCCAGCGTCACCGTCCCCGCCTCATCGGCGCGCAGCTGGGTGGTCGCGCTGTCCACGGTGACGGTGACGGTGGCTCCCGGCGTGGCCACCGAGACGACGCCGGTCAGGACCACCTCCTGGGTCCCGGTACCGGACACGCCCGCGACCGCTTCGGCGCCCGCCCACTGCCAGGCCGTGGTGCCATCGGTCTCCAGGTCGTAGAGCCCCGCGGTGAAGTCGAGGGTGGCCGGGTGGAGAACCGTCTGGGAGTCGGGCAGGGCGGCGCCGGACGCGCGCAGGACCTCGGCGTACGACCGCAGGTCGTAGACGGCCAAGGTGCCGTCACTGTTCACCAACGGGCTCTCGTCGTCCAGGGCTGCCGCGAGCTCCGCTTCCACCGCCGCGCCGTGGTCGGCATAGCCCTGACGGTTGATGTAGATCGCGTCGAACCCGGTTGACACCAGCGCCGGCAATGCGTGGGTGAGACCACGACTGAACGCGGCCGACTGCCAGTCAGAACCGCTGCCCTTGACAGCTCCGTAGCTCCAGTGCAGGTCGGAATGGAGAAATCCGCGCAGCTGCTCGTAGTCCGCCATGGCGGCGACCGGCGGGTTCTCCGGGTACGGGACGATCGGCAGCTGGAACACCGCAGCGCCCGAGCCGAGCAGGCTGTCGACCTTGGAGAAGTACGCGTCGTCGGACGTCCACGCCGTACGCACCGCCGGGTAGTTGGGGATCATGGCATCGGTCGTCTGGTCCAGGAGCGCGACCACGGCGAGCAGGCCAGCGGCCACGGGGCCGATGAGCCTGCGACCGGGGCCGCGTGCCAGGAACCGCCGGCTGCCGGCGAGCGCGACGAGATGGTCGAGGACGAGCCCGACCCCGGCGAGGGCGAGGAAGGCGAGCACGATCGACATCCGGTTCCATGCGCGGACCTGGGTGAAGCCCGCCACCGCCAGCACTCCTGAGAGCCCGGCGACGGTCGCCCACACGAAGGCGATCAGCGCAACGACCCCGATCCGGCGCAGGTCGCGCCCGAGCGGGGTCTTCCGCGACGCGATCAGGGCCGCGGCCACGACCAGCACGAGCCCGGCGGCTCCGACCAGCCCGAGCGCCTCCATGTTCTCTCCGGGGATGTAGCTCTCGGCGAGACGCGCACGCAGCTGCGCGAAGATGTGGATGCGGTGGCTCTGCACCGGCATGAGCAGGCTGGTGAGCTTCAGCCCGTAGTACTCGACGGCGGCGTACGAGCGGCCTTCGACCCCGGGGCTGCCGTGGACGAGCACGTACAGCACGGTGGGGAGCGACCCGAGCACCATCACCACGGCCGATGTCGACGCCAGTGCGACCCCGGACAGCAGTGGTCGCCACCGGCGGGCGACGATCGAGGCGAGCGTGCCGGCGCTCACGAGCAGCACGGCTGCGAAGACCGCGTAGTAGAGCCCGGTCCCGCCGAGCAGGACTGCCGCACCTCCCGCGGCGAGCCAGAGTCGTCGCCCGCCCCGACCCAGCTCCAACCGTCGGTTCAGGACAGCAAGCACCAGGAGGCACGCGATCGGCACCGCGGCGTACGCGGCCAGGAACAGATGGCCCTCGCCCCGGAGGAAGTGGTACGGGATCCACGAGTAGACCGCGCCGAGTGCGACGGCGGACCACCAGCTGACCCGCAGCTGTCGCAGGCACAGGAACGTGACCGCGGCGATCACCGGGAAGCCGATCAGGAAGAAGGCGTTGACCGCGGCAGCCGGCGACAGAAACAGGGAGAAGGCCTTGAGCGCCACCATGTTCCACAGGTCGCCGCTGCCACCGGGATAGGCGCGCAGGTCCTGCCCGAGCGGAGCGCCCAGGAGGTCCGTGTGCAGGTACCAGCCGGAGAGCTGCATGGTGCGGACGGTCTGCAGCGACAGCATGATGTCGCCGCTGGAGCGGAGCGGGATGGAGAAGCTCATCTTCCACAGACGCAGCGCCAGGACGGCACCGAGCGACGCCAGCGCCGCACTCGCCAGGGCGCCGAGCCACCAGCTCCTAGCGCTCGACGGTGGAGCGGCGGTCACCGCGCCATGATCGTCGCCGCCGGGGTCGGATACTCGTCCGTCGAAGCCACCCACGCGGTCCACTCTCCTGTCGTCTGCCACAGCTCGACGCGACCCTACCGACTCCCAGGTGCATGAGCGCCGGTCGCAGTGCGGGTCCGACCGTCCCGGGTGCCTCCTGTCCCCGGCCTACGATGGACCGCCTGCGGGGGGCGGCACCTCGTGGTCGTTGCAGTCGAGCTGAGGAGAACGGTGCACATCCAGAGCAATGGCCCGGACGTCGAGTCCGACGCGACGACCATGGCCGTCATGATCGGCGTCTTCGACAGGTCACGGGCGGGCCAGGTGGCCACCGTCGACGTGGTGGGAGCCTCCGGGATCGCTCGAGGCAACCTCGAACGCGCACGGGTCGAGCTCGACATGTACCGGCGGGACCATCTCGATCCGGTGCCGCTGCGCAGGGTGCGCCGGCTCGTCATGCGGGCGTCCCACGTCCTCACCTTCCGCCTCGCGGCCGCCATCGACGCGCTCATCCAGGCGATGGAGCACGTGGCGCTCGCTCAGCGCCATCAGCTGCAGTACGCGGACCGTCTCAACGCGTCGATGCGAGCCCTCGCCGTCGGTACCGACCAGGCGTTGCAGGACGCGGTCGAGGACCTCCGGCGTGCCGGAGCCGGGGAACGAAGCGACGAGCTGTTGTCCGAGCTGGACCTGCTCCGGGACCGGGTCGATGCGCTCGAGCGGAGATCGGCGGACGAGGCGTGAGGATCGGCGTCATCAAACCCGACTGGGGGATCTCGGGCGGTTTCGAGTCGGTGGTGGAGCGGGTCGAAGGGGACCTGCGGGGGGCCGGTCACGAGGTCGAGCGTGTCCAGGTCCGGGTTCAGGAGCTGCGCCGCAGGCCGTTCGGGCTAGACGTCCCCGACTCCTCCTGGGGTCGCGCTGGCGAGTGGTTCACCCACATGGCGATGCTTGAGGCATTCCGCAACCTCGACGTGACCGCCTTCGACGTCGTGGTCACGACCCAGCCGCCGTCGTACGCGGTCTACCACCCACGCCAGCTCGCGTTGTTCTACCACCACCTGCGTGCCTTCTACGACCTCGCCGAGGTGTGGGTGGCAGCGGGTCGGGCGCCGGCTGTCGAGCACCAGGTCGCGACATCGTTGCTCCGTGCGGCGGAGGCGCCGGACCTGGCCCGGGTGACTCACTTCCTGGCAGGGTCGGCGCGGGTCCGCGACCGGCTCCATGAGTTCGGTGACCCCTCCCGTGAGATCGGCCTCTACCACGCTCCGGCGCCCGTCGTCGTCGACCCGGACCGGGACACCTATCGGGATGTGCTCACCGTCAGCCGTCACGAGTTCACCAAGCGCACCGAGCTGGTGGTCCAGGCGCTCGCGATCGCAGATCGGCCCGGTGTCCTGGTCGGTGACGGCGGACGGCTGCCCTTCGTCCGGTCGGTCTCGGCGCGGGTCGCGGCCTCTGACCCGACTGCCCTCCGGGACGAGGACCTCTGGCTCAACACCGGAGCCGCCTCTGGCCCCGTCGACGGGCCCGAGCACCCGCGCGTGAGGCTGGCTGGTCGGGTCGATGACGCGGCGCTGGACGGGCTGTACCGATCGGCTCTGTGCGTGGTGGCACCGGCGTACGACGAGGACTACGGCCTGACCGTGCTCGAGGCGATGGCGCACGCACGACCGGTGGTCGTCTGTCGGGACGGTGGGGGTCTGACCGACCTCGTGGTCGATGGCGTGAACGGTCTGGTCGTCGAACCGACGGGAGCGGCGATCGCCGCGGCCGTCGAACGGCTGGCCAACGACCCTGAGCTCGTCCGATCGCTGGGTGCCGCCGGTTTGGAGACGGTCCGGGACCGGACCGAGGCCGCCGCCACCGCTGAGCTCCTCGGGGCGCTCGCGCTCGTCGCGGAGGCCTGATGCGGGTCGCGATCGTCGCACCCAGTCCGGTGCCGTTTGCGCCGGGGGGCGCGGAGACGTTGTGGAGCGGGCTGTACCGGGAGCTCGACGAGCGTACTGAGCACGACGTCGAGCTGCTGAAGATCCCGATCCGGGAACAGACGCTCGCTGAGGTCATGGCCGCGTACCAGACGTTCGCCAGCCTCGATCTGAGCCAGTTCGACCTGCTCGTGACGGGCAAGTATCCAGCCTGGATGGTGCGCCACCCGCGTCACGTGGTCTACCTGCTGCACCCGCTGCGGGGGCTATACGACGCCTACGGGTTGTTCGGCATGCCGCTGACGGTGGAGTCCGCGGAACCGCAGGTCCGGCGGCTCCTCGAGGTGTCCCGACGGCTTGAGCGCGACGGCGTCGCCGAGCTGTTCCTCGCCTGGGACGCGGCATACACGGCGCTGGGCCCCGACCACCCGGCCTTCGGGTTCCCCGGACCGTTGGCGCGGATCCTCGTCCAGGCGCTCGACGGCGCGGCGCTCGCGCCCAGTCAGATCGAACGCTATGCCGCGATCTCGTGGACCGTTGCCACGAGACCCGACTACTTCCCGGCGGGGGTCGGTGTCCACGTGGTGCACCCACCGTCGGCACTCAAGGGCCTGCACAGCGGACCGGGGGAGTACTTCTTCACCGCGAGCCGGCACGACGGACCCAAGCGCCTGGACCTCCTGATCGACGCGATGCAGCTGTACCCGGGTAGCCGTGAGCTCGTCATCGCGGGCGAGGGGCCGCTCACCCCGGCGCTCCGTGAGCGTGCGGCCCAGGACCCGCGGGTTCGCTTCGTCGGGCGGGTGTCGCCGCCCGACCTCGTCGAGCACTACTCCCGTGCGATCGCGGTCCCGTTCGTCCCGTTCGACGAGGACCTCGGACTCATCACCTACGAGGCCATGGCGGCGGGCAAGCCCGTGCTGACGGTGACCGACTCCGGCGGGCCGACCGAGATGGTCAGGCACGGCGAGAACGGGTGGATCGCAGAGCCGGACGCCGGTTCGCTTGGCGAGGGGCTTGTCGGGGTCGAGCAGCTCGCTCTCGGCCCGAAGGCTCGGGAAGCCGCGCAGAGCACTGCCGCGGCGCAGACCTGGGCTCGGGTGGTCAGGACGCTGATCCCGCCGGGCATGCCCAGCAGCTCCGCAGGGGGGCGCCGGAGCGGTCGGCGACCTCGGCTGGTCGTGGCATCGACCTTCGCCGCCTGGCCGCCGCGAGGCGGCGGACAGCTTCGGGTGGTGAACCTGTACGGACGGTTCGCCCAGCACTTCGACGTGGATCTCGTCTCTCTCGGCCCTGCTGAGGCGTCGCCGACGTCCACGGTCATCCGCCCGGGCATGGTCGAACACGTGGTGCCCCGTTCCAGGGAACACCAGCTGGCCGAGGACGAAGCAGCGGCTCAGGTCGGGATCCCAGTCTCCGACATCTGCGCGAGCCAGTTCGCCTCGATGACCCCGCGCTACGCCGAGGTCCTGGACGAGCTGGGACAAGAGGCGGCCGGGGCGTTGCTCGCCCACCCGTTCCTTGCACCAGTGGTCCACGACGTGCTCGCCGGGATCCGGACCGTCTACGACGCCCACAACTGCGAGTACGTCCTCAAGCGGCAGATGCTCCCTGAGAACCCGGCGGGGGACCGCTTCCTGGCGGAGGTCGCGAGGGTCGAGCGCGCCGCGACCACAGGTGCGTCGCTGGTGCTGACTGTCTCGGACGAGGACCGCGATGCTCTGCGCTCGCTGTACGACGCTCGGGACGTGCGGTTCCACCTCAGCCCGAACGGGACAGACCTGAGCGACGTCCGCTACCTGGGGGCGGTCGAGCGTGCTGCGCGCCGTGACCGGTGGCTCGCTGCGCTGCGGAGGGCCGGGGGGCCGGAGCAACCCCGCCTGCTGGCGGTGTTCATCGGCTCCTGGCACGAGCCCAACATCGAGGCGGGCCGCGCGATCCTCGGATTCGCGGCGGGGCTCCCCGAGGTCGCCTTCGCGCTGCTAGGCGGGCATGCGGCAGCACTCGAGTCCGAACCGGGTCCGTCGAACGTGCTGCGCCTCGGGGAGGTCGCGGCCGTCACGAAGCGCCAGCTTCTGGCGTGCGCTGACCTCGCTCTTGCGCCGCTGGGATCGGGCTCAGGCACCAACCTCAAGGTCGTCGAGTACATGGCGGCGGGTGTGCCGGTGCTCTCCACGCCGGTTGGGATGCGCGGGATACGGATGCAGACCGATGGCGTGCACCTGGCCGAGCTCGAAGGCTTCGCCGCCGGCGTGCGCGATGCGCTGTCTGGATCCGACCCGGCGACCACGACGCGGCTGGCGGCCTCAGCCCGAGCGACCTACGACTGGCGGGTGCTCGGAGATCAGGCGTTGCCCGCGGTGCGTTCTGCCCTGGGCCTCGACTAGAGCGTGTCTCTCCTCGGGTGAGGTGGCCGGCGGGCTGCGGGTATGGGCGCGTCGTCGTCGCGGTTCGAGGTGTTCACGGACGGGGAGTGGGCTCTGATCGTGGTGCTGCTGACCTCGAACCAGGGGCGCCGTGGGCACCCGTTCGGTGATCGGCGTCAACGACGCAACGCCGGTGACGGCATCTGGCACCGATTCCTCATGCACCTTCTGACCGAGGCCGACGCGACAGGCGGGATCGAGCCGACTGCGTCGGTGGATGCCACGACCGCTCGGGCGCACCAGCACGCGACGAACTCCACCTTCCCTGAGCAGGACTCCGGGGGCTCGTTCGAATCACAAGAATCGGCCACCGGATGAGGTTGAGCCCGCAGGCCACGGCATCGGACGGCCTCGCGGCGGATTGACCACGAAGATCCTTCACGCGGTCGATGGACGGGGTCGGCCGCTGCCGCGCCCCCTCAAGGCGTGCCAGACCGGGCTATGCACATCAGGGAGGCAGGCTCTAGCCCCCGACGGTCAGCCTGAGGTCACCCACCTGCTGGCGTAGGTCTCGGGTGTCACCGGCGGTGCTGGGCGTCGGCGCGCTGTCGGTGGTCAGCGTCACCGCGGTGACCCCTGACGGGACCTCAGCGGTGACGGCGATCTGGAGCCGGCCGTCGACGGCCTTCAGATGGAAGAGCCGGTCGCCGATGGTCAGGTCGACCGCCGCCTCGGCATCGATCGTCGTGACGGATCCGGTGAGCGTCACCTCGCGTTGCTGACCCGGGTTGACGATCGTCGCGTGGGCCTCGCCGGTGGCCCACCGGTACGTCGAGCCGTTCGCGCTCTCCTCGTCGTAGAAGCCGTCACCGAACGTCAGGTGCGGTGTCGTCAGGACCTCCTCGCGGTTCGGCAGATCGCCCGTGGCCGTCAGGCGGTCGGCGTATGCGCCGATGTCGAACACGATGACTGCCTTGCCGGGGTCGACGACCGTCGGGACGTCACCGACGATGTCGCGGATCTCCTGCTCGATCGCGGCGCCGTGGTCGGCGTAGCCACGGCGGTCCACCAGGACGGCGCGGAAGCCTGTCGCGACGATCGCGGGGAGTGCGGCCGTGACACCGCCTGTCAGGGCGGCCGACTGCCACTCTCCGTCGCCGCCCTTAACCCCGCCGAAGCTCCACGAGAGCGTGTCGGTGTGCAGGTAGCCGGTGAGCAGGTCGTATGGGTCCAGCGTGTTGACCGCCGGTGACTCGGGGAAGCCTGCGACGGGGAGCTGGAACACGGCGGTCCCTGGTTCCAGCATCTGCTCGACCGACGTGTAGAAGATGGAGTCGTCGTGCCAGAGCGCCTGCATGACCTGGTACTGCGGGATATTGGCGTCGGTCGTCTGATCGAGAAGACCGACGACCGAGACCACGACCGCGAGCGACCAGGCGACCGCAGGGCGCCAGCGGGGGCGAGTTGAGCTCGCTCTGCCGATCAGGGCGTCGAGCCCGAGCGCGCTACCCAGCAGCACGAGAAAGGCGATCACGACGGAGATGCGGTTCCACGCGCGCAGGAAGGTGAAGCCGCCGGCAGCCAGGATTGCCGACAGACCTGCGACCGTCGAGATCAGCAAGGCGACCACGGTGAGCGCTCCGATCTCGCGCCACGCGTCCAGGAGTGGGCCGGACCGGTGCGCGGCACGCGGCATCAGTGCCGCGAACACCACCAGCACGGCTCCGACCGCGCCGATGATCCCAAGGGCCTCCATGCCCTCGCCGGGGATCAGGGTGTTGGCCGATGACTCGCGGAGCTGTGCCAGCAGCCCGATCCGGTGGTCCGAGACAGGCATCAGGAGGTTGGTGATCTTCAGGCCGTAGTACTCGGTCTGGAAGTACCCGCGCCCGTCGACCGACGACCCGTGGGCCAGGATGTAGGAGATGTTCGCCCAGGCCGACGCCACGAGCACGGCGACCGTCGTGGTCCCGAGCGCGAGAGCGGCGAACAGCGGGCGCCACGTCCTCTTGGCCGTCGACGCGAGCACTCCGGCCGCTGCCAGCAGAGTGACGAAGAACCCCGCGTAGTACAGCCCGGTACCGCCGAGCAAGACCGCCGCAGCGAGGCCAGCGATGATCCGTCCGCGTCCGAAGACGGTCGTCCGGTCCGTCCGATACACCGCCAGGACGAGTAGGCACAACATCGGGACGGCCGCGTAGTTCGCGAGGAACAGGTGCGACTCGCCACGCAGGAAGTGGTAAGGGAGCCAGGAGTAGACGGCGCCGATCGTCACCGCGACCGGCAGCGACACGCGCGACAGACGCAGGCAGACGTAGGTGGTGACGGCGACGAGGGGGAAGCCGATCAGGTAGAACACGTTGACGGTGGCGGCCGGGCTGAGCCACAGGGACAGCGCCTTGAGCTCCACCAGGTTCCAGAGGTCGCCAGCTGACGACGGGTACGCGAGCAGGCTCTGGCCAAGTGGAGCGTTGAGCAGGTCGCTGGTCTGGAACCAGCCCGTCGTCTGCATGTTCCGCACCGTCATGAGCGCCAGCATGTTGTCGCCGTGGTACTGAAGCGGGACTTCGAGGCGCAGGTGCCAGAGCCGGAGCGCGAGGAACATGCCGATCGTCGACAACGCGGCCGCGATCAGGCCGCCGGCCGTCTCGACCAGAACTCGCCGGCCACCCCTGACCTCCCGCGGTGGCGCACTCTCGTTGGTGGCAGATGGTGCGGGGTCGGGGTGCCTAGCGCCCTCCGGCCCATCGTCGCTGAGGTGTCGCCGACGACGTGGCGTTGCGATGATTCTGCCTCCGGGCTTCGTTCGGCCGGTCTGCCTGCCGATGGAACGGGGGAGGACGGGGATACCCTGCCACCGGCCCTCCGGGGCTTCTCGCGTGCCCCGGGGCGATCGTACCGGGCGGTCGGCAGGGCACCGGAGGAGGAGACCGCTCGATGATGCTGCTCACCAGGTGGGTGCGCGTCGTAGTCGCCGCAGCCCTGAGCACCGGGATGCTCATTCCGTTGGTGACCTCGGCGCGGCCGGCGGCCGCCGCTGATGCGCCCGCGACGATTACCGGACACGGGTACGGGCACGGCCGCGGATTGGGCCAATGGGGCGCCTACGGGTACGCCCGTGACCACGGTTGGGGCTTCGCGCAGATCCTTGCCCACTACTACGGCGGAACGACCCTCAGCTCGACCGATTCGACGAACCCGACAATCTCGGTGGAGCTCACCGCGCTGACCGGCAGCGCCCCCGTGGTCGCTGGCGCTGGGTTGTCGATCAACGGGACCTCTGTCGGGGCAGCCGCGGTCATGATCGGCTCGTCTGGGTCCAGCCTGCAGGTCTACACCGGGCCGGGGTGCTCGGGTCCCTGGACAGCCTGGGGAGCGCCGGTCGCCTCCGGGGCGATGGTGTATACGACCGACTCGATGATGGCCGTCTGCACCTCGTCCGAGGAGAGGACCTACCGCGGTGCCTTGAGGGTGTACGGCGGCTCGACCATGCACACGCAGAACTTGCTGCCGATCGAGACCTACCTGCGTGGTGTCGTCCCTCGCGAGATGCCGGCGTCGTGGGGATCGAGCGGCGGAATCGAGGCGCTCAAGGCTCAGGCGGTCGCGGCGCGAAGCTACGCACTCGCCTACGGCTCGACCGCATCGGGCGCGACGATCTGCGACTCGACGACGTGTCAGGTCTACGGCGGCGCCTATGTGCAGCCCTGGGGCAGCCCCAGGACCGCGCTTGAGTCCTCAACCTCCGATCAGGCGGTCGTGGCGACCGCCAATCAGGTGCTGCGTCGGGCGGGTGCGGTGGTGAAGACGGAGTACACCTCGTCCACCGGTGGCTGGTCGGCTGGCGGCCAGTTCCCGGCCGTTCAGGACGAAGGCGATTCCATCTCTCCGTACCACAGCTGGACCGTGTCGAGCACGCTCTCGGCGGTCGCGGCCAAGCTCGGGACCGGCGAGATCCGGACGATCGCAGTCACCGCCCGCAACGGTCTCGGCGATGACGGCGGCCGGGTGACCACGGTCACGGTAGTGACGACGGCGGGCACCACGACAACGTTCACCGGTGCGCAGGTCCGGACCAAACTTGGGCTCCGCAGCGACTGGTTCTCGATATCGGCGATCTCGGAAGCCTCGGCCCGGTCCGTGGTGCGTGCGCTCTACAACGACGTCCTAGGACGGGCCCCCGATGCTGCCGGCGAGGCGTACTGGACCGCGCGGGTCACTGCGACCGGCGACCCCGGGCCAATGGTGGACGGCATCGTCATGTCGCGGGAGCGCCTCCAGGCATTCGTGACCGCTCAGTACGCCTCCGCGCTCAACCGGGCTCCGGAGTCCGGTGGGCTCGAGTTCTGGATTGGCTACCTGAGTGACGGGGCGGGGGTGCCCCAACTCCAGTCGGCCATCTATGGCTCATCTGAGTCGCTGTCCACGCTGGGCGGAGGTGACGTCCGCACCTGGTTCGCTGCGGTCTACCAGAAGGTGCTCGGTCGAGCGGCGACCGCGGCTGACCTCGACTACTGGGTGGGATACGCCAACACCTATGGCCGCGATACCGCAGTGCGCTGGATCGTGACATCGCCCGAGTCTGGGCTGCTGCGGCTCAACGCCTATTACCAGACGTTCTTGGGGCGCAACGTCGACCCGTCCGGTGTCGCGAGCTGGCTCCCGCTCATGGCGGAGCGCGGCGACTTCGTCTTGCCGCGGCTGATCGGGACGAGTCCGGAGTACTGGACGAATGCGCAGGTGCGCTTCCCATGACGTCGTAGGTCTGACGCGGGCCCGCGTTCACTTGTGGATCGCGGACGGCCACCGCCGTGGTGTCCGGCTTGTCTGGCTCCACCTCGTCCGCCACGGCTATGGACACGCCGCGGGGGTGGGGCGGTCGCCAGCCAGAACACCTAGACAGGCCGGCTGGCCCCGGAGATCACGCCTGGGTGTCCAGGGTGGCTCCGATGTCGACAAAACCGACTGAACGGCCGGACGACTCGACAACCAGCCGAGCCCCCTGGTCAAGTCGGTGTACGCGGGTTCCGGTGCTGTCAAGGATTCCAGCAGCGACCCAGTAGGACCCCTCGCCGAGCGCCACGTCGCGGAGGTGATAGCGAAAGGTGCGCGATCGGTCGAGTGACGTCATTGGCATATCGAGAAGCCGCGAGTTGGTGCCGAATACCGGCTGTCCGAGCGCGGTGTCGATCCCGACTCCAAGTATCCAGCCGGCGTCAAGCGGCTCGTTGCACGCGATCTGGATGTGGACGTCAAGATCCTCTCCAGGCGTGATGGTGGCGCTGTCGACTACCTCGCCCCGGACGGCGACCCGTACCGCGGTCACCTCCGCGGCCGGTCTGGACGTCGTCCCGTGGTGCTCGGCCTGACCGCGTGCGAGGTCCTCTCGTTCGATCTCTGCGAAGTCGTCGCGCAGCACCCGCAGGGCGTCGATCGGCTTGCCGTCGGCGGCTACCTCGCCGTGTTGCAGGACGACGGCTCGGTCGCACAGCTCAGCGACCTGAGAAAGACTGTGTGTCACCAGGATGATCGTGCGTCCTTCCGCTTGAAATCCGCGGATACGGTCCATGCACTTGCGCTGGAAGGGCTCATCGCCCACTGCAAGGACTTCGTCGACCAAGAGGATGTCGGGGTCGACGTGGACCGCAACAGCGAATGCCAGTCGCACATACATCCCTGAGCTGTAGAACTTTACTTGCGTATCGATGAAGGGTTCGATGCCTGAGAAATCGACAATCGCGTCGAAGTAGCCGTCGGTCTGCTTCCTGGACAGCCCGAGGATCGCCGCGTTCAGGTAGACGTTCTCTCGGCCGGTGAGGTCGGGATGGAAGCCCGCTCCGAGCTCAAGGAGCGCGGCGAGCCGACCGCGCAGCAGGACCTCACCACTGGTGGGCTGGATGATGCCGCCGATCGCCTTGAGGAGCGTCGACTTGCCTGAACCATTGGGACCGACCAGGCCGATCGACGAGCCAGCCTCGATGTCGAGACTGACCCCGCGGAGCGCCCAGAAGTCCTCCTTGTGCGCTGCCCCGCGTCTGCCGTTGACCACCCGCTCCTTAAGCGACTTGTCCTTGCGGATCACAAATCGCTTGGAGACGTCGCGAACCGAGACAGCGGTGGTCATCACAACTCCTGGGCGAAGTCGCCCTGGAGCCGGGCGAAGACTCGTTGGGCCACCCAGAGCAGAGCGCAGGAGACTCCGAGCACGACGAAGAGTCGAAGCGTGAAGTCATCAGGCAACGGCTGGTCAGAGCCTGCAGCCCAGAAGGCACGCTGGAACCCGAGAATGGCCAGCGTCACCGGGTTCGCCAGGTACAACTCCGTAAGCAGAGGGCCCGCGTTGTCTCGGACGGCGGTCCAGGCGTAGACGACTGGCGAAGCCCAGAAGAGCACCATGAGCGCGACTTCAACGAGGTACTGGACGTCGCGCAGGTACACGTTGAAGGCCGACATCATCAGCCCCAGTGCGAGGCCGAAGGTGATCA